>JBARVU010000192.1:0-27012 GCA_049646425.1 Phormidesmis sp. | reverse complement strand
CGCGCAACGCCTGTGATCGTGCTCACAACTTCTGACCAGGAGCGAGATCGAGTAGAAGCTTATAACCTCAACGTAGCCGGATACATTCTTAAGCCCGTCACCTTTACTAACTTTGCAGAAGTGATGGCTGCGCTTAATCACTACTGGACACTTTGCGAAATTCCCTAGCGGTGAAATTTCCTAGCGATAAGTTTCTCTCGCTAAGTCGAACATACCGCTTGCTGCCTACTGGTATCTGCGAGCGATATGTCTTAAGGTTAGTGCATTGTCACTGATACATCACCATTGACGCTGTTGCGCAACCTGTTTTGAGGGTTACAGTAAGCTAGCTGGGATTGCTGATCAAACGCATCTTCTCTGCTCGAAGTCGCTGCTACTGTACCTTATATTCCTGTTTTAATGTTCGCCAGTCCTTCTGGTTGCCGTCTTTAAAATGCGCTTAGCTCAGTTGAGTTACAATGTCTACTACTCTAGAGAAAGCTTTACAGATACTTATCGTCGACGATGACGAAGTGGATCGAATAGCGCTCAAGCGAGCTTTGAAGGGCACTTACTTAGATGTCGTCATCTCAGAGGCCGCTAGCGCTGAGGTGGCACTGCGAATGATCGACCAGAGCGACTGTGACTGCATTTTTTTGGACTACAACCTACCCGGCGCGAATGGCCTGGTACTGACTCAGCAAATTCGCCGCCAAGGTATCAGAACCCCCATTATTGTGCTCACTGGCCAGGGTAACGAGCAAACTGCTGTAGACCTGATGAAGGCAGGCGCTTCAGACTACTTGCCGAAGGGAAAACTCTCCTCTGAGTCTATTTCTCGACTGGTGCGTAGCGCTATCAAAGTCTATCAGGCAGAGGTGGTGATAGATCTCGCTTACCGAGATCTCAGAGAGAAGAACAGGCTATTAGAGCAGCAGAATAAAGAGCTAGCAAGACAGCGGCGCTATATTTACAAGCAAAACCTGCGATTGCAAGAGGTATCCAGGCTAAAGTCAGAGTTCCTAGCCACCATGTCTCACGAGTTGAGAACGCCACTGAACGCGATCATCGGCTTTTCGCAAATCTTGTTGAGCAAAGCAAAAGGCCCTTTAAGCAACTATCAGCAGGATATGCTTGGCCGGGTACTGGCAAATGGCCGAAATCTTCTGGAGCTGATCAACGACATTCTGGCTTTCTCTAAGCTTGAAGCGGGCCGTCTAGATCTTGTTCCAGCAAAGATGGACTTAGCCGAGCTTGTCAGGCAAACAATTGCAGAATTGAAGTCCCTGGCGACGCAAAAAGCTTTGCGGATAGAGGCCAATATCCGTTTGAGCAATCCTATAATTGTCAATGACGCTATGCGCGTCCGTCAGATTTTGGTCAATTTGCTCTCCAATGCCATTAAGTTCACTGCTCATGGTTCTGTTCAGATACAGATAGAAGAGCTGCCTGGTCAAAAAAATACGATTGTCCTCTCAGTTATCGATACGGGCTGCGGGATTAGCCCTGCCGACCAGCTTTACATTTTCGACCCCTTTCATCAGGCCGACCAGAAAGTAACCCGTCAGCATTCAGGAACGGGATTAGGACTAGCAATTACCCACTCACTGGTCAAGATGATGCACGGAAATATTACCGTCACCAGTGCGGCGAGCGAAGGCTCTACTTTTAGAGTAGAAATTCCGAGAGAGGTTAGCGTTTACGAAGGCGATCCCTCGGCCGTTGAGGTGACGCCGTTAGAATCTGCAAAGTCTTCTGTTAGCCAGCGATCGCGTCGTAGATAGCGCCTAGACGACCTGTTCCCACAGGCACTTTGTTCAAGGGTCTATGTCTCTAGTTAGAAACAGGTGTCACTACCGGAATGCTAACATCGCATGAAACATGCTAGTGACGTCTCTGTCGTATCATTCTTTTGATCTTGCGCTCTTGTCACTGCCTTGGCAAGCTTGACGGTGATTGAGAGGTGAGCATAAGGGTGATCGCTCAGTATTAAATGCGCCAAATAACAAGCTCTTCCCCCAGTTCCAAATCTGTGACGGCTCACCCTGTAACTATTTTAGCAGTTGACGACATCCCTGATAATTTGTTCATTATTGAGTCTATTTTGGGAGATGTTGACGACTACCATATCGATTGTGTCAATGACGGTCGCTCCGCTCTAGACTATGTGGCGACTGAGCCACCGGATCTTATCCTGTTAGACGTGATGATGCCGGGGCTAGACGGTTATGAGGTGACACGGCAAATTCGTCAGGACAAGCAGCTTCCCTACATTCCTATTCTGCTGGTCACCGCGCATGACCAGTCGAGCCTGACGGAAGGATTAGACTCGGGCGCTGATGACTTTATCCGCAAGCCATTCGATATTGATGAGCTGATGGCGCGGGTGCGATCGCTCGTCCGGCTCAAGCACAGTATAGACGAGCAAGCAACTATGATTCGTCAGCGCGATGACTTCGTGGCTCGACTCACACATGACCTGCGCACGCCGCTGGTAGCTGCCAATAGGATGCTTCACCTCTCTTTGCAAGGTGTTTTTGGCTCACCGCCAGAGGAGATGAGCGAGGCGATTGGAAGCGTGATTGTCAACAACGAAAACCTGTTGCAGATGACTAACACGCTGCTTCAGGTGTATCGACACGAAGCGGGTCAAAAGAAGCTGGTGCGATCACCGCTATCACTTTATGCGCTGGCAAAAGAAGTCGTGCAGGAGCTGAAGCCCTTAGCCGATGAGAAAGACCTCGCGCTCAACCTGGAAGCTAAGCTGACTGAAGATTTAGAGAACCAGTACAGGACGTCGGGTGATCGGATCGAACTCAGGCGACTGCTGACTAACCTTCTGGGCAACGCCATCAAATTTACCGACCATGGCAGCATTTCAGTTCGGCTGTCGATCAACCCTCATACCTGCGAGGCTATCCCTTCACCAGAGGCAATTGAGATTGCGATCGCTGACACGGGTACAGGCATTGAGAAAGAAGCTCAAGATAAGATTTTCGAATGGTTTTACCAAGGTGAGCACATGCGAGCAGGCAGCGGCCTCGGACTGCACCTGTCTAAGCGAATTGCTGAAATGCACCAGGGTACTCTTATTTTAGAGTCTGAAGTCGGACAGGGCAGTACCTTTACCCTTTCACTCCCCAGGCTCTAGAAAACTGAGCTGTAGAGAAATCAATAAAGCTGAGGCTATTTGCCGGCAGCCGCTGGTTTTGTTGCCTCTACAGCAAACTCTCGTACGGGAAAAACGCTGATGTCTAGATTAACCGGTCGGGCCAGTTCTCTTTCTAAAATTTGATGAGTTGACTTCACCTGATCTGCTGAGACATTACCGGTCGCTGCCACTTCCAACCTTACCATCATCACTTTTCCTTGCGAATCGACTCGCAGTCGACGAATCGTTGCGTCTTCAAAGGGTGACACATCGCTACGGATAATACTGCCGACCAGCGTCCTCGCCCGCTCCTGCACAATCAGCCGGCGCAAAGAAAACCCTAGCGGTATCCCCAGAACCGCAATTATCACCGTAGAGGCCAACAGGCCGCGTCTAGCTCTCCTGAGAGAACCATAATCCTGCCATACAAAGATCAGGCCACCGCTGAGAATAATCCCAGCGAGGTTGGTCAAAAACAGCAGACTCGATCCGACCACGACATCTTGAGAGCCAAAGGCTATGCCAATGCCGATAACGCTCAGCGGCGGTACCAGCGCAACGGCGATCGCCACCCCCGAAAGCGCACTTGCCACATCCCGCCGAGTCGTCGCGAAAGCCCCTGCTGCCCCAGCCGCTAACCCGATCGCCAAATCAATTAAGGTAGGCTGAGTTCGCTCTAAGATTTCTGGATTCAGTGTGTTTAGGCCCACCAACTCGCAGATCAGATAGGCCGTCATCACCGTGAGCAGCGCACCGGTCACGACAGACATCCCTGACCGCTTCAACAGGCGGCGATTTCCCATCGTGATTGCGAATGCCATGCCGGTAATTGGCCCCATCAGTGGCGCTACGATCATCGCTCCGATAATGGCGGCAGTACTGCCGGCAAGCAGTCCTAGCGACGAAATCACCCCCGAGAGAAACAGCATGATGTAGTAGTTGAATGACGGCTCAGCATTCCGCCACAGATTGCGGTTCAGACTTTTTAGCGGAACCGGATTACTGGCTAGCCAATGCCAATCGCCTGCATTGACAGCCCATGCCCGGCTAGCGTTGCGAGCGGTTCGAATGACCGGACGATAGATAGACGGCGGCAAATAATAGCGAACTAAAGCCAAGAAAGGCAGCCGGAGTGGAATGGGCCTATCGTGCTTAGGTTTGGGCACTATCTTTCTAGCAAACGGTTCAGAAGATCCGGCTTTTAGAGTAGGTTTGCTCTTCTCGGACATGGCAATGATAAAAGCGCCTAGCGAGGCGTATTACTTAAGAGGACATGAGATCTAGCGCAGCGGCGGCTTCCCAAGGAAGTGACTCGGCTGACGCTGTTCTATTATCCTGCAAAGCGGTAATTTTCTATTGGTAAGCAAGCAGTCCCTGGCGCGTACAACGTCATCTGAACAGCTCAGTGAACTGTTGAAAAATATTATCTTACGGGAAAATATTACCCTACGGTAGAGACCTAGCTATGAACTAAAGGTCTACCATAGTGATGTATTTTTCAATGGAGAACAATCATGGGTCTTGACGATAAAGCAAAGGCATTTACTGAAGCCACCGAAGGGAAGATTCAAGAGGCTTTTGGCAGAGCGAACGACAACCCTGAGCTCAAAGAAAAAGGGGAAGACAAGCAGGTAGAGGCTGCAGCAAAGGAAGGCGAAAAGGAAAATGCCGTCCGCGACGTTGAAAAAATTCCTGACTAGTCAAAATCCCCAGCAAGCTCTGTCTTATGGCTACAGAGAAAGTAGCCGTAAGACAGATGAGCTTCCAAAAGCCACAGCCTACCATGTTAGGTGTTAATTAAGTCAATTTGGAGAACGATTATGGGTCTCGACGATAGAGCCAAAGCAGCTGCTAAAGACGTTCAAGGTAAAGTTCAAGAAGCAGCTGGAAAAGCAACAGATAACAAAGAAGCAGAAGCCAAAGGCAAGACCAAGCAAGCAGAATCTTCTGCGACTAACGCTAAAGAAGATGTAAAAGACGGCATCAAAGACGCTACCAGCTAACTTCTCTCAATGCTTTCTTTTAATTAATCAGCTCTTTTGATCAGCCTAATAAAAGGTCAGCACCAAAAGTGATCTGGGTACGTAGAGTACTCAGATCACTTTTCAATATGAATTCTTATTACGAATGGAGAGCCCTATCGCTTTCGATAGATGTGTAGAGCTTGCGGCTGAGAGAAACTTGATCGAGGATAGATTACGATTAAACAAATCTAAGTTTAGTAAGGACACCACTGGCATATGGCAAACGGATTAGAAAACGAACATAGCGTTGAGTCAGACAATTTCGATAGAGGCATTGTGCCAGCCGAAACTGCTGCCCGGAAGGAGCGAGAGGGTGAAAACTACAAGCAGCCTGCCGATAAGAAGGAAGGAGATATCGATACCACTGCTGGTCAGACTGTCAGCAACGAGGGTCTCGCTAACAACTATGCGATTGAGCCTGAAATGTACGTCGAAGAGCCTGGCGACTTAAGCGATCAGCAGTAGGCGCTGTTGATCTTGTGAGTTCAGAAGTGGGCCGACTGTATTCTGAACCATTAGTAAATACCAAAAAATAGAACAATAAAAAATGGTTGAGAAGAATTACCACATCTCAACCATTTTTTTGTCTGATCTTTGTCTATGAAAAATCTGTCTATGGGTTTCTCAGGAGGTGTTCTTATCTCTTATTTATCGACATCAGGTACGATGTCTGGGCGAGACTTGTCTTCCCAACCGACTGGTCGCTTAGAGTTATACCAGGCGATAGAACCAATAACAGTTGCAGCGATAAATCCCACAATGCCTACTGTCACTAATGAAAAGGAGTAGGGCGCTGATTCGACGGCCGTTTCGACAGCAGTTTCTAGCAACAGGTTCATATGAACACCTCGTATAATTAAGTTCGCTCGATTAGGGCAACTATACAGAAAACATAGCAGGTCGGTTATCTCTCCGCCTGCTGATTTCTAAGTATCCCTACAGACATAACTTTACATGCACATCGTTCGAAATTCCAATAAGAAAGGCTCTAGATACTGCTAGAGCCTTTCTTCGCTTATACAACATCGGTGCCGACCAGACGGTTAACCTGCGTTTGCCATAGGAGCCTCTTGACAGGAATATCAATCGGCTCCCAGGCACTGTCTGTCTAGACAGCAGCAGGCGTCTTCAGGTCAGTCTCCCGCTGACCACTCGGAGTCAGGGTAGTCCCTTCAAGGAAAGAGCGTAGCATCCAAGCCATTTCCTCATGCCCTTCCATCAGGCCAGTTAGAAAGTCAGCTGTGCCTTCATCGTGGTAATCATCACCGCACTGGTCGATGTGATCGCGCAGATTACGAATGACTTGCTCATGATCGTTTACCAGGCGCTCCACCATCTCTTCAGCAGTAGGCAAGTCGCCTGCGTGCTCTCTGAGCGTGGCGCTCTCTAAAAAGCCTTTGGCTGTACCAATAGGATAGCCCCCGAGCTGTCGAATGCGCTCGGCGATCGCATCAATATTTATAGCGATCGCTTCGTAATGCTGCTGCCAGAGCTCATGCAAAGTCCTGAACTGAGGGCCAACAACATCCCAGTGATACTTTTTGGTCTTGATGATAAGCAGGTAAGAATCCGATAAATCGGCGTTGAGCAGGTTAACGACGCCCTGTCTTTGCTCTTCAGTTAAGCCAATGTTGACCGTTCTCATAGTATGTATATTTTCCGTTACGTACAGCTATATCTCACCAGACTTTTTAGATTTAAGCGTCTATCTAAAGAGGAGCCTCCCAACGCAGGTAAATATCTTCAGATAGATTTCTGACATTGCTTCATCAGATGTTACAGCCAAGTGCTCGCACAAAGAGGTCAAATAGCTCGAAGAAGCAACGCTACGACCGGTCAGGCTGAGTGACTTCTAGAATTTGATCGTAGTCGAAGCTGTTGACTAAAGCCTCCAACTTTTCTCTCAAGGCGGCGTGCTGAGGCGGCATCTGCCGAATTAGCTGCTGAAGGCGATCGCCGTCCACTTCCAGCGCTGCCGCCTGGAGGGTCTGCACCCATTCAGGCGGCATTACTCTCAAATCGGTCGAGGAAAGCTGCGGAATCTGAGAGAGTTCAGGTGGATCGAGCGGCAAGTTTAGCATTTCAATCGTGGACATTGCCAGCAAGCGATTGATCAGCGTGAGCAAATGCTCGCCGCTGCGGTTGATAATACGGATATTTTCTCTTTGCTCAGGGCTGAGGCCGGAGTCGCCTTCGGAAGCCGGATCGCCGTTTTGCAACAGTACCTGAGAGAATCCGAGAATCGCGTTGAGGGGCGTGCGCAGCCCGTGACTCATATTCGCCAAAAATTCACTTTTTGCCCGATTAGAAATCTCAGCCTGTTCTTTTGCCGCTGCCAGCGCCTGAGTCCGCTGCTGAACGCGGTCTTCGAGCACTTCGTTCGCTTCTTCTAGCGCGACGAGAGAGGCTTGGAGCTGGCTGGCCATTTGAGTGAATGACTGAGCTAGGGTGTCGATCTCTTCGATGCCCTGAGAGAACACAGGCCGAGCCAAGCTGGTTTGGGTCAGCTCTGCTTTACTGGGCCCGGTTTTGGCTCTCTGGGCGATCGCCTTGCTAATTTGGCTTAGCGCTAACACAGGCTGGGTAATTCGCCGAGCCGTCAGCCAGCCAACCAGACTGGCCACAACGAGAGAGGCCAAGCATAGCCAGATAGTCGTGCGCGTATTTGCTCTAATCTCAGTCATAAACTCAGCTTCAGGAATGACCACGACGACCAGCCAATCGAGCCCTCGCTGATCGGCAAAACCAGAGACTTGAACGAACTGTTTTTCTCCCTCAATCATGAGCGACTGGGCATAGTCGCTGCGAGATTGCTGAGAGAGCGATTGAGCAATGCTCACTGCCGCCGCTCGGGTAATCGGGTTCTGGCTGGCTGTGGCCTCAATGCGCTGCATCTGTCCGGCCTGCGTGATGTAAGGACGTTCGCTTGTAGAAGTCGCCACCAGCAGCCCCGATCTCTCCATAATAAAAGCCTGCCCCGACTCGCCAATCTCCAGCGTCTGTAGGACTTGGCCAATGTCGTCCAGCGAGAAATCTGCCGCCACCACGCCTAGCAGTGCCCCGGCATCGCTATAGACCGGGAATGCAGCGCTGACGATGAGCTGTTGCAGACCCACCGCCGGATAGATGTCGCTCCAGACTGCCTGATTGGCCTCTGCTGCTGCCCGATACCAGGGGCGGGTGCGAGCGTCGTAGGGATCCGGGCTCGTTTCGAGCAGCTGAGCGCGATCGCCTTTTTCATTTAGCGCATAAAACTGGCCGTGAAAGTCAGTCGCCGGTTCATTGATGACAGCGCTAAAGTGATTGTCTGGAGTGCGCGTCACCCCTACAAAAGCGCCCTCTGTCTCAGAGCCAAAGTACAGCCAGGTAATATTGTCTAAGAACTGAATCTGCTGCCACAGATAGCGTTCGCTGCGAAGGCTCTGGGTTTTTAGGGTGCCAGAGCGTACCGCCGCCGCATTCACCTGATTGAGCAGATGAGGCAGCGCTGTATAGTCGCCCAACTTGCTTTGAATTCGCTGTGAAATCTCAGTTCTAAGCTGTGAGGCGACGGCATTGACGGCACGCTGACCGTTTCGCAGCGAAAAATAGCCGGTCAGTCCAACCACGATAAAAATCTGAGCAACGAATGGAATCACGAGCGCTGCGCTGAGCGCCTGTTTGCGCGGAGGTCTCAAGAACCTCCTGGGGAAACGTTTGACAGCCTGTGTGATTGGGGCATTAGCGGGCTCAACTGGCATTTCTAGCAGGTGGGCAATGCCCAAGTTAGGTACATGTTTGCGGGCCTTCCTAGATAGCAACGATTAACCCTGATATTGAGGGTATTCGTCAATGGGGAAGAACCCGAGAAGATCTCAAGGCCCTTTCACCTGCCCCTTTCAGCGAAAGACCTTCTCTGCTTATTCCCGATCCATTTCTAAGCTAGCTAGCATCCATCGCTCACTCCAACCGAAAAGCCCATCCATGTCATCTCATATTTCTGTTTTCTCACGCCTGATGCTTTTGCTCGCCCTGACGCTACCCGGAAGAGCCCTGATCCTCAAGGCTTCTGTAGCTCACCCTGGCGGCACAACCGATGGCCTACTCAGCATTCTAGACAACGAAACGATCCAGCGTAATCGCCCTTTCTAATCTACCTGCTTCTGTTTTTCCTATAAAGAACACATTTCAGCCAGCTAACACCATGATTCAACAAACTGCTTCATCCAGAGAAAACTTGCCCCAGCTCAACAACTCACTCAATAGCCAGCCTAATCGCCGTTTTTTCATCACTGACGGTGGCCTGGAGACAGTGTTGGTGTTTCACGAAGGCATTCAGCTGCCTTATTTTGCGGCCTTTGTATTGCTAAAGGATGCCATTGGCAGAGAAACGCTGCACCGGTATTACGAAAAGTATGTGGCGATCGCTCACAAAAACAACGTCGGTCTCATCCTCGAAAGCCCCACCTGGCGCGCGAGTGCCGACTGGGGACAGCAGCTAAGCTATTCAGCCAGCGACTTAGATGAGATCAATCGGGAAGCGATCGCCCTGCTGCAAGCCATTCGCACTGAACACGAGACATATCATTCTCCCATGGTCGTCAGCGGCTGCGTTGGCCCCCAAGGAGATGGCTATAGTCCCGACAGTCACCTGTCTGCTGATGAGGCCGCGCACTACCACAGCCCGCAGATTTCATCCTTCGCAGCTGCCGGAGCCGACATGGTTTGCGCAATTACCATGACGTACTCAGAAGAAGCTATCGGCATCAGCCGAGCGGCTCAAGCCGCCAATATTCCGGTTGCTATCTCATTTACCGTAGAAACAGATGGCCATCTGCCTTCCGGGCAGTCTCTTCCAGACGCCATCCAGCAGGTAGATACAGCTACTGGCAACGCCCCGGCCTACTATATGATCAACTGCGCTCACCCGACCCACTTTTACAGCACGCTAGCCACCGGCGAACCCTGGACAGATCGAATCTTCGGCATTCGAGCTAACGCCTCTCGCAAAAGCCACGCCGAACTCGACGAATCCGACAGCCTGGATGACGGCAATCCTGCTGAACTCGGTGCTCAGTACGTCCAGCTCAGAAACGCGCTGCGCCATCTCTCTGTAGTGGGTGGCTGCTGCGGTACTGACCACCGGCATATTGAAGCGATCTGTCAGGCGTACAAACTTCAAACAAACCGGTAGAAGTCTGGCTGCAACAACCTAATACGATCCCTAACAAAGGACAAAGCCATGGTGCCAGAAACACTTCAGATATCAGGAACGCTTGATCGTCTATCAGCCTTTACCACCGATCCTAATGGCGGCAACCCGGCGGGGGTCTGGATTGGAGACAGCTTGCCAACACCGCAAACCATGCAGCGCATCGCGGCTGAAGTGGGCTTTTCAGAGACCGTATTTATTGCGCCCGCTGAGGGGAGCGATCGCACGGCTCGCTACTACAGTCCCGAAGCAGAAGTCTCTTTCTGCGGCCACGCCACCATCGCCGCAGGCGTTGTCCTCGGTGAACAGGGCCAAGACGGTACCTATCGCCTGTCGACCCAAGTGGGAGATATTCCGGTCACCGTTCGCACTCAAGACAGGCAGCGCTCCGCATCACTGACATCTGTCACGCCAAGCTATCGGCCTGCTTCAAAGGCGCTTATTACCGAAGTTCTCTCTCTCCTAGACTGGGAAGAAGCGGATCTAGACGAGTCTATTCCGCCTGCTCAAGCCTACGCGGGGGCCTATCATCTGGTGCTAGCCGTCGCCGACGCCAATCGGCTGACGACACTGGACTACGATTTTGAGGCTTTAAAGACACTCATGCTCCAAAACAACCTCACCACCCTTCAGCTCGTATGGCGAGAAAGTGAGCGGGTCTTTCACGCTCGCAATCCCTTCCCAGTCGGGGGAGTGGTCGAAGATCCGGCGACCGGGGCAGCGGCAGCCGCACTCGGCGGATATCTGCGAGAAGCCAAGCTGACCACCGTACCCACGACCCTGTTTATTCGCCAGGGTGAAGCAATGGGTCGCCCGAGTCAAATTGTCGTCGATGTGCCAGTAACCGGTGGAATTGTGGTGACCGGCAACGCGGTTCGGATCTTTTAGCGGGCCTGCTTCGGGCGAATGATCGGCAGACGTATTCGCTTCGTCTTCAGGCGGCAACTGAATCGTCTCTCCACTGCTGAGGTTGATATCTGAGTCGAGGTCAGCTTCCAGGTAATCCGTATAGGTTTCGTATCCTGTAGAAGGGTAAGTCACTACAGGCACCAGACTCATTGACTTGGCGCCTGCTATCTTCAGCTAGCAAGCGCCAACAGCCTAGATACGCACTTTGATCAGCAGCAACGCCTGATAGTGACTGGACTTATCCTTCTAGCTGAGCGATCGCCGTACTCTGATAGTAGTGCTGCAAAATCTGCTCAAAGCTCCAGCCCTGCTCGGCCAGACTGCGCGCCCCCCACTGACTCATGCCCACCCCGTGGCCATAGCCGAAACCGGTCACGGTGACTCGTCCGGCAGTTTGGTCGAGGCTGAGGGTGAAGCGCGTGCTGCGCAGTCGCAGGGCAGAGCGAATGTCATTGCCTTTAAGGGTTTGAGTACCGTCGTCACCCGTAATGCTGACGGTCGCAACGCGGCCTCGCGTAGTGAGGTGAGGAACGCCAATCGAGCTGACTGTGCCGATATTGCCGATCCGACTGCTAAAGTCCTCCAGGCTAAAAGTTTCCTCCCATCTGTAGACGGGCGCATTTTGGTCGTAGTCTTCAACGCCGCGTAGGTAGGGCACATCGCTGCTCCACACTTCGCTAGCATTTTCAGTATGGCCGCCTGAGGAAGAGTGAAAAATCGCTTCGATCACCTGGCCGCCATAGGTGACCACCTGATTCGCGGTCGTATCGACAGCGGCAATGGTGCTGGGCGCTTCCTGGGCAATCCCTTTGTACACCTGAGAGGTAGTAGTGGCGTCGAGATCGTAAAGGGGGTTGCGTGATCGCGATCGCTTGTACAGCGCATAGGATCGCGCCGCCACCGCTTGAGACTGCAAAGCTGCTTGCGGCCAGCTAGTCGGCATTTCGCTGCCAACCACGCTGTATAAGTAGTCTTCGAGATCGACATAGTTGATCGCTGCTAGCTTACCGCCCGCCATGGTCACCAGTACCCGGCCGCGATACCATTTGTCGCCGATCCACACAAAGCCATCGGCAGAGGGCTCTAGCCAAAAAGCGCTGGCTTCGGCTAGTGTCCCGCTACCGTTAGTCAAATCTACGCTATTACCGTCTGCTTGGAGGGTAATGCCCTGTAGCTCAGGAAGCTGATAGAGCGCCTGACCATTGCCATCACGAATGATCCCAGCGGTAGAGCTGCCGACGCTGATGGCGCTATTGCCTTCGGCGATTGCCACTCGCAACTCCACCATCGCTTGAGCAGGTAGCACCAGTACCAGCCACAGCAGCAACCCACCCCACCAGCGCAAACTCCAGCGCAGCGCCGACTTTGGCAGCGGATTATTCTTGGATGCCGTGGTCAGGCGAAAAAGCCAATTTTTTGTGAAGGGAGTCATCTGTGCAGCCATGACGATAGTGCTCATTCGTAAAAGACAATAACGCTCAGCATAAGCTGGCATCGCAGACAATACAGCTCGTAAACCCAGCCCTTGAATGCCGCGAATCGCTGTTAAATCAAATCTAATTGAGGTGTCTTCATCTTTCCCAACCATCTCTAAAATTTGAACGTTTCCCAATAAGCCGGGTGTCAGTTTCTCGGGTGGCGCTGCTCGACGCTTTGGGCGATCGCTCTGGTTAATCGCTTTGGGCACCCTAAAAGCGACTAAGAAAAGCCTAAATTAGACCGGCCTTTCTGTACAGATCTTCCAAGCGGGCCAGTATTTTTTGACCATAGAGCGGATCCGCTGCCCATAGGTTGCTGAGCTGCCCTACCAGCGGAGCCACGCCGCGTTTTACAAAGTCAAATCGCGGATCAACTTTGTCGCGGGCCAAGGGTTCGGTACTGGCATAGGCTTTGAGGTGCTGAATGTGGGCCCGCACGCCGATGCGAGCACTGCTAAAAGTGGCCAGCTCGCCTGCCCCGTTGGCTAAGCCTGCAAAGTTATTCTGCGCCGGTCGCACCAACCCAGAAAACCGCAAAAAATCAGTTTCTACGCACATTTGGCAAAAAGCAATGTCATAGTCCACCCCCTCAATGGTGGCTTCTTGCCGGTAGATCTCGGGCAGGTCAGGAAACAGATCCAGGGCTTTTTCGTTTTCTGAGCGCAGGAAAACGGACAGTTGCAGCTCTGTCGTACTGCCATGGCTCATGATCACGTCAATCGTGCCGGGGCAAATGTTCAGCGCTGAAGCCGGCTTAAGCTGCAGCGTCCGAGTGGCTGCATTCCAGCCAATAGAGACTCTAAATGGCTTGAGGTCAATGGCTTTGACATAGACCATGCCGCGATAGCCCACCCGGCGAACGTCCTCACCCCGCGTGAGATCAACACCCAAAAGATCGGCCAGATCAATCGGAATGTAGGCATTGCCGCTGATGATGATGCCTTTTTCTGCGTAAGCACCGCCGTTGATTTCGATATTAATCGTGGGGTATTCAGGCCCTGTTGAGGGTAGCGGTGCTGGGCTACTGCCAGTGACCGCCCGACTCCAGGCAGCTAGGCCGTTGGCCAGGCCAATGGCAAAACTGCGTCGGCGCTCGGTGAGCAGCGTAAAGTCATTGGGGTTAGTCAAGTAAACAAGCTCAGCAACCAAAGCGGGCGGCACGGTTTGGCGACAAAAGGCGAGTCGGCCAGTCGGGGCTGAGGTATCAGGGCGGACGCCTCGGCTGGGCAGTTCGGGAACTTCTTTGAGCAGAGCAAGCAGCAAGAGTTCGGCCTGCTCACGGCGATCACGATTGTTATAAATGTGATAGACCGCCGCGCCGCGCGTAGCGGCATTGGCAAAGCTCTCAGCATGGATCTCGATAGCCACTGCTCGGGCGGTGGCTCGGGCGTTGATCCAGCCAATGCTCTGAGCCAGGCTGAGATCGTCAGGGACAGAGAAAACGGCGTAGCCACGCGATCGCAGTTCCGGCACTACCATATCCCGCAGGGCGATCATCTCCTGGGCTTCGGTTGTGCCCCTGATCCGAGCACCCGGATCGCGCACCCCATTCTCAATACCACCGTGACCCGCTGAGATAAAAATCTGTGCCATGGATGCTGCTCACTCCTGTCTGGTATCTGTGTCCGGTAGGATCTTTTTGAGCGATCGCGCCTTTTGAAAGGCGATAGGTTAATTGTCGCCAGAATACCTTACTTTATGAGCAGACGTTATCGCTGCCAGGAACCATAATCGATACCACCTTGAATATAAATGTCATTGCATTTATAACCTCTGGATAGCGTTATAGGTGGCATCCACCGAGTGATCGCGCGTCAGAGTCCTAGCGTCAAAACGTCGGTCGTTTTTTTGGCTCCGCGATCAGGCTTTTCTGGGTGCTGAGTGGCGCAGATCGGCAGGGGATCAAAGCATAAACAGCCTCATATCAAATCGAGGCTTTCGTGTCTTAGCTAATCAGCACATGCCGGATTAGCCTGCTATCCGTTGGCTGAGCTGAACCCGATAGCCATCCTTGATTTTCCTCAGGGGAAACTGTACAAAATTGGCCTCACCGATGAGCTGACAGTCCAACTGCTCTAGAAAATAAGCCCCAAACACGGTTGCCATCACCATCGCTAGCTGAGCGCCCAAGCAAGCATGGACACCCCCGCCAAACGGGATAAATTCATACCGCTTACCTTCGTTCCGCTCAGGCAAAAATCGATCCGGCGCAAACTGATCAGGATTCGTAAAATAGTCACTCATGCTATGAGCAATGCGCGGCTCTGCAATCAGGCTCCAGCCTTTCTCATAGAGCATGCCATCCAGCACCACTGACTGGGTTAGCCGCCGGGTAGCCGTCGAACTCGGGGGGAGAGTCCGCAGCGTTTCTTTAATAGTGGCTTCCAGAAAGGTCATCTGCTTCAGCGACTCTATGCTCATCTGACTGAAATCGCGCTGATCGCCCAACACCATTTGCTGCTCGGCGCGCAGCCGCTCCAGCAGGTCAGGATGACGACTCAGCTGATAGACCCAGGAAGCCAGCAGCCCGGTCACTTCATAATGAGACGCCCAGAGCTGTAGCAGACATTGATTTTCAATTAGGGCATCGCTAAACACGCCGGTTGGGTTTTCCTGCTGATCGACGAGCATCATGGCTAAAAAGTCTGCCTTCGGATCGATAGGGGCCGCCCGCCGCTGCTGAATGACGGCCCGCATAAACTCAAGCAGTCTGGTTCTGGCCCGGTATCCCCGCCCGAAGGTCGTCAGCGGTGATTTCCATTTCAGCAGACCATAGAAGCCATCGAAAAACGTTTTATAGAGGCGCTTAAGGTCAGCCTTGGAGGAGACAGGCAACCCCTTAAAAGCAGCCTCTCCCTCTGCCCAGTGAATCCCTAGCAACAGCGGCGCTAGAACGTCGAAGCTCATGGCCTCGACAGCTGGAACTAACTGCATCGGGGCAGTGGTATCCCAGCTCGCCAGGTGCTGCGCTATCACCCGATGCATCTGGGGCAGGTATCCCGACAGCATCTGGCCAGTAAAGGCAGGTCTGAGCGCACTTTTGCGCTGGCAATGCAGATCTGGCCGCTGGAAGAGGCTGTACTCACCAAACATTGCCATCGTAGTTGGCGGCAAACCGATCTCGGTATAGCGCGTATCCCCGTTGAACACCATCTGATTAGCCCGCGATGAGCCCACAAAGACGGCTACGTTTCCGAAGACACTGCTCTTGAAGACCGGGCCATACCGGGCCAGATTGACTTGACAAAAGCTGTCTGGATCATTGATGTAGGCCAGGGTATCTGACCACTGCGGCTGACGAGGCGGTGAAGCAGTACCGGCAGGCGGCACTTCGCCATCGGCTAAAACCAGAACATCACGCTCGGGCTGGTTCATGGGGAGAAGGGGTTAAGAGTGCTGAGATCTTGGGCGACACGATGAGTTTTCTCAGGTATCTTCGACAGACTCTGCGGATCCCTCATCGCTTTTCCGAAGTGACTGAAACAGTAGCTGGATGCCTAACGCGGCCAGTCCTAGCGCCGCGATGCCAAAGATCCCTGCCCCCAGCGCCGCCATGCCGACCACCAATGTCCGCACAGCTACTGAGATATTCACCACTGCTGGATTAGATGAGATCACCGGCTTGTTAGCGAAGCTCTCAGCAATAGAGAGCATCAGGCGATAGGCTAGCAGAGAAAAGACGCCCGCACTCAGCGACCCGGTAAAGCAGCGCAGCGGTGTGGCCGAAACCTTTTCTTGAATCGCTTCGGGTGCAGGCTTTTCCATTGGGCGATCGCTCCATAAGATTCGCTGATGTTTACGCGGTGTCCGCTTCCCTTCTAGAATTAGGTTGCCGGCCGACCGAACATAAACATATTGATAAGGATAGCTTAGCCATTGGCTCAAAGAGCGCGCAAAAGATTTGGCCAGCACTGGCTGCGCAGCGATCAGGTACTCAGCCAGATTGTCGCGGCGGCTGAGGTCGCACCGGGCGATCGCCTCCTCGAAATTGGCCCTGGCCAGGGCATCCTTACCCAGCGACTGCTAAACACCCCAGCTAAAGTGCTGGCAGTCGAGATTGATCGGGATCTGTGCTTGCAGCTCAGCGAGCAGTTTATCGCGGATATGGCTTCGGGGCAGTTTCGCCTGATTGAGGCTGACTTCTTAAAGCTGGACTTTGAGCAGGCGCTGCTGGACTTTGAGCAGGCCCGACCCAACAAGGTGGTAGCCAATATTCCGTACTACATCACCGCACCGATTCTAGAGAAGCTGCTGGGCACTTTGCGCACGCCCAATCCTCAGCCGTTTGACAATATTGTGCTGCTGGTGCAGAAAGAAATCAGCGATCGCCTCTGCGCTGAACCAGGCACTCGGGCCAATGGAGCACTGACGATTCGGGCGCAGTACCTGGCTGAGTGCGAAGAGATTTGCCCGGTGCCGCCGACCGCCTTCAAGCCCCCACCAAAGGTAGACTCTGCCGTCATTCGTCTGCGCCCCAGACCTTTCCCGACGCCCGCCAAAAATCCGGCGCGGCTCGCTCAGCTAGTGAAAGTCGGCTTTTCGCAAAAGCGCAAAATGCTGCGCAACAATCTGCAAAGCCTCGTCGACCGCGATGCGCTCAGCGCCACCTTAGAGCGCCTATCGCTCAACCCTCAGATTCGAGCCGAAGGGTTGGGCGTCGCCGAATGGGTAGCGCTGAGCGATGCGATAGATGAGACAATGCTTCGCGATAGCCCAGAGAAATAACTCAGAGAAGTAACTTCAGAAAAGTAGCTCAGAAATTGACTCAGAAACTACCCTAGAATCATCCGCCTGACGATTTATGATCACCCTGCTCGCCCACGCCAAGATCAATCTGTATCTGGAAATCATCGGCGATCGCCCCGACGGTTTTCACGAGCTGGTAATGGTGATGCAAAGCGTAGGACTAGCCGACCAGATCACGCTCAGGCCGATGAATGCCTCTGTCATCCAGATAAACTGCGACCATCCGCTGGTACCGGCAGATCATACCAACCTGGCTTATCGGGCGGCAGCCCTGCTGCAAAAGCGCTTTCCCAACCGCACCAATCGCTGTGGCGGCGTAGAAATCACCATCGACAAAAAGATTCCAGTCGGCGCTGGCCTGGCAGGTGGCTCCGCGAATGCCGCCGCTGCCCTGTTCGGATTAGACGTGCTGTGGCAGCTCGGGCTCACCCGGATAGAGCTACAGGAACTGGGGGCAGAACTCGGATCAGATGTGCCGTTTTGCCTGGCAGGGGGATGTGCGATCGCCACCGGTCGGGGTGAAGATGTTGACTCACTGTCTAATACACCCAAGCTCACTGCTGTTCTGGCGAAATACAGCACCCTCTCCGTCTCTACCCCTTGGGCCTACAAAACCTATCGGCAGCAGTTTAAGCATACCTACCGACCGGTGGGCCGGTCATTGAGTCAGCAGGCCCGCCTGGCAGCACCGCCTGCCAGCCCCAGTGCGACTACTCCCAATATGATCATGCCCCCCCAGACTCAGTACGCAAAGTCCGGCGGTATGATGAAGGCGCTGAGCGCTCATGACTGCTCTGCTATTGGCAGCCATCTACGCAACGATTTAGAAAAAGTCGTTCTCCCTGTCCATCCCAAAGTCGCTCAGCTTAGAGCTGTGATGGCAGATCAAGGGGGCTTGGGCACCTTGATCTCTGGATCTGGCCCCACCGTGTTTACGCTCGCTGAAACACCGCAACAAGCTGAGGAAATTTTGAGCGCTGTGCGTGCCCAAATCGCTGATGCTGACCTGCAGCTACAGGTGGCGCCATTCGTCGCTCAAGGCATTCGGCTCATCGGTCAGGCACCCTGATAGTTAAAGAAACAATAAGCGATGCAAACTTGTCTTTAGCCAGATAGTTTCTTTGCAAGAAATATTTACGGGAGAGTGCTATCAGGTTCGCTAAGGTAAAAGAATCTAGCCTTTAGAACGCTCTGATAATGAATACTTCTAAACTTTCTTTAAAGCAGTTTAATTGGGATGTCTTAGTCCTGCTGGTGGTCACTTTTTGGCTGAGCAGCAGTGCCCTTTTGGACTTTTTGCTGATGCCGATGATGTACGAAGCCGGCATGATGGCCGGGCCTAATTTTGCCACGGCTGGATACAGTATTTTCTGGCTATTCAACCGGGTAGAGCTACTCTGTGCCGCTGCGATTTTGAGCGGGCTGTTGGCCTTGCGTCAGCGGCGCAGTCAGTTTGACGTGGTCACGAGCGGTTCGCAAAGCCGGTGGGCTTTGGCTATCAGCGGTCTGCTGTTTGCGATCGCGCTCACCTATACCTACGTGCTGACGCCTCACATGAGCGCCCTGGGGATGAATTTGAGCTTGGATATGAGCGGCGAAGCAGCACCGGTTCCCGCAGCAATGGGCTATCTACACGCGCTGTACTGGGGTTTAGAAGCAGTGAAGCTGGTGGCCGCCGGCTGGCTGGTGAAGCTCTGCTATCGCGACATCGCCGCCCTATTTGAGTAGGCGCTAGGACAATTTAGATACCGCTTTGAAATGTCCGGTGAAGAGACTTGCTCTAACGTTAGTCTTTGTGGGGCGCTAGTCTTCACCGGACATTTCAAGCTTTGCCGGTTCACTGTCGGGCCACAGTAAGCGCACTGCGAGCAAGCCGAAGCCAATAGCGGCAACACCTTTGACCACCTTTTCAGGCAGTAGGAGCGCAGTGCTTTCGCCCAGCAGGACGCCGATCAGCGAGGCCAGCAGCAGGGCGCTAGCGGAGCCAAAGAAGACCGCTTTGGGCGAAGCAGAGGAGCCACCGAGGGCGATCGCTGCTAGCTGACTTTTATCGCCGACTTCTGAGATAAAGACGGTAATAAAGCTGACGGTGAAAAGCTGAAAATCCATCGCTGAAAGGCTCTTTTCGTGAACATCTGTGAACAGGGACTAACAACCGAAATTAGCGACCGACAATATCCCCCACCAGACCAATCGTAATCAGCAGCAGCAAAATACCCGCACAGGTATCCAGCGTGGCTTCTGAGACGCGCTTAGCTATCCACTGACCCAACAATACGCCGAGCAAGCTAGTGGCAATCAGCGCTAAGCCCGCCCCCAGAAAGACGGTCAGCGGCGACTGTGACTCCGCACTGAGCAGCAGCGTCGCCACCTGGGTTTTATCGCCTAGCTCCGCCAAAAAAATCGTGACAAAGGTGGATAAGAAAACCTTCCAGAAGCCTTTGTAAGGCAGGTTGCTAGCATCGACAGCTAGCTCAGCTAGCTCGGTTGGACGAACAGTAATCGCAGGCGAGTCGTCTGGAAGATCGAGATCGCTCAAAGGGGAGTCGGGGGTCACAGCAGCCGTAATTTCATATTTTGTTCATTATCTGTAAAGCCGCCGTTTAACGCAATTAATTAGCGCGATTTAGTCCGCCAGCGTTAGATCTTCGGGCGTCAGATCAATGACCCTGCTCTCGATCCCCACAGCCTGGTAAAAGCGCTCCATCTCCTCACTTCGGGTGCCATAAACACCGGTAATTTGCTGCTCACAGCATTCGATAGCGAAGTCATTGAGGTCGGCAGGGGCAGTGCCATAAAGCTGTCTAAAGGTCTCTGCCTCTACCCGGCAAAAGCTGGGGCGCTCGGGGTAAATGCGGCATTCGCGCTGAGTCTGGTCATAGTGTATGCACCAGCCGTCTTCACCCACCATACTCATGTACAGCGCCAGCTCAGCAGGCGAAAGATAGTCAGCCAGATCGGGGCGGTCTGCTGGGTCAAGCTGGCAGCAGGCCCCGCAGTTTTTAACGCACTGCCAGGTAGCCATGGATGTAATCGGGCCTTATAGAGACAAGGTACAAAAAAGAAGCCTGTTAGCTAAGGTATCTTACCCTAGCTATTGCAGCGTCAAGTCTGACGGGTAAAGAGGGGGTGAGAGGAATGAGGGGGAGCGCGCGCTCGACTTGCTAAAGTCAGCGCCTTCAAGGGGCTGAAACATTGAAGGGATAAGGCGATCAAAAACTTAGAATTTTGTAAACAAAGTTTAATTTCAGCCGCCGCCAACAGGTACAATGCTGGCAGTAAAACTGTCTCAATGTGGTTCGCCTGGAACTGTTCGGAGGATAAATGGCCTTTTTAAGTAATATTGATTTTGTTTTGATTGCCCAGCTCACAATGTTGGCGCTGGTCGTCATCTCGGGCCCTGCAGTCGTCTTTTTGCTGGCCCTTCGAGGCGGCGATCTATAGCGCGACCCTACCTCCGCTGCTGAAGAATAAACTGAGCGATCGCCAAATCCCCCGGCGTCGTCACCTTCAAATTCGTCTCCTCCCCGTCGACCACACTTACCGGCACCCCGCACTTTTCTAGCAGAGCCGCGTCGTCTGTCACCTGCCAGTTTTGCTGCTGTCCCTGGTCGTGGCAACGCTTCAGTAGGCTCACTTCAAAGCCTTGAGGTGTCTGCGCGGCCCATAGCTGAGCGCGATCTGGGGTGTGAGTAATGAGCCGCTGAGTATTGACTTGCTTGATGGTGTCTGTGACCGGCACTGCAGCGATAAATCCCTTTGTTTCTAGGGCGGCCTGAGCGCAGCGGTCAAAAAGATTGGCGGTAGCTAGACAGCGAGCCCCATCGTGAATCAGCACGTGGGTGGCTGCTGTGGGCAGGGCCTGCAATCCGTTGTACACCGAAGCCTGCCGGGTATCGCCGCCACGGATGAAGACCACCGGCTTTTGCAGGGCGCATTCGCTGACAATTTTCTCAAAGTCAGGCTGGTCTACAGCCTGACAGATGATACCGATCCACTGAATGGAGCTAGCAGCAGCAGCGGCTTCTATTGTCCAGGCCAGAATTGGACGACCACACAAAGCCACAAGCAGTTTGTTCCGCGATTGACCCATACGCCGACCTGCGCCTGCCGCTGGAAGAAGTAAATGCACTGACTATCAAAACCTGTTAGAAAGACTTGCTTGATCAGGCGGTCAATCATGCAATTAACGCAACCCATTGCTACCTTACCAATCCAACTTGTAGCTTGGAGCACTCTTTTGCCTTGATTTCGGTTTTAATTCTAATAACAAGCGCGTTAATCTCCCGACGTCCCTTAAAATGATGGACGGATAAAATATAAGTCTTAACCCGCATGCGCATACTGGCTCTAGTCCCTGGTGGCATCAGCGATCAGCTTTTGTTCTTTCCAGCCTTGGAAGCGATTAAAAAGGCTTACCCAAACGCTGAAATTGGTGTTGTAGCTGAGCCTAAGTCAGCTATTGCCTATCGAGTTTCAAAAATTGTCGATGCCGTTATTCCCTTTGCCTTCTCAGCGGCAAATAGCTCCTCTGACTGGGCCAATTTATTGGGGATTATTCGCGATCGCGAATACGAAGTCGCCCTCACAACCAATACCCGATGGGGCACCGGGCTATTGCTCTGGCTCAGCGGCGTGCCCACCCGAATTACCTACGACACAACCCGCACACCCTGGTTTTATACGGCTACCGTGCCAGACGAGCCTAAGCGGGTCCGCTACCGGGCAGAGCGATACTACGACCTGCTCAGCGCAATCAATATCAACGGGGCACTGCCACCGACGACAATCAACGTCCCCGAAGGTGATATTGCCTGGGCCGATATGCTGCGCGATCGCCTCAATCTTAAAGATGGCTACGTACTGATGTATCCCGGCCCGACCACGGGCGCAGGCGCAGACCGCGCTGACTATCCAACGAGTAGCTGGCAGGCGCTGATCAAAGACTTCCGCGAGAAACAGCCTCAGCTTCCGATCGCCCTCCTGCAGACCAACCACAGCTCAGCCCAGGTAGCCGAACTCAAAAACAATGACCCTGAGCTCCTGACCGTCGCGACGGCTGCCAACATGGGTCAGAGCGCCGCTATTATTGCTGGCGCCGACCTGGTTCTCACCCCTGACAGCTACATCATGCAGCTATCGGTGGCGCTCAAGGTATTTACCCTGGCCCTCTTTGGTAAAAACAGCCCAGAGGAAATGCTGCCACCGGCTCAGGGCGAAGAAGCTCGTTTCTTAGGAATTGCCTCTAGCACTCATAAAGTCGCCGACATCCAGCCAGAGACGGTTTTACAAAAGGTTTGGAGTGGCGGGTAGCCTGCAGCAAGTGACCGAATGCACACCCACAAATCTTCTCTTCGATAGCTATCTCTATCTTTAGATACCGTTTACCTGTGGTCTCCGCTAGAGGCGTACCAGCCAAATGAACCGCTATATTCACTTGACTCACTAACCCCCCGGTTAAAACTATGGATCGAATTCAAACACAGGCTTCCGAACTTTGGGAGATTATTTTTTCCAACGAAACAGCGGCGACCTATCAGAAGGCGCTCAATCTTACAGGTACCATCCTCAAAGAAGCAGCCCAGCTAGTTTGGCTGGTGATCTGCTCATTTTTTGTTTTTGGGGCTTGGGTGGGTGATACTTCCATCAAGGCCGGGAAAAACATTCGTACCTGGATAGACCAGCAAGGCATTGTAGGCAGCGCTCCGACTACCAGCACACCGATTGCCGCAAGGGGTAAGAGCCTACTGGACACAGGTCGTACGGGAATTGCTTATTTACTCCATCAGGCCCATGAGCAGCTTGGGGTAGAAGAGCCTGACTCTGTGTCAGCAGTTGAACCTTCCCCCAGCACTTCCCCGCAGCCTACCCCACCGCAGCCCGCTAAGCTGACAGCATCTAATAGCATCGACGTTGATGGCACAGCAACTGGTGACCCACAGACTGATCGCAACGACATCGAGTCTGCAGCGGCATCAGTGCCATCTGTCGCCACTAGCTACGGTACTGGCTATAGCAGCACCCCTCGTGCTCCGGAGACAGAAGACGATAGCTGGCCACCTCAGGAGAAAGAGTACGAAGGCGGTTAGCTAGCTACCGCCGCTGCCAAACACAAATAGCCCGATCATCGTGACGTTGTTCCAGGCGCTGTGAAGCAGTATGGAGGAGAGCAGGTTGCGCGATCACAGCAATCTGCTTGCGCCGTACGGTCATCCTAACTACTAGCTAAGGCTGGCATTCTCAGCGGAACCAGTGCCTTATGCAAAACACTAGGCTTTGCACTTAGATAAACCTCACCGCAGTTGCTCTCGTTATAGCCAACCACAACTGCACCGACGACTGTATCAATTTCTGGATACATTTCTTCACTCATCGCTCCCTCATCTAGAAAATCAGGGATTCTGATCAACCCTTTGACTGAAGCATTATCGAGATTTAGAAAAATACCGAAGGGCGCATGAAACTCAACTGTACCCTGTACAAATTGGCCTAGCTTGAATTTAGATTTGATTTGTTCCCAACTTGCACCATCCATACTATTCACTGTGGCTTAAGGACTCGTGGAAATTGATTGAGCATAGGAAGCAATTCCTGAGGAACAACCACCTCAATGCGCTCACAGTCGTCCCCTACATCGTAGCAATACTCAAGTGACTTGAAGTACCGCTCGTAAGTCACCTGATCCATCGTCACCTCAAGGATTCCGCCTTGGTAGTTTTGATTGAACTCCTCAGCGATGCTTCTATCATCCGGGCCAGCAAAATAGAAACATCCATCAAAGTAAGGGGGATTATACGGAAAATCAGCTGGTTGAAAGCCGTACTCTAGAAATCTTGTGCGCTTGCCTTTTTGAATAGCTTTGTAGAGGGTGATGGTTGGATTATAGAGTGATCGGCCAGGTGTCATAATCCAATACTGAAGCCAGAGCAACCACCAGCAGAACAATCTCCTGCTGCATTTGGAAATGAACTTGATGATGAGCAATCTACAGCCAGCCTGCTCTATTGCAGGCTACAGCCAGACTGATCTATTGCAGGGTGCTAACGTGAGGAATGACTGTCAATGACTACTTAGGAGATTTCTTTTCATGCTAGAAAACTCATCGTCAGAAATGATGCCTCTTTTTCTCAAGTCTTCGATCTTAAGCATCTCACTGTACAAGTCGACCTGCTTATTCTGGTCAGCAGTGAAGGCCACTGAAGGCTGCTCATTTCGGGTCAAATTTTTATAAATGCCCAACGTAGCCCCAGCAGTCGCCCCTATTACTGGGCCAACAATGGGAACGGGAACTGCCATTACAGCACCGACAGCAGCACCTGCACCTGCATCTTTGGCAAGATCTGACTGAGCTGCCTCCTTACAGAAGCGAGCGGCTTCGCTGCTAGCAGATATAGCTGTCTTCTTAAGTCCTTCAGTAGCGGCACGGACATCTTCTCTTTCTGCAAAGTCCCCAACCAAATCTGCTGCTGCCGAGATAGATTCTTTGGCTTTTTCTGCAAGGTCTTTAAACTTGTCGAACATCGTCGTAACCTAATTGTAGATTGGATAAGAAGTGCGAATTTCCAAAATCTGTCTTCGGCAAGCTGAGCTTAGCCTATACAAGAGAGCCCACAGTTACCAACAGGCTAACAATTAGTTCAGCTACCGCCGCTGCCCAGCACAAATAGCCCGATCATCGTGACGCTGTTCCAGGCGCTGTGAAGCAGGATGGAGGAGAGCAGGTTGCGCGATCGCACATACGCAAACCCTAAAATCGCCCCGAGCACGGTCAGCGGCAGCACTTCCGAAAAGCTCAAATGAGCCACCGAGAAAATGAGGCTGCTCAAGCCAATTGCGCCCCAGATCGGCATATAGCGCGTCAGCGAGGGCAGTAAAAAGCCGCGAAACAGAATTTCTTCAAACACGGGTGCAGCCACCGCCGCCGTAAACAAAAACAACCCTAGCGATAACGGGTCGCGTTCTTCTAGTACAAGCTGCAATAGCGGATTGTTGCCACCTTGCCCCTGCCAAATTTGTTGATTCAGCAGAGAGACTCCCAGCATCAGCGGCAGTGCGATCAAATAGCTACCGAACCCCCACAGCGGCCACTTATCGACCAGCTTTACCCGGAACCATTCTTTAGAGAGGGGCAAGTAGGTTCTGATAGAGCCGTACAGAACGCCTAGAGTGGCTGCGGCCATCAAAAGATAGAAAATCAGCGAATAAATCGCCTTGCCTCGACTAGTTAAAGCCAGATCGGCAAAACTGGCCATAAATGCAAAGCCAGAGGTGGGTAACGTCGCTGCCCCAACAGCGGGCGTCAGTCCCGGACGGGCTATCAGCGGCAACACGACCTGCCCCAACAGCGGCAGCACAACTTGTCCTACGAACAAAAAGCCCCCTACGATTACCTGCCAGATCACTTCCCAGTTCCAGGGCACCTCCCACTGGCCCTCGGGTACCGCCAGAATAGATGCTTTGCCTCGCAGCAGCCGTTGTCCTATTAACGCAATCAGTCCGGCGGTGCCAAGCAGTCCACCCAGCGAAGGTAGAATGCTGGTGATACTCAGCTTGATTAGTGTTCGTTCGGCCACCTCCCGCTCCGTCGCTTGCAGCTGGATCAGCTGCTCAGGCTGATTTTCTACGGCGTAAAGCTGCTCAAGAGCACGGTAGCGAAACCAGCCTTTGAGATTGTCATTGAGAATGGCGGCTGTCTCTGGGCGTACGGTCGGCGGATCTTGCCAAAGATCGACCAAAGTAGCCGCCGTGATTGAGGTTGCTTTATCCACCATGCTCAGCTTCTGGCTAGTGCTCGCGGCTAGTTTTTGCCAAGTTTCTACTGCTTTGGAAACCTTCCCTTGCTGTGCCCATACCATGCCTGATTGCAGGTCGATTTGATTGATCAGCTGCTGCTGCTGCTTTACCGACGCCGCGATTTGTTGAATCTGCTCATCGCTTGTGAGCTGAAGGGTCGCCATCCGCTGCTGCAACCTCGCTAGCCCTGTCGCAGAGGCCGTGCGCACCTCCTGGTACTGTCCAATGGCAGACTCTAAAGCATCTTTACCAAAAGCAGCCTGGCGAAACTGCTGCACCTCATCTTCGGGTAAACCGCTGCCGTCCCATTCGCTAGCCTGCACCAGTAAGTCAGTTTGGTAGAGCTGGAGCTGATTGCCGACCTGCGGCTGTCTTATGCTGCTAATGAGCGAGCCGCCCATTAGTAAAACCACAATTAAGGTCAAAATGGACAGGATAATGCGCTTGAGGGTCATGCTAAAGGTTTTTTGGGTTAGAAGTTTCTAGCGGTAAGGAGATGCAGCCGAATAGCGAGCACATCTTTTGTATTATCGCACTTTGGCCCAAGCCAGCTAAGCCTTCCTGAATCTAACGAACCGGGTCAGATCTGAAGATAGCACTGTGAACTAGCCAGTTCCTTGACAATCAGGCGCTAAAATTGAGGCCAATCTGGCCTATCGAACCGCATTCATACCACTTGTTTTAATATCCTTTTCTGAACCGTCTTTATGAGTAGCTCTGCCGATTCTGACCAAAGCATCC
>JBARVU010000191.1:0-3341 GCA_049646425.1 Phormidesmis sp. | reverse complement strand
TCTCCGCTCAGCGATGAGATAGTCCGCATTCCCGCAGACATCTTCACCCTCTAAATAAGCGCCTTTCCATACCTTCAGCCGCTGAAATCCTTCCAAGCCTTCTTCACAGATAGCGTCAATCAGCAGCGTCTTTGAAACTTTGAAACTTCTTAAATCAAATCGCTGTAGTCGTGCTAGCCTTTGCCGAAAAAAATCGCTGATAGGAACCGGCTCTACCGCAAATGTCCAAAGCTCCAGCTCTTCGATACCCAAATACTTAAAAGCCTCTTTGAGAGTAAAGCTAGAGAAGCTTTTCTTTCGTTCTTTCGTAATTTGAGGCATCGCTACAGCTAGAGACTACACCCCAATTTTAGGGCACATATCCGCCAGCAGGCAGCTTGGGCACTGCGAATACTGCCCCGTAACCTTTAGTTCACCTTAACAGGAGTAGTGCTTCAGGGTAATAATAGCAAGGGTTACATAGCTTGCTGAGGCAGAAGGAATTGCGGCGGTGCATCAGAGACGCATTATTGGGCTAACGGGGGGGATTGCGACTGGCAAAAGTACGGTGTCGGACTATCTGACACGGCGGTATGGGTTGCCGGTGCTGGATGCGGATCTGTATGCGCGGGAGGCAGTGGCTAAGGGGAGCGAAATTTTGACGGCGATCGCCCACCGCTATGACCCCAAAATCTGCCTCCCTGACGGCACCCTCAACCGAGCTTATCTCGGCCAAATCATCTTTCACGATCCGGCTGAAAAAACGTGGGTAGAACAGCAAATTCACCCGTTTGTCCGGGCTCGGTTCCGCCAGAAAGCGGCAGCTTTCGCACCGGAGCAAACTTTGGTGTATGCCATTCCACTCTTGTTTGAAGCCAACCTCACTCACTTAGTGAGCGAGACTTGGGTGGTTGCTTGCAGTGCTGCTCAGCAAAAAGAACGCCTGATGAAACGCAATCAGCTACCCCCGGCTGACGCGCAGGCCAGGATTGACGCACAGATGAACTTGGCTGAAAAATGCAAGCAGGCGGACTATGTGTTGGATAATTCTGGGAGTAGGGAGAACTTGTTTTCTCAGGTTGATCGCTTGCTGGCGCTGTCGTAGGGCATTTTCCACTGGGCGATCGCCGCTGCTTCGCCGTCAGGACAGGCTAGCTCGTCGTACAGCGTATTCTCCTGCAAGAACTGGTGAAGTGATTTGGCTCTGTCGACTGCCGATAGTTTGTAGGGCAAGATCACCAAGCCAGTGCCCCGTGGGGCTAGCAGGTTGAAGCACTGCTCTACAAACAGCCGTTCTTGAGCGATCTGCTGGCGAACAGGCTTACCTTTTACCTGCGGATTTTGGTGCGCGTACTGCTCGCTGCGGTAAAAGTAGTCAGAGACATAGGCATACTGATCTTGATAGAACAGCCATGCCTGAGTGACTTCTGGGTCGCCTTTTAGCAGTTCTTGCTTAGACGTTTTGAGCGTTTTGGCAGTCACTTTCTTAGTCTCCGCGAGATCTTGAAAGCGCTGAAAAAACTCCTCAGCTGTGGGCTTAAAGGCTCCCCACGGTGGTGCGCACAAGATCCCATCGAAGCCGCCGCGCTGAATAATTTTGTTGAAGTGATAGCCCCAGTGAAAGGGCTTCAAGATGTCGATGTCTTCTATCGTGAGCTGCTGTCGCTGAGGCTTTTCTGTCAGCTGCATGGCTTTGTACTGAATCCCGAGCTGCTGGCTCATATGGTTGAGCAGGAGGGTATCTAGCTTGTTCTGAGCGGCGGCGTCAAGTCTGGCAATATCTTCTCTCAGCAGCGCGGCTCGGGCATAGCCAGGAATGTCGCGGGCATCTGCTAGCTTCTGATCGCGGGACCTGTAGTGTTCTAAAGTGAGATTCTTCTCAGCTAGGATGGTCTGGTAGCTGTCTGCTACGAGGGGTTGCAGTAAATTTCCCTGGAGAATACTGCCGGTCTCGGCTGGGTTGACCCGATCAAAAGATTCTTCATCCACTTTGACGAGCCCAATCAAACTATTGCCCGACATGATGTTGAAATTGAGGTCGGTGAGTGGCTCAATCTCGGCTGGCTGCTGAGCGGTTGCTATGGTATGTAACAAAAGCTGAAGCTGAGCGGTCTCGGTCGCTCCGGCTGACAGCTCGACGCCGTGAAGATTGTTCTTAAGAATTCGCCTCTGAATCCTTTGCAAGAGATCGAGCTTTGTGGACGACGTTTGTTCTACCAGGGCAGATCGCCATATCTGGAGCTGAGTGTCTTGAGTTGTTTCGATATAGGCCACTAGAATGCTGAAAATTTCGGTGAGCCGCTGGTGAATAGCGACGAGCAGATTGCCGCAGCCGCAAGCAGGGTCTAATATTCGCAGCTCAGGTAAGACTTCTTGAATCAGACGGCGGCACAGTTTGGTATCAGCGGTGAACAATCGGTCGTTCAAGGTATTTTCTGATCGGCTTTCTGACAGATAGGATGGGTGCAGCCGGTCTAAGATCAGGTGGTCTAGGAAGCGATCGCTCATCTGCCGTGCCAATGCTGGCGTCCCGACATAGCTGGCTTGGGGCTGCAACTGCGCCCAATAGTGCTCCATCCAGTAGCCTAAGTCGCCGCTCATCCAGGGGTTTAGCCGGTCAGCGCTGGTCTGCTCGCTGAGCCAGCCCAAAATCTCCTCAAAGGGCCAGTCAGCGATCGCAATCGTGTCATATTGTCGCTCTAGTCGATGAGTCTCAAACCAATGCCCTAAAAAAGGGACGGTGCCCACCGCTGCTTGCAAAGGCAAAGGCCGCTCTAGCGCTGGCAGCGACAGGCTCTGGTAAAGCGGCTGCAGACAGGTCTTGAAGAAGAGTTTGCCCTGCTGGAGCGCCCTGCCAAAGCGAGTTTGCAGGTACCAGGTATCCCCATTCAGCCAGCCTCGCTGCTGCACGCTCTGCACCAGGATCAGCCGCTGTAGGGTCAGCGCTGCATACGCCTGCTGATCGGCACTACTGATGCCTGTAATACCGTCACACAGCCCTTGAATCAGGCGTTCGAACGTCTTATCGCTGGCCGCAGCTGGGGTAGACTCACTGGCAGGGAAAAGTCCTTTGTTAGAGCGGGCTAGGCGGCGTAGCCGACATTCCCACAGCGCTGTAGACTGCCCAGATACCTGTAGGGCACTTTCCATCGGTGACTGACACCAGAGGCTGCGAGCTTTATCTGCAGTTGTGAAGATGACGAGTGGCGGTGGGCTGATATCGGCTGAGGCAGTCTGTACCTGGGCAATTTTGCTGTAAATTTGCTGCCGGAGCTCAGTGGTAAACTGCAGGCCAGTCGGAAGGTTGACCTGCCAAGCCATAACGCCTTCGCGACAGGCAATGGGTCTGCAAGGTAGCTGAG
>JBARVU010000190.1:0-10700 GCA_049646425.1 Phormidesmis sp. | reverse complement strand
CCCTATGCGCATCGTACTGACGGCGCTCCTGAGTATCTCCTAACACTTCGTAGGCAGCATTGACAGCGGCGATCTTGTCATGAGTCGACTCAGAGTTAGCGCTATCGGGGTGAAACTGCTTTGCCAGCTGGCGATAGGCTTGCTTTACCTGCTGTTGAGAGGCTGAACTGGCAATGCCTAGCGTCTCGTAGTGGTTAGCCTCAGTGCGAGTAGTATTTCTCATAGCGCTATTTTAGACCGATCTCAGCCCCATTCTCCACGTCTTAGCTCACCGGCTCTGGATCTTGAAACAGCGGTGTGCTCAAGTATCGCTCTCCAAAACTCGGCTGAATCATCACGATCAGCTTGCCTTCATTCTCGGGCCGCTGGGCAATTTTAATCGCCGCGCACAGAGCCGCACCGCTGGAGATGCCTGAGAGGATGCCTTCTTCTTTAGCTAGTCGTCTGCCGTAGGCGATCGCCTCATTATCCTCTACCGTCATCACCTCATCGATCAAATCCCGATTCAGCACCTTGGGCACAAACCCCGCCCCAATTCCCTGAATTTTATGGGGTCCCGGTCGCCCACCCGACAGTACAGAGCTGCCAATCGGCTCTACAGCGACGACTCGAAAGCTTGGCTTACGCTGCTTGATCACCTCTCCCACACCGGTGATGGTGCCGCCTGTACCCACCCCTGCCACCAAAAAATCCACCTGCCCTTCGGTGTCATGCCAGATCTCCTCTGCCGTCGTTCGCCGGTGCACCGCTGGATTCGCCGGGTTATCAAACTGCTGAAGCATATAGGCATCAGGCAAGTCATCCACGAGCGCTTTGGCCCGCTGAATGCAGCCGCTCATCCCCTCCATTCCCGGCGTCAGCTCTAGCTTTGCCCCATAGGCCCGTAGCATGGCCCGCCGCTCCGAACTCATTGTCTCTGGCATAGTAAGGACGAGCTGATAGCCTTTGGCCGCTGCTGCCATCGCCAGGGCAATCCCGGTATTGCCCGAAGTCGGCTCTACCAGAGTCGTTTTACCGGGTGTAATATCGCCTGCCGCCTCAGCTGCCTCAATCATGCTAATGCCGATCCGATCTTTCACCGAAGCCGATGGGTTCATGCCCTCTAGCTTCACCAAAATTTGAGCAACGCAGCCCTCACTCTCAGGAATACGGTGCGGCCGTACCATCGGAGTGTGGCCAATCAGCTCAGTCACATTGTCAGCAATTCGCATAGGTCTTATATCAGTTTGAGTTCGCTAAAACCAGTCGTTGGCAGAAAGTATTAGGGTCTAACCCTCAAAAGCCTGCCCTATATGTAATACATCAAATCTACTTGCTGGCGGGCATTTCGCTTGTCAACGAGATCTTGCAGCGTATGTTTTTCTAATACGGTTTCTGCGGCCTGACGCACTTCCTGCCACAGCTCGCCTACCACAGACCCCTCAATCGTTTCGGGCGATTTTGTGCCTTTGGTCTTTGCTTCAAAGCCTTCGATACAGCTTACAACGTCTAGAAGCGTCACTCTCCAGGGCTCACGAGTTAGCAGGTAGCCGCCCTTTGCCCCTCGCTGACTTTTCACAAACCCACCCCGACGCAGCGTCGCCAAAAGCTGCTCCAAATAGCGATCTGGAATGTGTTGCTCAGCCGCGATCTGGCAAATCCGCAGCGGCTCACCCTTGCTGTAATGCAAGCTCAGCTCTATAAGCGCCAGCAGCGCATACTCACTCTTACAAGATAGTTCCACAGGGTTCGCAGATAAACATTCGCAGACCTTAAAGGGGCCAACGATATTATATCCCGGTTCTACGGTGGGGATTGCCGATTAGTACTGTCAACTTGCCAACCACAAAAAAGGAGCTCTGCACATGCAGAGCTCCTTGCTTCAAATAGCTAGCAAGCCTAAAAGGCCATCGCTAGTTAACTTTAGCTAACTGAACTTAGAATCTGAACGTAGCGCGGAGTGCACCGTAGAAGTTGTCGTCATCACCAGTACCGGAGTCATTATCTGCATAGATAACGGCAGGTGTAAAGGTAAAGAACTCGTTCACGTTCACAGCGTAGTAAGCCTCAACCAACAGAGGGTCTCTATCCAGAGCGGGGGAGATACCACCGTACACGCCGAATTCGTTGCCAACCCCGAAGAGGTCAGCAATTGCGATACCGCCCATGTAGGAATCAAGATCACCGCCACCATTTGCAGGCGTGTAAGCATAGTGACCACCCACTTGGAAGCGACCAAAGTTGAGCGATAGCAAACCAGCCACGGTGTACTCAGGAGTGCCAACACCCCCCTGGTCACCATCTAGATAGGCAACTGCTGCATCGAGGAAGCCATCAGTCAGCAGGTTGAGCTGAGCAATGTAGCCGTACTGGTTAAAGAGGCCACCGTCAACAGTGTTGACGTTGCCCGTATCAGTCGCATAGCCAAGGTCGAGAACCAAGTTATCGCTAAAGGCAAAGTTGAGACCTGCACCGAAAGCATCGCCACCATTGTACAGATCGTAGAACTCAGGGCCACTCGCGTCAGAAACCGCAGGGCCATCAAAAGGCACGATGGTGCTGGTCACGAAGTCGTCGGAAGCAACACTGTTGGCAGCAATAATACCGCTGATGCGACTACCGAGCGGGAAACTGTAGTAGACATCATCTAGACGAAGGTTATCATCGCCAAGACCGTTGCCACTTTGACTAGCTAGACCGTTCTCAGTGTTTGCAAGGGTACCTGCATCGTCAGAAGCCTGTAAGCGAATCCGCAGCCTATCTTCACCTGTGAAGCTAGTGTCGAAGTTCAAGCGAGCCCGGTACTCGAAGGTAGCATCTGCTTCAGGGCCACCAACAGTTCCGTCGTCACCAGTAGTTGCAACAGCAGGATCCGTGCTACCGAGCGGGTCAACAAAAAGGGTAGCGTCTTCAAAGGGAACCACTAAGTGAGCATCCAACTGACCGCGCAGCTTAGTAGTTGTCGAGAACTGGTTAGCTTCTAGCTCAGCAACATCAGTTTCTAGCGTGTCTACCCGGCCACGGATGGTGGCAAGCTCAGCCGCAAACTCTTCCTGCAGGCGAGTAATAGCAGCCAGGTCGCTGTCAGGGCCAATCAGCTGGATGACGACATCCAAGCAAGCGTTCAAACCAGCGGCAAACTCGTAGCGAGTCAGCGCGCGGTTACCGCGATAAGTGCGGTCAGGGTAACCTTCCAAGCAACCGTACTCTTCGACCAAGCGCTGGAGGGCGGTAAAGGCCCAGTCGCCGGGCTGTACATCAGACAGCTCAGAAACGCTCGTAACCTGAGCAAGCTGAATCGGCTCAGCAACGGTGATATCAGCTGATTCAACAGCCGCAGACTCAGTATCGATGATGTCTGCAGTCTCTGCAGCTACTGCGTTACCAGAAATCGCTAGGGCTACGCCCAAAGCGGCAGGGGCAACCAGCAATGTTTTCCAAAGCATATTTGTCATTATTCGTATTCTCCTCACACCTTAAAATAGATAAAAAGCAATCACTGTCTTGACGGGAAAGCACAAGGGATTACCCGATGCGCCAACATTCAAACTGGACTAACCTTCTCTACGTCTAGAACTAAAATGACACAGCGCTCAATGAGCTAGCTCAAAGAATTGCTAACGTGCATACTTTTCCTAAACTTAGGAAGAATGTTAGCAGATCCATTTGGCTTAAGCTAGCCCTGTGGGACAATTTCGATTATTTTCACTAACTGACCCTGGTCAGCTTGCTTTGTACCGAAGCCTGTAGCCCAATATTCGCTTTAAAAACCATCCGCTCCCATCTAGAGCAATGACTCGCCAGTGGCAAGATACTGAGAAGATGAGAGCGGTCTGGTCGGGTCTTCAGGTTAAAACCAAACTGCCGGAAGGAAATCCAGCTATCTAGCTCTAACAATCTGATGCTAAAGCTAGTTCTAGAGAACAGCCCCGGCGCACAGCCGGCTGACATCAACCTGGAGACCCTTGTATGTATCACTTACAGACATGGGCATCACCTCCTAATTCCCTAAACGGTCACACTAGGTGACTGAGCGGCGCACCGCTCACAGGGGCTAATATAACATGCCTTTCATACGTGTGTGTAGCGCTTGATTTCAGATCCGACTATGCGTACCCATTATGCGTACCCATACTGTCAAGCTTGGCGCTGCCCTAAAAGGGAACTTTCTTCTTAGCCGACTTACCGCTTTCAAAGTCTAGCTCTTTCAACTTCTTCAGAATCCGCGTGAAGTACTCCTGTAAGTAGTCTTCCAAGGTGGTCACTTCATTTTCATCGATTCCAAAGGTCTGGTAAGTTTCATCCATCGGGGCATCCAGCGTGTCACCACTGGCACTTACCTCAGTGAACGCTAGCCGATCTGCCAGATCCCATGTCCATTGAAAAAAGGCAGCGATCTTACGAGCGCCCCGTAGCAGCGCTGGCGGCATTTGGGAAACACTGGCGCGCTGGTTGGAGAGACGTTCACACAGGCGGATAATTTCATAGGCGCCCCATGCCCTGCGTCCGGCTAAGGGAAAGGTCGCGTTTTCAGCAGCGGAAGTCTTGAGTGCCTGGACGGCAAACTTGGCAATATCCTGGCTGTTCATGTAGGCGATCGCCCCCGCCTCACCCATCACCCAAACTGACTGACGCTCCAAAATCGGAATGGCGTATTGCCCAATCAGGCCCTGCATAAATCCACAGGGTCTAAAGATGGTGTAGTTGAGGCCGGACTCCTTCAGAAAACGCTCAACGCAGTCCTTGATTTCCATCAGGGGCACGTCTGGGTACTCCCCGGCCCCTAGAATCGAGAAGAAGATAAACCTATCTACCTCTGCTTCTTTGGCGGCTTTGATCAGCGCCACCTTACCGTGCCAATCCACGTCGTAGATGCCTTCTTTTTCAGCAGGGCGGGATGTAGAGGCATCGATCACAGCATCTACCCCCGCAAAGCAAGGCGGTAGGCTATCGGGGCCAGTCAGATCGGCTTTGACTAGCTGAGCGCCCCATTCCCTCAGAAAGCTAGCCTTCTGAAAGTTTCTAACCAGACATTTAACCTCATAGCCTTCGTCTAGGGCTCGGCGAACGATCTGCCTTCCCAGTGTGCCAGTTGCGCCAACGACTAATAAGACCATGGGGTGATGTAAACAAAACTTAATATGTTTCTCAGTCTAGCAGAATTTGTTGCGGCTCTCTAAAACATCGAGAGACACTACTCTTCGCCACCCTGGACTTTCAGCATGAGAAAGCCTACGCTCAGGCCGACCAAAATCATGCCAAAAACCAGTACAGCCGTCGTAAAAATTTCGCCGCCCATGTCTCAAATATCTCCTGCGTCTGTGATCACCGATGCTGCTGAGTTTGGCTTAGCTTGTCAAACTAGGCCCGGTTTTGATCGCTATTTTAGAGCGTTTTGGGTCTCCCCATAGACTTTTCTCAGTGAGGTTTCTTCGGCAGACTTCTTCGGCAGTTCGCCGAGTTGCGCTACGGTCGCTGGATCGAACGCCTAGAATTGATAAGGCAATTTCGAAAGCGTGACTCATGGCATCTGGTTTTTCTACCTCAACTGGCCGGGCTGCTGTTCAATCGACAGCAACGGGTGGCCCTAAGCCTCGTCTGTTAATGACGTTGGGTGACCCTGCTGGGATCGGGCCGGAAGTTGTTCTGAAAACCCTGAGCCATTCAAGGTTTGAGCAGCAGGCTGAGATCACTGTGGTGGGCGATCGCACCCATCTAGAGCAAACCTATGAGCAGCTCAAGGTGATCGCCCCGCAGACTGCCTGCCGAGATCCCGCTAGCCTAAACGTCATCGATGTTGCCATACCTGACTCGGTGAGGGCTGGGCTGGTCAATGGCGTTGGAAATAGCAGCAGCGGCGAAGTTGGATTTCGGACGCTGCAAACGGCGATCACTCATACCCTCAAGGGTGAATTCGATGGCATTGTCACTGCTCCCATTGCCAAATCTGCCTGGCTTGCTGCTGGACATGCCTACCCTGGCCAAACTGAGCTGCTAGCAGAAATGTCTGATACGCGCCGGTTCGGCATGTTGTTTGTCGCCAAGTCACCGCGCAATGGCTGGACGATGCGAACGCTGCTAGCCACGACTCATATTCCGCTCAGTGCCGTTCCGAAAGCGCTGACGCCTGAATTGATGACGCTTAAATTAGAGCTGCTGATCGACTGTTTGCAGCGAGACTTTGGACTACAGAAAGCGCGGATCGCAATCGCTGGGCTCAATCCTCACAGCGGCGAACAGGGTCAGCTTGGCCGCGAAGAGCAAGATTGGCTGATTCCCTGGCTCACCGCTCAGCGGCAGCGGTTTCCCCGCATTCAGCTAGACGGGCCGGTGCCGCCAGACACACTCTGGGTACAGCCGGGGGCAGCTTGGCACAGCGATGCGCCAAGTCCCGCCCACGACGGCTATCTGGCGCTCTATCATGACCAAGGGCTGATTCCGGTAAAGCTCTTGGCCTTCGACTTGGCGGTGAATACGACGATTGGCCTGCCGTTTATCCGCACGTCGCCTGATCACGGTACGGCTTTTGATATTGCGGGGAAGGGGATAGCGCGATCACAGAGCACAGAAGCGGCCCTTGAGCTGGCGATTGAATTGAGCGCTCAGCGCCTCGCGCAAGCGGACAGACCCGCTGCCCTGATAGCCAGCTAGAACAGCGTTAGCTGGTCAGGCGGCTGAGCGAGCTGATTCCAGGGGAGAGGCGGCACTGGTACGTTGGCTGATTCCAACTGGGTTTGAAAGTAGCGGGTGATCGCTGGTGATTCTATCTCCATCGGGCAGTGCACAAAAAAGTAAATTTGCTTGCCCTGCTTCAGCCAGTCATTGACCTCGTTGACCCAGCCTGCCAAATAATCCTGATTGCGCAGCAGACGCGGATGGCTGATGTAGCGAACAATTGCAAAGTCAGCTGTCGCTCCTGGCTGTAAAGGAACCTTGGGTTTGCGGCGATTGGAAAGCAGCTGAGGATCCGCGTCGCCTTCCGCTTCCCAGGCGTAAATGGGTCGAGTATCCAACAGCACCCGGCCGACGCCTAAACGAGTTAGCAGTGCCGTCAGCTCAGCCGCAGGCTGCGCTTGAAACCATTCTATGTGGCGCACCTCGACGGCAATCGGCGCAGTTTGACGCGGCCATGCGGTCAAAAAACTAGCCAAATCATCTATTGCCGCCGGGCTGTAGCTTGGGGGGAGCTGGGCCATCAAAGGGCCTAGTCGACTGCCCAACCCCTGCATCCGCGCTAGAAACGACAGCGCTGCCGGTAGATGAGCCATCAACGGCCCATCGTGGGTGATCGTGCGAGGCAGCTTCAGGCAAAAGCGAAAGTCATCTGGCGTTTGCTCAGCCCACCGCTGCACCATGGCTGGCGCAGGCACAGAGTAAAAGGTCGTATTGCCTTCTACGCATCGCATCCGCTCACTGTACAGCCGTAAGAAATCTGTCGCCTTGCTACCGGCAGGATAAAAGCTGCCTACCCAGTCTTTGAAGGCCCACACCGCACAGCCGATGCGAAAATTCGGCGATCGCTGAGAGTCGTGGATCTTAGAGTTATGGCTCAGCTGACTCGGTCGCTCTATATTCATCACCGCTCCTCGCACTCATTCCGACTGGCAGCCGCCAGGAAATACACTGTACTCACAGCATCTGTTATTTTTGTCTCAGATATTAGCTTTATTGTCTACCTGGCTATCTTCTATGCACGAACACATCGCTACTCCCGATTATTTAGATGTGATTTGGGCATTTACCTATCGGGGCATGAAGGTAGAGATTACAACCTGCTTACACCACGGTCAAAAGGTCTATTCTGCCTGGGTCACCCACGCTACGGGCAGCGCGGTTGCTGTTCCTAGAGCCGACACCCGGGAAATCGCGATCACCCGCGCCAAAAAATGGATTCAGACTCAGTTCGATTGGCCCAAATAAGGCTTCAGTTCACACTGGATTGATTCTTTATCCTTTTTGAGAGAGTTCCGAGTTATTCAATTGCTCAAACTGCTGCCAGCAAAGATACAGGGCTCTAGGAACATGAAAGCATCCCTTCCACTTTCCCCCCTTTAAGGGTAATAGCACGTCTCCCTGACGGTTGAGATAGCCGTACCACTCACCGTGTTTTGAATCGCTGAAGTGTCCCCAGGTATAGTCATGCACTTTCTGATACCAGCGCCAGCAGTCTTCTCGGCGCGCTTCTTCAGGAGACAGTCGATAGGCCATCGCGAGCGCGACCAAGGTTTCTAGATGTACCCACCAGAGCTTTTGATCCCACTCTAGCTGCTGGGGCGGATATCCCTGAGCATCCATAAAGTAGTAGAGGCCGCCGTATTGTTCATCCCAGGCAAAGTTGAGAATACTGAGCACAATGTCGGTGGCTTGAGCAATCAGTTCAGGCTTGTTCTGACGCTCGGCAATCGCCATCATAAACCACATCGCCTCAATCCCATGCCCCGGATTGATCAGCCGTCCTTCGTAGCAGTCGACAGCAGTGCCATTGGGCGCGACGTGCTCGTAGAGTAAGCGGCGATCGCTCTCTAAAAAGTCTCCCATCACCTCATCGAGGGTTTGTTGTAGCACCGCGTCGAGCTGATCGCCCGCAAGCAGCCAATCCATTTCTAGAGATAAATTTGCCAAGATCATTGGAACCGCCAAAGACTTCAGCGGCCTAGTGTCGGGATACGCTTTGTTGTATTTTCCTTTCGGATTGCTTTGGCGGCGCAGCACGTTGCTATAGGCTTGCAGCGCGATCTCTTTTGAGTGATCGTCGTCAGTCGCCAGCGCGTACTGACTAAACGCCATCGCCGCAAAACAGTCTGAAAAGATGTTGTAGGGCTGTACGAGTGGCTGGCCCGCCTGATCGAGCGAAAAGTACCAGTTGCCTTCAGCATCTCGCCCGTGCTGAGCTAAAAAGTCTGCGCCGCTTTGAGCGATCGCCAGCCAGTGCGAATTCTTCTCGACCTGGTTGTACAGCATCGAAAATGTCCAGAGCTGACGGTTTTGCAGCCAGATAAACTTGTCGGTGTCGTACACCCTGCCCGCTCTATCCAGGCAGGTAAAATAGCCGCCGTAGCGTTTGTCCAAGGAGTAAGTTGCCCAAAACGGTATGACATCTTCTAGCAGCGTTGTTTTGTAGAGTGTCGTTAACGCAGCAAAATCAAAGGCCATTCTGGTAAAGCAATCAGTTTCGGGGTCGTTATGTTTTTACCGCATCGACTGGTAAAAAGCTACTGCCGCTCACTGTGAATGGTCAGATTTGCTATAGTCCATAGCGGGAAGACTTCATCATTTACGCATATCTATGGCTATTTCATCTCGCCACCCGTTTCAACGGCTAATAGCCTACGGTCGGCGGTATCGAGGGCGGGCATGGCTGGCGAGTCTGTGCTCAGTGCTCAATACTGTTTTTGACCTGGCACCGCCTGCCTTGATTGGAATTGCCATCGATATTGTGGTGGATCAGCAGGACTCTATTTTGGCGCGGTGGGGGGTGACAGAGCTGCGATCGCAGTTCATCGTCCTCTCGGCGCTAACTTTTTTAGTTTGGATATTAGAGTCGGCCTTTCAGTATGCCTATGAGCTGCTGTGGCGAAATCTGGCTCAGTCAATGGAGCACGACCTGCGGATGGATGCTTACCGGCATGTGCAGGGGCTAGAGCTGGCTTATTTTGAGGAGCGCAGTACGGGCGCGCTGATGTCAATGCTGAATGACGACATCAATCAGCTTGAGCGCTTTTTGGATAGAGGTGCAAACCAGCTGTTGCAGATGACGGCGACCGTGCTGATTATTGGCACCGTGTTCTTCGTGCTAGCGCCCAATTTGGCGTGGATGGCTGTGGTGCCGATGCCGCTAATTGTGTGGGGAGCGATCGCCTTTCAAAAATACCTGGCGCCGCGCTATGCCCAGGTGCGCGAACGAGCAGGCACGATCAATTCTCGTCTGGCGAACAATTTGACCGGCATTTCTACCATCAAGAGCTTTACGGCTGAGGGCTACGAGCTCGAACAGCTCAGGCAGGAGAGCAATGCCTATCGCACCAGCAACCGTCGCGCGATTGTGCTCAGCGCTGCCTTCATTCCGCTGATTCGCATTATTATTTTGATCGGCTTTACCGGCATTCTCTTTTACGGCGGTATGGCGACTGCCGCAGGCAATCTGGAAGCGGGGACTTACACTGTTCTGGTCTTTTTGACCCAGCGGTTGCTGTGGCCCCTGACCCGGCTAGGTGAAACGCTCGACCAGTATCAGCGAGCGATGGCTTCTACGCAGCGGGTGATGAACTTGCTGAATACGCCTATTACCATTCCTACCGGGAGCGTGGCGCTTCCGCCCATGCAGGTCAGCGGCGATATTGTTTTTGAGAACGTCACCTTTGGCTATAGCGACCGGCAGCCTATTCTCAAAGATCTCTCGCTGAAGATCCCAGCTGGTAAAACAACGGCGATTGTCGGCGCGACGGGCTCGGGGAAAAGCACGCTGGTAAAGCTGTTGCTACGCTTTTATGAAGTAAATTCGGGCCAGATTACGCTGGATGGGTTGGATTTGCGATCACTCAATCTCAAAGACCTGCGCCGGGCGATTGGGCTTGTCAGTCAAGATGTGTTCTTGTTTCATGGCACAGTGGCCGAAAATATTGCCTACGGTAGCTTCAGCGCGACTCAGGCAGAAATTACAACAGCCGCTAAAGTTGCTGAAGACCACGACTTTATTGTTCAGCTGCCGCAGGGCTACGAGA
>JBARVU010000189.1:0-4081 GCA_049646425.1 Phormidesmis sp. | reverse complement strand
CTTGATCGGTCAAATTTTGCTGAAGCCACACCTTGCCGTCGCGAATGTCTAAATGCACGATGCAGCGATAAACCCGCGTTGAACCCTTCCATCCAACGTCCATCCATTGATAGTGGTCTCGTTCGTCATCAAAAATGAGCTGTACTTCTATTTCATCGTTCGATGTTTCTATCTGAGCATATTGAGTCAGCAACTTTTGGATGGCTTTCTGATACTCTGCTACTTTATCCATTGTATGATTGCCTCATCAGTAGAGTCATATACCATTATTTTTACCTCATACTGCTCAATTGCGGCCTGAGCAAAAGCCAACTGAAAAAAGCTTTGATACGTATCTAAAGGGACTGCCAAGTATAGAAAACGATCCGGTTCAGTTTCTATTAGTGCTAGGCGATAGCTCAAAAACTGTCCTAACGCTGCATAGAAATCTGTAACAGCGGACGGGTTTAAAAAACTCTTAACTTCAACAGCAATTTTTTCATCTCCTCTGTCTGCAGCTAAAATTTTCTCTGCCGCCAAGTCTACCTGAAAGGTAACGCCGCCGAATTTGAGACGCAGTGGATCTGCTGTAATTGTCCACTGCTGCTTTTCTAAAGCCCGCCTCACGGCGTTGTGGAAAATGTCTTTAGCTGCCACAGTTTAACGCCGGTAAGTTCGTTAGTTTCTCAAATAGTCTCTTAGCTATCGTAGCTTTACAGGGCTACTGGCTCTGGTATGTCCAACATAAATATCCGAAAAATTTGACTTGACTTGTAACTTTGCTGACAAGAAGCTTCAAAATCGATCTACCTTAGTAGTTCTATTCGCTGTTTTGTGCAGGCTATCGGTTCCTGCTACTGCTCATGAAGCTTGCCTCCCGTATCCGTCAGGTCACCCCTTCGATGACATTGGTCATTTCTGCTAAGGCCAAGGCCATGAAAAAAGAGGGGCTAGATGTCTGTAGCTTTAGCGCCGGGGAGCCCGATTTTGATACGCCCAAGCATATTTGTGAGGCGGCCAAGACCGCCATTGACCAGGGTAAAACGCGCTACGGCCCGGCGGCGGGTGAACCGGCTTTGAGAGAAGCAATTGCCCAAAAGCTCCAAACCGACAATCAGCTTGCCTACGAGGCCAAAAATGTCATCGTCACTAACGGCGGTAAGCACTCGCTGTACAACCTGATCATGGCGATGATCGAACCGGGTGACGAGGTGATTATTCCGGCGCCTTTTTGGGTGAGCTATCCCGAAATGGTGAAGCTGGCAGGGGGGACACCCGTGATTGTGCCGGCCACGGCTGAAACTGATTACAAAATTACTGCTGAGCAATTGCGGCAGGCAATTACGCCGAGAACCCGGTTGTTTGTGTTGAATTCACCCTCTAACCCAACGGGAATGGTGTACACGCCCGATGAAATTCGGGCGCTAGCAAAAGTCGTCGTCGAAGCGGATATCTGGGTAGTCTCCGATGAGATCTACGAGAAAATTCTCTATGACGGAGCTGAGCATTTGAGCATTGGTGCGGCTGGCCCAGAGATATTCAGGCGCACGATTATCAGCAACGGATTTGCTAAAGCTTATGCCATGACGGGCTGGCGACTGGGCTACTTGGCTGCGCCTGTCGAGATCATTCAAGCCGCTGATATACTGCAAAGTCACAGTACCTCTAATGTCTGTACGTTTGCTCAGTATGGGGCGATCGCTGCGCTGACTGGCCCGACTGACAGCATTGGCACCATGCTACAAGCCTTCACCAAGCGCCGCCTGGCAATCATGGATAGGGTCAGCAACATAGACGGGCTGAGCTGCGTAGAGCCTAACGGCGCATTTTATCTGCTGGTAGATATCAGTCGAGTGGGCATGGGCTCTCTAGAATTTTGCGAAAAGCTGCTGGATGAAAAATACGTCGCCACAATTCCTGGCGTTGCTTTTGGCGCGGAAGGAACCGTCCGTATCTCTTATGCAACGGATCTCGACACCATTGAGCGCGGCATAGAGCGACTGAGCAGCTTTGTCCGATCTTTCTAAGAGACCCGGTTTAAATGGCAGGATGAACCTGCAAGTTTTAGCTGGGCTCTGCGCCCATTTCTAAGCCGCTACCCAGCCCAGAAAAGTCTGGTTGAGCCGCTGAGCTATCGGTGGCCCGACTATTAACCGTCGCAACGGCTTGCCGTAAAGCTTCAGTGCGATCTGCCAAGAAGTGCTCAGACGGAACGATCTTCAGCAGTCCCAGGCGGGTGAGCCGACGGTAGGTTTGATCTTTGGCACCGACGATGTAAATTTCGCGGCCACCTTCTGCCGCTTCCTGAATGGCATTTTCAATCGAGAGCGAAGTTGTTACCCCTAAGTGCGGTACTTCGCTCAGATCTAGCACCATTGCCTTGCAGTTTTGCACTGCCTCTCGCTGCCTAGAAATCGCCTTGGCCACGCCAAAGATCATCGGCCCGCTCAGGCTAAAGAGCAACACCTGATTGTTCGCTCGATCCAGCAGCGATTTTTCTTCAGGGCTCAGCTTGATTGTGTCGTCGTCATCGGTAATTGCGGTCACACCCTTGTCTGAGCGCAGTTTGCTGAGCCGTTCAATGGTCAGAATGTTCGCCACGAAGATGCCCACGCCAACCGCCACTACTAAATCGACAAATACGGTCAGGAAAATCACGCCGTACATAATCGCCGCAGATTTCCTAGAGAGGTAGTGAGCTCGCTTTAAGAAGCCCCAGTCAATGATGTCAATGCCAACTTTAATAATGATGCCTGCTAGCACCGACAGCGGGATATTTTGAGTCAGGCCGCTAGCCCCCAACACCACAACCAGCAAAATCACTGCCCGCGAGAGCCCAGATAACGCTGTGCGTCCGCCAGCTTTAATATTGACCACCGTGCCCATCGTAGCCCCGGCCCCCGGTAAGCCACCCAGCAGTCCCGAGGCGATATTTCCAATTCCCTGACCCACGAGCTCTTTATTAGAATCGTGCTCGGTGCGGGTCAGGCTATCGGCCACAACAGAAGTCAGCAGCGCATCAATACAGCCGAGTACTGCCAGCACAATCGAATCAACCAGCATGTTGCGCATTTGAGCGCCGCTGAACATAGGGAGATGCAGAGTCGGCATAGCCAGCGGAATTTCACCGATGCGGCGCATATCCGTATTACTAAACAGCAGCAGTGAGAGGACTGTTCCGATTACCATAGCTACCAGCTGCGGCGGTGCGAAGCGTCTCAAATTCTTAGGGAAGTAGACAATCAGCAGCACCGTCAGGAGGGCTAGAAAGGTGTCGCTGGGGTGAATGCCGCCTATCAGCGCAGGCAGGTTCTGGAGGGTTCCTAAGACACCGCCCTTGGGGCTAGCCTGCCCCAACATCGGACCAATTTGCAGGATGATTAGAATCAACCCGATGCCTGACATAAAGCCAGAGACTACGTTGTAAGGCATCAGTGTGACGTACTTACCCAGCTTGAGTGCGCCAATCGCAATTTGAATCACTCCGGCTATCATCACGACCGTGAAAGCCATCGCCATGCCATTGTCAGGATCGGCGGCGACTAAGGTGGCAATGACACCGGTGATGACCACTGTCATCGGGCCAGTGGGTTCAGAAATTAGGGTGGGCGTACCGCCAAACAAGGCCGCGAAGAAACCGACAACAATGGCTCCATAGAGGCCAGCGACCGGGCCTGCACCGGAGGCAATCCCGAAGGCCAGCGCCATCGGTAGAGCAATCACCGCTGCTGTAAGCCCCCCAAATAGGTCGCCACGAACATGCCTGAAGTTGATCTCGTTGGTTAGGGTTTGGAGTCGCATGGGTAGGGTAGCCCTCAGCAGTGTCACTCCTTTAAGTGTCTCATGACTTTTGTGCTTAGCAACGCCACTTAAAGAGATTGGCGATCGCTCAATAACTCTACAGCGCCAGCACTACTCGCCCAACGGGCTTGGCTATGCAGGTGAGTACCTGTCCGGCAGCGCGATCGCCCTCGCTCAGTCCTCCAGGTTCCACCTCGTAGCACACCTCACCGGCTGATATTTGTTGTTTGCAAGCGCCGCAGCTGCCCATGCGGCAGCCAGCGGGTAGGGTGAGACCAGCTTGTTCGGCGGCCTCTAGGAG
>JBARVU010000188.1:0-8226 GCA_049646425.1 Phormidesmis sp. | reverse complement strand
CCCTAACGGTATTTCTCAGTCTGAAGTAGAAGCGCGATTCCTCAACCAAAACTAGTAGCCATGAGACGATACAAACTGCACAGTAGCTCTCACCCTTAGCTGTACAGTTGAGACTACCAGGGAGATTGGTGGAAATTGCATCGATTTTCGTTATCGTTTAGGTAGCCTGTCTATCTAACACTATGGATAATCCCTCACGGCCCGCATCACAAAGCAACCTAGAGTCAAAAAACCAGTCAGCTGCACATCCCGGCAAGGACATTGGCGGCGGTCTGCCGGTTATTCGATACTGGGCAGAGCATACGCTGGCTCCAGAAGGGCCGCAGGTTTGGCAGACGCTGCTGCATAAGAGTGCCTGCCTGTCTTGCGCTTGGGGAACCGGCGGGCAGAAAGGGGGCTTCACAAATGAGGAAGGCGAAAAATTGCAGCGCTGTGCGAAAAGCGTGGAGTCTATTGTGGCTGAGCTACAGCCGCCAGTGGAGCCGCATTTCTTTGAGCAGCATACGATTGAAGCATTGCAGCAGCTTAGCTCGATGGAGGCCGATAGACTGGGTCGCTTGAGCTTTCCGGCGATTTTGCGGGCGGGCTCGTCGCACTACGAGCGAATTAGCTGGCCTGAAGTCTATGACCTGGTAGAGGAGGCTTTTCGTAAACCGCCTGAACGGGTCGCTTCCTATAGCTCCGGGCGCTCTTCTAACGAGGCGGCCTATCTGCTGCAATTGATGATGCGATCGCTCGGCTCCAACAACTTAGCCGACTGCTCTGACCTCTGCCATCGGCCCTCTACCGAAGGACTGAGCAGTACCTTTGGCTCGGGCACTTCGACGGTGAGCTTAGAGAGCCTGAAGCAAGCTGACTGCGTGGTGCTGATCGGGTCGAATGCGCCCTCGAACCATCCGAGGCTGATGAATGAGCTGATTAAGCTGCGAGATCGCGGCGGCACCATCATCGTCCTGAATCCCGTGCGAGAAGTCGGCCTTGTCAAATTTGGCTCACCCTCGTTTCCGGTAAAGTCACTCCTGCCCGGCTCCGACATTGCCAACTTGTTCTTACAGCCTATCCCCGGCAGCGATCTTGCCGTGATCATCGGCATCCAAAAGTCTCTGATAGATCGCAATCTAATCGACTATGACTTCCTAACGGCACACACCGAGGGCTGGGAAGCAGTCGTTGAACAAGCCCGAGTAACTAGCTGGGAAAGCATTGTTGAAACTTGCGGTGTTAGCAAAACCGATATTGAGACTGCCGCCACCCTCATCAGTCAGGCAAAACGTGCGGTCTTCGCCTGGGCGATGGGCATCACTCACCAGGCGAACGGCGTCGATGGGGTTTGTGGCATTGCCAATACCGCTTTGCTGACGGGCAACGTTGGCAAGCTCGGCGCAGGCGTTATGCCAATTCGCGGTCATTCTAACGTGCAGGGCTTCGGTTCTATGGGCGTAAAGAATGAGCTAAAGCCTGCTCTGCGAGAAGCACTAGAAAAGCTGCTAGGTCGCTCTCTGGAGCTGCAGCCGGGTTACCATGCCCGCTCTCTGATCGAAGCAGCTGACGGTGGCAAGGTCGACACGCTGCTGTGCTTAGGCGGCAATCTCTACGCTGCAAACCCCGACCTTACTCAGGCCAAACGTGCTCTCAACCAGATCGATACGGTTGTTTATCTGGCAACCAAGCCGAATCTTGGCCACTTTCACGGATTGGCCCGACAAAATACGCTGATTCTTCCGGTCTTCAATCGCTTCGAGAATCCTCACAAAACCACAGTTGAATCGGGAAACAACTTTGTACGACTTAACGACGAAGGTAAAACGCATCTCAAAAAGGCTGATCTGGTCGCGGAGGTGAATTTTATAGCAGAGTTAGCGCACCGTTTACACGGCGATTCTCCTATCGACTGGCGACGGCTGCAAGATACTCGCTACGTGCGTCAGCTGATCGCGGAAACCATTCATGGCTATGAAAAAATTGGGCAAATTGACGAAACTAAAGAAGAGTTTACGATAGGTGATCGCATCTTCACTCGCCCCCACTTTAGAACGCCCTCCGGTAAAGCCCAAATGCAGCTTACCCCTTTACCCGAGTTGACCTTGCCGACATCTGAAGACTTTGGCTTGACCGAAAACCAGGGCATTGTTCTGGCGCTGATCACAGGCAGAAGCTACACTCAGCACAACACGGTTGTTTATCGCACAGCCGACAAGTATCGGGGGATGCCGCATCGCCACTGCATTTTGATGAATTCTGAAGATGTGAGAGCAGGGGGGCTGCGCGATCGCCAGCGCGTCACTGTCCAAGGCGAAGCAGGCATTCTCGAAGACATCGAAATTATCTGCGGCGATGTCAGACGCGGTGCCGCTTTAATGTTCTATCCCGAAGCAAATGTCCTGATGAAAGGAGTCACCGACCCGAAGTCGCACACGCCTGCCTACAAGCGAGTGCCTGTGGTTGTCTTTAGCCAATGAGCTAAGCAGGTAGTGCTAGCAAAGAGAGAAACAACAGATTTGCGACGTTTTGAAAGCTGCTCGTCAGCTAGCGCCGCCTCATCACCCCCTCTTGCCGCAGCTCAGTCAGCGAAGCACAGCCCGTGCAAAACAACACCGTCACAATTTCCGCAATCAACGCCTCGCACAGCTCATCTAATGCCGCTGCCGACTGACTCGCTGCCTGCAAAAACGGCAGCGCCATCCCAGCAAGATCCGCGCCTATCGCCAATGTCTTCGCCGCATCCAGACCGTTGCGCAATCCCCCCGAGGCAATCAGCGGCACCGACCCAGCCTGTGCTTTCGGCAGCGCCCGAATGTCGGTAATACAGTCAGCCGTTGAAATCCCCCAGTCAGCAAAGGTATTCCCCAGCCGCCGCTGTTTGGGATCTTTCGCCCGTTCGCTTTCTACCCGCGCCCAGGAAGTTCCTCCGGCCCCCGCCACATCAACCGCCGCCACCCCGATATCGGTCAGCCGCTGTGCCATCACCGCCGAAATGCCATTGCCTACTTCTTTGGCAACCACCGGCACCGGCAGCACCTGTACCAGCCGCTCAATCTTTGCAAAGAGCCCCTTAAAGTTGACATCCCCTTCAGTCTGCACCGCTTCTTGCAGCGGGTTTAAATGCAAGATCAGCGCATCCGCTTCCAACCAGTCCACTGCCTTCTGGCACTGGTCGACGCCGTAGTCATAGTTCAGCTGCACAGCGCCTAAGTTCGCAAATAGCAGCGCATCTGGCGCATACTGCCGCACCGAAAACGTGCCTGTCAGGTCAGGATTCTCAATCGCCACCCGCTGAGACCCCACTCCCATTGCCAAGCCATAGCGCTGAGCGGCTGTTGCCAGCCGCTGGTTAATTAGCCGGGCTTGCTCCGTACCGCCCGTCATCGAAGAAATCAGCAGCGGCGTCGCTACAGCCTTGCCTAAAAACGTCGTAGAAATATCAATATCGGCGCGATTCAGCTCCGGCAGACAGCAGTGGGTAAACCGATAGCGCTCTAATCCATTAGTGATGTGACGACTCTGCACATCTTCTTCTAAGCAAACGCGCAGGTGATCGGCCTTCCTCACCTGGGTCTCTACAGAACTATCCAAACCAAGCGGGCCAAGACCTATAGACGATGACGTACTCAAAACTGGCTTCTCACGGGGCGCATCAGCAGGTATTCCAATCTACCGCAGTCCCACAGTCAGTTCAGCAGCGATCGCACATAACGTAAAACACCCCCATTCCCCTCACGCCTGCGTCAGCTCCACCCCATCCCGCTGATCCACCGCCTGCACAAAAACCCTGACCGTTTCATCGCTGGCCGTCGGCAACTGCTTTCCAACAAAATCCGGATGCACCGGCACCTGACGATGCCCCCGGTCGATCAGCACCGCCAGCCGAATTGTCTCGGGTCTACCATAGTCGTGAACGGCGTTCAGGGCCGCTCGTACTGTGCGCCCGCTGTAGATAACATCATCGACCAGGACGACAGTTTTACCCGCCAGGTCAAAAGGAATTTCTGTCTTGGCGGGGGTACGGACGCCGATCTGATCGAGATCGTCGCGGTAAAAAGTAATGTCGAGGGCACCTGTGGGGACTTCTATATTCTCTAGTCGCTGAATTTGGTCAGAAATCGCCTCAGCCAACGGCACGCCCCGAGTATAAATGCCCAGCAGCACCAAATTATGCAGGTTTTCCGTACGTTCGACAATTTCTGAGGACAGACGATTCAGCGTACGACGAATTTCTTCGGCAGACAGGATACTAACGACTTTTTGAACCATCAGACTTGAGCCATCCCGCCAACAGGGTCATCTCAAAATTGTATGGGCATTCGCAGTGTAAAGCGACAGGCTGACAGTGCCTATGGCTAAGCCAACTAAAAAACTCAAGCGGGTGAGCCGTAGGGCTGAGGCGATCGCCTCATCAGTAATCGCCCGATTTGGATCTCCTAAATAGGGTTTAACCTTCAGCTTGCCCCGGTAGGCATTCGGCCCGCCGAGCTGAACACCCAGCGCCGCAGCATAGGCACATTCGCTCCAGCCCGCATTCGGACTCGGGTCAGCGCGGGCATCTCGCCAGCAAAGGCTCAGCACATGGCGAGGCCGACCCGAAAGTAAGGCTACCGTAAGTACGCTTAAGCGACAGGGTAGCCAAGTGAGAGCATCTTCCAAACGGGCGCTAAACCAGCCCAAATAGGTGTACGGCGGCTCGCGATAGCCCACCATGGAATCCAGTGTGCTGGCAGCTTTATAGGCGATCGCCACCGGCCCACTCACCCCCCAGAAAGCCCCTAAAATGGCATAGAACAAAGGTGCCAGCACACCGTCAATCGCATTTTCACTCACCGTCTCCAGCACTGCTCGCCGCACCTCTATGGCCGAAAGCTGCTGAGTATCTCGCCCAACGTACTTACTCAGTCTTTTCCGGGCAAGCGGCAGATCCTGGCACGAAAGGGGAGCGAGCACATCTTCAGCCGCCTGACGTAAGCTACGCCCGGCAAAACAGCTCGCCAGCAATACGCCTTCAGCGAATATTTTCAGCGGGGGGGAAATTAGGCCCAAGCCCTGTAGCATCGCCCAAGCTAACAGCCCAGAACCGCCAATTAAGAGACCCGCCAGCGCGATTCCTGCCCACTTCATTGCCCTTGGCGAAGATTTTGCCCGAATTGCCTTTTGACTGTAAGCGCTGATTACCCAACCCATCGCCTGTACCGGATGCGGCCAGCCCCAGGGATCGCCGATGACAAAATCTAATCCGGCTGCGACCAGCAAAATTGCCGCCAGGTCAAACCGCCAGGCTTCAGACCGCCAGGCTTCAGACCACGAAGCTTCAAACCACAAAGCTCGCCCCCTCACCCTGAGCGGCCTGCCAGCTACGAGCGTCGTAATACAGATCTTCCAAGGTGATGCTATAGAAAGCGGCCTTGACCTTTTGATGCAGCCGCTGCCATAGCATTGAAGTCACCCAGTCTTCGGCTTGCGCAGGATTCACCGCCGCTTGAGCGAGTGGGCTGACCGATTCGCCAACGGCCTCCAGGATTTGGCCGAGCGATATTTGGCTGGGGGGCTTGGCCAGTCGGTAGCCGCCTTGAGCGCCGCGCACCGAATCGACCAGGTGCGATCGCCGCAGCTCCATCAAAAGTTTCTCTAGGTAAGGCGCTGGTAACTGCTGACGGTGGGCGATCGCATTCACCGAAGATACCGTTCCCACCGGCTGTAAGCTCAAATCCAATAAAGCCTTGACGCTGTAGTGACCGCGAGTAGTAAGCTTCATACCAAAAGCGCCTGACGAACATATTCGTCTAAAAGAGTAAAATCAGCATTACTCCGAAAGAAATCTCTCTCTTAAAGCATAATACTTCAGTTAAGAAATAGCCTGACAGGTAGGCTGACCACAGCATCCGCTCAGGCTATTTTATGCCTAATTGTGTCAGCAAATCCGATGGTTTTTCAAGCATCTATATATAGCTAGTCTAGAGTTAGTCTGGGGCGTTTACTCCCGTTTGAAATTGTGCTTTCATAGTAAAATCAAAGACTGATAATAAGTTCTAATTAATAAGAAAGCGAAGGAAAACGTGCTTACAGCGTATTACTACCTCGCATGTTTTATATCTCTGATTCGCATTGAGTGCATGAGGTGACGTGATAGCTATTGCAGTCGCATTCATCTGCTCCCCATATCTGCTGTCAGTCTAGAGAATTGAGTGAATGGCTAATAACCTTAATCCAGACGCCCTGACGGGCAAAGCGCTGCTCAAAAAAGTCAAAGAGTTAGAGCATTTGAGTAAAGAAGACAAAGCTAGAACCTGTGGCTACTACACCATCACTAAAAAGGGCGTCACTCGCGTCAATATGATGAAGTTCCTCAAGGCGCTAGCGGAAGCTGCGGACATTCAAATTGACAGCATCCAAAGCGGCAGCGGTCGAGGTGGCCGTAGTGCTAGCTATCGCATCACCGTGCAGTCAAACGGTAACCTACTCATTGGTTCGGCCTATACCAAGCAAATGGGACTCCAGCCAGGAGATGAGTTTGAGATTTCGTTAGGTCGCAAGCACATTCGCCTAACGCAGCTAGGCAATGGTGACGAAGCCAACGGCGACGAAACCGAAGAGGATTAAGGCTGTAGATTATAGAGTACAAAAGCTGACACGAATACTAATCTGCATGTGGGGTGACTGCTATCACTTCTAATCTGATTGGATTGGTCATCCTCAACCGGTCGAAATAGTTTTTAATTTTAGTTCATTTGGTTCAACTCTATTGCTCTAGTTGATGAAACCAAGCTGATTACTTTTCGAACAATGGCTTCTGACTCTATTAGCCAGTACCTTACTGCCGCTAAAAGATCAATTGGCCAGTTAGCCGAATGATTGGCTATAGCGTTGAGATGCCTCTGCATGTACGCCTCGCCTCTTAACCTTAGTTCACTGCAGAGGGGGTCATGTTCGCCTCTGCAATATTTTTAAGAATTAATATTTCAACGAATCTGCATATTCTTGCTGCTAGCTTGTTTCTTCGCCGCCCGGTTCTTTTCTTGGGTTCAGGCAAACCTATCGTTAGGTGATACGGTATAGCAGATTCTGTCTGTAACGGGACGTACCGTGCTGCTGTTGATGCAGACAGTCGTAAACAGAGGCTGCCCACGATGAGTTTACCGATTGTCTTAGAGATTACTATCGGGCTGATTTTTATCTATTTGACCTTGAGCTTGGTCGCTAGCGAGATTCAAGAGATTTTGAGTGCGCTGCTGCAATGGCGGGCCGAGCACTTAAAGCGATCAATCGAGCAACTGCTAGCAGGCGATGCTCAATCTAGGGGAGGACGAGATAGAGACAGGCAGCAAAACCGTAAGGCGGCAAGAGTTCTAGCCGACCGGCTGTATGACAACCCACTGATCGAAAATTTGAACTATGAGGCCCAAGGACGAATTGCGAGCTTTTTACGCAGTATTCTGCATGGCATCGGCGCGGTCTATCGGGTTGTGACTTTCAGCCGTAATGTCTTCGGTGATAAAACCAGCGGGCCTTCCTATATACCCGCTGAGACATTTGCGACCAGTTTAATTGAGCGACTCAAGCTACACGACTTTCAGCAGCTATTAGTGCGATCGCGCTTCAACGAATTCGCTCACACCGATGTACGGTTGCCGCTGCACAACATGGTCAATGAGCTGCGGGCCCGCCTCAGAGATGAAGCGCTACTCGATGCAGAAATGGTTTATTTTGACCAGTCGCTCGACCAGATATCAACGGCCCTTGAAACCCGCCGTATCACGCTCGAAACTGCGATAACGCAGGTTTCTAACCAGCTTCAATCATTTGAAACCATGTCCGCCGAGCTGCCGCGCGCTGCTGAATCCGCTGATGCACTCATCTTCCAATCATTTTTAAGTCGAGTGGGATACCTGCGCCGAGGACTCGATACCAGCAAAACCACCGCCCTACTGGCCCGCCTCAGCCCTAGCTTGAGCGATCTGACGGAACTCCTCGATCCCAGCAGCGCTACCTATGCCGAACTTGTTGCCCTCGCCCAGCAAGAAGGCGACGCGGTGCTCAAAGCCCTCGATAAGCTGCAGGAGGTTATCCCACCGCAGCTCCAAAAGAGCCTGGCGACCCTTAGCAACCGAGCGGAAGCGCAAATCCGAGCCGCTGGCAAAACCACTGGCGCCGAACTTCAGCAGCTACAAATTGAGCTAGAAGCCTGGTTTAACCGGGGTATGGAGCGGGCGAGTGGTGTCTATCGGCGCAATGTGAAAG
>JBARVU010000187.1:0-6169 GCA_049646425.1 Phormidesmis sp. | reverse complement strand
AAAGCCGAAGTAGCCCAAGAATTTGACCGGCCAGTCGCCACCGAAATCCTGCCTGCCGCGACCTTTTACGACGCCGAAGACTATCACCAGAACTACTACAAAACTCGACCCGTACGCTACAAGGTGTATCGGTTTGGCTGCGGGCGCGATCAGCGCCTGTCAGAACTTTGGGGAGAAAACGCACCCGATCACGACGAGTGAGTCAGCCCTCTCTCCCCCTTCCTCAATTCCCTAGGAACCAGCAGCGACCTTCGCAAGGCAGTGGCATAATACTCATGCCATCGCTATTTTTAGAGTGGTATTACGGAAATAGCCGGTAGCCTAAGTAACTTGAGTCAGCGGCGGATCGCACCTTAGTAAAGACCTCATTAAAGTTGTGCGATCGCTCCTGCTGCAAAGCAAAGGGCGCTACTGTTCGGGCCTAACATGTAAGAAATTGATAGTGCGTATGGATATGACGTTGGTGTGGCTGCGCAAGAAGCGAGTGTGGGCTGGGTTGGTAATCGCCAGTTTCATTGCTGTCCTGATTACTCAATTGCCTCTACTAACCTGGCTTGCAGAGACTCATCGGTGGCTGGAGAGTCAGGGCATTTGGGCATTGCCAGCTTTTATTGCCGTCTACATCATCGTAGCCATCTTCGGGCTGCCTAACATTGTCTTAATTCTGGCTGCTGGCCCTTTGTTTGGCTTAGTAGAAGGCGTGGTCAGCGCTTCTATTGCCGATACGCTCAGTATTGCGGCCTGCTTTGTAATTGGTCAAAAGATGGGGCGCAGGTGGATCACAAGCGTCGTCACCGAAAATAGCCGCTTTCATCGGCTAGACCGAGCCTTCGCCCAAAAGGGCTGGAAGATTGTGCTGCTTACTCGCCTGTCACCCTTACTGCCCTCCAGTGTTCTTAACTATGGCTTCAGCCTGACCCGTATCAACTTCTGGGAATATCTGTTTTTTTCCTGGCTGGGTATGCTGCCGGTTATTTTTGCCTATGTGTACGTCAGCACCTTTGGGGCCAACATCCTTGCCCCGAACCAGAACTCCGAGCACCTATCCTTTCAAACGTTAGGCTTAGTAGCTACAGTTGGCGTCATGTTCTATACGACTAAGCTGGCCACTTCAGCGCTGCGCTCGGAAGAAACTTGCTCAGTGAATGAAGCAGATGTCCTGGTGACCAACCCAAACGAGTTAGCTACAGACTGTTCTCAGCAGCCTGCGACCAGAAGTGAACAGATAGCTTTGACAGAGGCTTCTATTAAACGCTAAGTCTGCTTTTACAGCACTGGATGAAACGGTGTAGATAGATTGACTCCAAGGGTTTCTTATGTTGCGCTTTGAAAGCAGTGGCTGATGGATAGGTTCAAGCGTTCGGTTGGGCAGCTGTTTGCAAAAAAAGCAGTTAGGTTCCTGGTCTGCGGCGCTATTACGGCTGCATTCAACATTGCTTTAATTGCCTTGTTGATAGATAGTTTCTCGATAGAAACTGCCTACCTCAGGAACGTAGCGAACATAGTCGCGATCGAAGTGTCGCTGATATTTTCCTTCCTGGTTTACAGAGTTTGGGTCTGGAAGATAAAAACCTGGAACATCCGGAACATATTCCTCCATCAAATCCCAAAGTTTCATGCGGCTTCAAGTCTAGTTATCCTGATGCGTACGCTCATCATCTTCCCAATTCTAGATTGGCTGGGCGTTAGCTCTGTGATCAACACCTGTTTGGGAATCGCGGCGGGTGCAGCAGTTAATTACTTTTTTAATGATCGGATAGTTTTCACAGCTAAAAAATAGACCGACTGGCCCAGGCAAGTAGGCCCCAGCCGGTAATAAAAGCGACCCCACCCAGTGGAGTGACTGGGCCGAGTGCCTTAATTCCACCGAGTGTGAGGCCGTAAAGACTACCCGAAAAAAGGACAGTTCCCGCGATGAAGCACCATCCAACCGGCAGTAGACCTTTGGCATTGGGATATTGACCCATAAGCAGCGCTACCACCAGTAGCGCCAGGGCATGGTACATCTGATAGCGAATGCCGGTCTCAAAGCTCGCTAGTGCACTTTCAGTCAGCTTACCTTTGAGCGCGTGGGCACCAAAGGCACCGCCAGCGACAGAGAGTGCGCCCAAAAGAGCAGCGATCGCAAAAAATAAACGGGCCATATCGAATAACGGGGGTTCAATGAGGAGAGAGCACTAGCAGTGGCGACTTATTCTGCCAGGGGAAAGCAGTACATCACGATCCCTGACTCGTCTACCTGAAAGTCAGCGTTCAGGAGGCCAGCCCAAGCATCCAGGCAGGTCTGGGCCTCAGCTAAAGAAACTTGTCCCAGCATCGCGAACTGAATCGCATTAATTCGCCCGTTGTTGGCTTTGAGGGCTTTGTAGAAGAGGGACTGAAGCCGCTGAGACTGGGTGAGCTTCAGACTGCGTTCTGAGTCTTTGAGTATCCACAGGGCGCCTACTGTCGTCGGAATACCGAGCAATAGTCCAGCAGTCACCGTCTTTGACTGGTTCAAACGGTTAAGGTCTTTGTTTAAAGCTGTTTCGACCGCTCTACCCAGGCAAAGGAGGCCCAGTAATAGACCGCAGGTAGAGAGCCCAATGCCAACCGTACGTTTTGCAGAAGTCATGGCGTAAACAGGGTCAGACCTCAGCGCGAATTGCTTCTAGCAGGCGAGAGAAGTAAAAAGGAGCTTTGTTGAGCGATCGCCGTCCAATCGTCCAGCCATTCGCTTCCAGCGCTTTCACAACGTCTGATTCCCGGTGTAAATAGGCGCGGGTAGCCTTACTGGGCCCCGGGAAAAAGTCGCCGACCTTTTTTAGCGTGGCATAAAAACAGGTCTTTGGCGCAAAGCTTAAGATCACCCGATCAGTTGCCAAAGAACTGAGGTGCTCGATCATCGCGTCTGCTTTTTCCTGCGGATAGTGAATTAGCACATCCAGACAGACAACGGTGTGGTATCGGCCGGCGATCGCCTCCAAATCCTGCGCCTCGAATTCAGGCATTTGCTCAGCGCTGAGCTTGTCACTGAGCTCAGCAGTTGCCCGCACAGCGGCCTCTCCCACCATTTTCTCGGAGATATCGCTCGCGAACACCTTCGCGCCCAGCTTCGCCAGCGGAATCGCTAAGCTGCCGACCCCACAGCCTGCATCGCATACGGTAATTTCTGATAGATTGCCTTCCTCAGAAAGCCAAGCCAGCACATTGTCAATGGTTTTCTGATGGCCCGTGCGAATATTCGCCTGTACCTTATTGACTTCGCCATCGCCATAGATGCGCTTCCAGCGATCAAATCCTGTCGCGTTGAAATAGTCGCGGACAACCGTCTTATCGTCGAGAGTAGTGCTCATAACCGCTGGTAGTAAATACTGATGTGAAAGCCCGCGCGGTAACGATTCTATTACGTTTTTGAGCCGGTAAGATCGCCGTCGACCTAGTTGTACAGCGCTAAGCTTCGCACAGCAGCGCCCGAAACCCCATCTGTTGAAAATGCCGATCAGCCGTCAGCGCCCATTCAATCCCCCGCTCCTGCATCGTATAGATAGTGGTCTATATTTACTGACCAGTCTTTAGGCCCATCGAGGTTAAGGGAAGATGCCACACGGAAAAAAGAATAGGCTGCTGCTTCATCACCGGCTTCATCACCTGTAGTCTCCGCTGCTACCACAGAACGCTCGTTCTCATCGTATGGCTGATGATTAACAGACTGGCTTACAGAATATTTCTCTTCAAATACCTTGATATCTTCTGCAACCTCGGCGACTCTGACAGACTTATCTTCTTCTACAGACCCATTCGCCTGTGACGGATCTTCAGCGGCCTGCACTTCAGCCTCTAGCAGCTGCCGCTCTTCGTCAGACATCGCAGATATAATGTGCGCTACCGATTTAACCAATCGTTGGTTCATCACGTCCACCTCGCTTCCTTTAATCCTAAAGCATGGAGCCAGAGAGCGCATAGGTTAGGGGCTTTCTCGCATCTCCCTCCTAACAGCAGGTTATGATGGGTATGTACGGTAGTGTCGTACAGGATAGTTTTTTATGAATGGCCAATAGAGATTACTCGTTATGGAAAGTGTCAGCGTTAACAAGTTTCGAGACAACCTAAAAACCTTCGTAGAAGCCGTCGCCAGCCGCCACGAACCGCTGAGAGTCACTCGGAGAAACGGAACAGATTTTGTCGTTATGAGCCTGGATGATTGGGAAAGCGAGCAAGAAACGCTTTATACCCTGCAAAATTCTAGCCTGATGCGCCAGATTCGGGCCGCTCAGATAACCCATGAGGAAAAGCAAGGATACATCCCTACCTCACGGGAAATGGATGAGATTCTTGCAGCGGCAAATGAATGAGATCTTTGGTATTCGAAGGGAATACGTGGTCTGACTATGAAGCGCTGCGGGCGCAAAACAAAAAGCTTCACAAAGCACTATGTAAACAGCTCAAGGAGATGCAGAGAGGAGACCCGACAACCGGCACAGGTAAACCAGAAAAAATGAAGTACGAGCTGTCTGGCCTATGGTCTAGGCGAGTTTCTCAAAAGGATCGCCTCATCTACAAGTTTGATGACCAACACATCTATATTTTTGCGATTGGTGGGCATTACGACCAGCTGAAGTAGTCTTATTTGAAGCTGAGCCGCTGCCAGGTAATTTGGTCTGTTCGACTGTCTTGGTGCCATCGCAGTAGCTGAGCGGGGCTACCAGCAGCAAGACCGGGCAAACCAATGGCTTGGCGAGGGGCTTGGGTGGCGAGAGCGATCGCCTCCCCCAAACTACAAATCCCCCACTTCACCAGGTTAATTGCTCCCTCTATCAGCGGCAGCGTCGTCCCAGAGAGGGTACCGTCTGCGAGTCTTGCCGTTCCTTTGACAACCTCGATCTGGCGAGCATCCCACGGGTAGAGGCCAGCGGGCAGACCCAGCGGCGACAGGGCATCGCTGACTAAAAACAAATTGCCCAGCAGCGAGTGAAGGCTACCTCGGCCTGACCGAATGAGCAGATCGAGCATCGGCGGGCAAATGTGCTGACCGTCGGCAATGAAGCCGCAGAAGACATCAGGGTTGCTCAGGGCTGCGCCGAGTAAACCGGGTTCGCGGTGGTGTAGTCCCGGCATGGCATTAAAGGCATGGGTGACCATCGTCGCGCCCCGCGCAAAGGCGCGATTTGCCTGCTCAGCCGTGGCGAGAGAATGGCCCAGGCTGACGGTAATATGGCGATCACACAGCCATTCAATCACTTCATCTTCGGCTTCTAACTCAGGGGCCAGCGTTACAATGCTGAGGGTCTCCGCGAAGTCGCCAATCAGCGTTTTGACATTTTCCAGAGTAAGCGGCTGCAAAAACCCTTCAGGATGAGCACCCCGCTTAGCCGGATTCAAAAACGGCCCTTCTAGATGAACGCCTAATATTTTTGCACTGCCACAGCATTGATCACGTTGAAAATTCCTTTGAAACTCATGAATCGCCGCTAAGCCACCATGGAAATTTTCTAACGAGGTCGTTACCAAGGTCGGACAAAACCCATCGACCCCTTGCAGCCACAAAAGCTCGCAAATTGCCTGAAGCTGCTCAAAATGATCCGGTCTAAGGTCGGGAAATGCCAGCCCCAGCGCTCCATTAATCTGCAAATCAACAGCCCCCGCCGAAATCCAGTCGCCGCCGACATCTAGATCGCTAGACGCCGCCATACGGACGGTGTCCATAGGCGCAATAGCCCTGATCAAAGCGTCTTCTATAGCAATTTGGTAGAGCCCTGAATCTGCTGCCAAATCATTTTCCGCCGAGTACTGAAGCAGGCGAGCGTTGAGAATGACAGTACTATCAGACATGAATAATTAGCAGCGAAGAGGCTATGACGACTCCACAGACAGGTAGGCAGATTGAAGTTGGCATCGTTATGGGCAGCGACTCTGACTTGCCCACCATGATGGGAGCGATCGCCATCTGCGAAAAATTTGACATTGCCCACGAGGTCGCTATCCTATCGGCCCACCGCACCCCGCAGCGCATGATCACCTACGCTGAAACGGCACACACTCGGGGACTTAAAGTCATTATCGCGGGCGCGGGCGGCGCGGCGCATCTACCTGGTATGGTCGCTGCCCTTTCGCCCCTGCCGGTGATTGGAGTTCCTGTAAAGACTAGCACTCTTGCTGGGGTAGACTCGCTCTACTCTATTTTCCAAAT
>JBARVU010000186.1:0-6662 GCA_049646425.1 Phormidesmis sp. | reverse complement strand
CGGGATCGTCAAACTCCAGGTATAGGAGCTGGGCGATGATTAGCTTGGTCACATCGAGTCCCATCTGGCGTTTGAAGTCGTCAGAGGAAACAAGCGGCGTGCCCAGATAGACAATGCGTTCCTTCAGGAGGAGCGAAGGTAAGTCTGGGGGGGGTGTCCGGTAGGCCATGCCGCCACCAGAATAGGGAGCCTGAACGGCCTTAATAGGAGAACTCATAGGGGGTCAGCTTTCTACGGTTTCAAATTGAGTAATCTGCTTTCCATAGTAGCTCGCTGGTGAACTGGCTGCGCCCGGATAGGTTGGTGGTTTTTGGCCGGTTTCTGACGGTTAACCTCACCTGCTTGTTTCAAGTAAGTTCTAGCAGAGCACTGATGCGGAATCACTTTTTGAGTAATTGATGTTAGATCAGATAGTTAGGGCAACTGTATAGTCAGGCCAGTCCAAGCATGTCCGTCCACCGTAGGAGCTACGCCAGAAGATGAAAGTTGATTTGCAATGGGCCTTGAGTGATGCCCACATTCCTACCGATCAGCCCAATAGTCAGCGTCAGCTGTCGGTGTCTCTATCGGCTGATGGCGGAGGCTCCCAAGCACCTTTGAACCTGTGCTTTGTGCTAGATCGCAGCGGTTCGATGATGGGTACACCGCTAAAAACTGTCAAGCAGGCGGCGCATCGGATCATTGACCGGCTGACTGAGCGCGATCGCATTTCCATCGTCGCTTTCGATCACAAAGCCGAAGTCCTGGTCAAAAATCAGCCCGCTACTGATCTAGAAGACATCAAGAGGCGCATTGACGGACTGCGGGCCGGAGGCGGTACTTCGATTGACGACGGACTGAAGGCAGGGATCGGTGAGCTGGCATCTGGCAAGGAGGATCGCATTTCTCAACTGCTGCTGCTGACCGACGGTGAAAATGAGCACGGAGACAATGCACGGGCGCTGAAGCTCGCAGACGTCGCGACGGGCTATAACCTAACGGTGAATACTTTGGGCTTTGGCGATCACTGGAATCAGGACGTGCTAGAGCAAATTGCCGATGCGGGCGGCGGCTCACTGAACTACATAGAGCATGCGGAGGAGGCGATCGTCATCTTCGGCCGCCTGTTCAAACGCATCCAGTCCGTCGGCCTCACCAACGCCTATCTCAACCTGGAGCTAGCCGACGGCACGCGCCTAGCCGACCTCAAGCCAGTTGCCCAGGTTGCTCCTGAGACGGTAGAACTCTCTGCTGTGCAGGAAGGCAATCAGGCCATCGTACGCATCGGCGATCTGATGAAGGATCAGGCCCGCGTCATTTTGCTCAATTTGTATGTGCCGCAGCTGACAGCGAGCACAGCAACGATTGCGCGACTTCAAGTGACCTACGACGATCCGGCGGTGGGGCTGAGCGGTCAGACCACAGAAACCTTTGCCATTCAAATAGAAGCTCAAGATGCTTACGTTCCCAAAGTAGATGCCGGTGTTCAGCAGAATATTCTGGCGCTGGCCAAGTACCGGCAAACTCAAATTGCCGAAGATAAGCTGAAGTCGGGCGATCGCCAGGGCGCTGTCACGATGCTGCAATCAGCGGCGAATACCGCCATCCAAATGGGCGATAAGAACGCGGCGACGGTTTTGCAGGAGAATGCCACGCAGTTGCAGTCGGGTGGGGAGCTGTCGGAGCGCGATCGCAAAAAGACCCGCATTGCCTCCAAAACTCAGCTCCAATAAAAGTACTAGGATCTTTGAGTGAGAGATGCTCAAAATGGTGGCAGATAACTTAGAAAGCTGTCGAGAAGCTTGGAGGAAATATCATGGCAATCTATGAAGATGAAAGACTGGCCACGGCTGCTCGATACGTAGCTGCAAGTCGAGAGCTAGAACTTACTCTAAACGATGGCTCGCGTCATCTCATCCCGGTTGATAGGCTTGAAATGGTTGAAAATACGCCTGATGCTTTTGTCCCCATTGCTCGTCCAACTGATGAACAGCTAAGTGATATAAAGGTCTGGGGCGGTGGCTCCGCTATTTACTGGGAGTCAATAGAGCAAGTTTTCCGAGTCGATGAGCTACTATCCGGGATCTATGGGCGTCCAGCCTGGATGGAGAGCCTGGCGGTTTCGGCTTAACTCACGATTGGCCTCAGCCGTTTCTTTACCGCAACTGTCATCCAATAGAATCAATCAAAGCTTTAGCCCAGTCAACATCGTCGCTAGAAAGTGCGGGTGGCGGCGGTGGTTGTCGGTAGTCAAGAGTAAGGTCGTAGGCTGCTTCGTCATAGATAGCTGCGAGGGCAGCTTGCAAATCGAGCGGAACGTCAGGATCTGGCATTTGCAGAGGTACCGGGACGACGGGGAGCGGCGTGGGCAGGTCAACCGGCCAGATTTCAATCTGCTTAGCCTGGGCGCGAGTGAGGGCAATGCAGTAGGGAACTTCTGGCAGGCGCGGCTGGGCAAAAGGGCGAGTGCCGCGTCTTATGAGGTCGAGTTCGAGCAGGTGGACATCTGCTTGATAGAGCCTTTGCCTTTTCTTTCGATAAGCCGTGAGACCGGGTTCTCGCTTATTTACCGGCGAAAGGATCTCGATGCTCGTCACGAGCTTGTTGTTAGCCGTGTCGCGAATTTCAACGCTGGTCAGCCGAACCTGGACAGCTTGAGTAACCGGAAGTACTAGGGTTGCGGGCGTAATCGTGAGCGTGCTGCCGGAAGCAGGCGAGATAGGGCGCTGCTGCTGCGTTTTAACGACCTCAACGTCGGGGTAAAGAATACCTATTTCGCCTTCAGGAAAAGGATCTTCAGCTAAGTAGACTTCTAGACGCGCTGCATGTTTGGGGCGGAGTAAAGGCGTGAGATGCTGTCTAATTTTGCTGGCTAGGGCGCTGTGTACGTCCGGCCAGAGGTAGCCTTCCAGATAGGGATCCATTCCAGGGAAAGGGGAGGGCATGAGTGAAAGTCCTCATGATGGGGCTGGTGACCGGCTCACTGCTGTCTATGATAGCGTTAGCGCTGACTCGTATCAGGAGAGCGATCACACAACTCAATTTCTGAAGAGGGAACTCTGAATGCAAATATTCAATACCGTCCTTACATGAAAACCTCTCAAGGCATTCAGTTTTCTGAGTTTCGCTCTAATGATGAGTTTGAACGGCTCTGTCAACTTCTTAGCTCGATTTTCCAGACGTCATGTGAAGAATTGGCAGAGATTTATCAAAATATCCGTAGTACTTTTGAAGAGGATGGTTGGCCCTTACATTTTACAGATCGTGATTTTTTTCAGAGCCAGGACAGTCACTTTCAAAAAATCTGTCAGGATTCGCCTTCTATCGCAGTGGATTTACCAAGCATTTTGGAACTACGCAACGGCGATCAAAATAAGCCTACCATTGTTGTTCTGGGTCAGGATCCAAAGAGTGGTCAGAGCCACAAACAGATATCCGTCGGAACGCCATATGGGCTACATCATAAAGGGTCTAGAGAATGCCTGAAAACTACAATGCTCTATTTTGAGATGCTTCAAGTCTTAATGAGAGCAGGTTATAGAGTTTATCTAACAGATCTATTCAAAACTTGGATCTGTGATCCTCAGCGACCTTATTACGGAATTAAGCTTCCTAAAGTGGATAGAGGTAGATTTTTAGGAATTTTAGAGTCGGAGCTAATGCTCATAGAGCCGGTCGCTGTTGTTAGCTGGGGTAAGCCCTCCGAAAAAACTGCTAGAGAAATTGTTGAGAAATTGGAAATTGGCCTGCACTTGAACTTTCCCCATCCCAGTGGCGCGGCCAATGGAGCATGGAAAAAATTGATGGGTAAACCGCCAAACTATACAAATAAGCTGACTTACTGGGAATCGTCTGTGAAACAGGCTCTATATGTAACCACTTCATCTCCTAGCACGTGGCAGTAATCCTTAATAAGGCTGCTTTTGAAGCTGAAGGGCTTCAAACAATTGACTAAATTTTCACTAAAGTTTTTCCTAACCACGCTTTGAGCCTCAGCTAGCTATCTTCAAAGACTTTCAATGATTGCCCTTCAGCAGCTTGATCATTTAGTGCTAACGGTTTCTGATATAGAAGCAACCTGCGAGTTTTACTCGACGGTTCTGGGTTGTCAGGGCGTTCGATTCAAAGCGGCCAATGGCGAAGATAGAGTGGCTTTGCAGATTGGGGATAGCCCGCAAAAGATCAATCTGCATTTAGCGGAGCATCCGTTTCAGCCCGCTGCACAAACCCCTCAGTCGGGTTCAGCCGACCTGTGTTTTATTGTGTTTACACCGCTGGAAGAGGCGATCGCCCACTTCTCCACTTCAGGTATCCAAATTGTCACTGGCCCAGTACAGCGTACCGGCACGCTTAGCCCTATTCTATCTGTATATATCCGCGATCCTGACGGCAATCTAATCGAGGTAGCCAACCCGCTGAATGCAGATCCACTTTGAGCCTTTTACCGTGCATAAGCGCGTGCCCCTCACCATTAGCCGGGGCACTAGCAGCGGTTCGACCAATTTGTGGGTGCGCATTGAGGCAGAGGGCATCGAAGGGTGGGGAGAAGCGTCACCCTTTGCGATTGGCTCGGCAGCAGCTCAGAGCGCTGAGAGAATTGCCAGCAGCCTGCAAGCACTGGTTCCTGTTTTGACGCCCTTGCATCCGCTTCAGCGTCAAACGATTGAAGCTAAGCTATCGGCAATCGGCTGTTCGGCGGCTGGCGCGGCGATTGATGTCGCGCTGCACGACTGGCTCGGAAAGCGCACGGGCTTACCGCTATGGCAGCTGTGGGGATTGGACCTTCAGCAGATCGGGGCGACGGCGGTGACGGTAGGCATCAGTTCGCCTGAGGGTGCGGTAGACCGCCTACAGAAATGGTGCGCTCAGCAGCCCGTGGCCGCTGTGAAAGTGAAGCTAGGGAGTCCGGCAGGCATTGTCGCCGACCAGTCAATGTTTGCAGCTTTGCAGCCGCATGTTCCTGCTGGGGCTAAGGTAAGCGTTGATGCAAACGGTGGGTGGAGTTTGGAGGACGCTTTGACGATGGCTGGCTGGCTCGCGGATCGGGGGGTCACTTACATGGAGCAGCCGCTATCTGTAGCCGATGATGGCCTGCTGCCCAAACTCTATGAACAGTCGCCCTTACCGATTTTCATTGACGAAAGCTGCTTTACCGGTGCAGATATTCCGCGTTTGGCCCACTGCATTCACGGCATCAATATCAAGCTGATGAAATCGGGCGGGTTAACTGAGGCCAAGCGAATGATCCATACGGCCAGAGCCTGCGGATTGCAGGTAATGTTTGGCTGCTATTCAGACAGCGCCATTTCTAACACTGCTCTGGCTCAGCTTTCGCCTCTAGCCGACCATCTCGATCTCGATAGCCACTTCAATCTCAAGGACGATCCGTTCTCTGGCGCTCAGCTAGCTGACGGTGCGCTAGTACCTAACAATCACCCTGGACTGGGCCTTTCTCGTCATGCTGACTCCTGATGATCGGATTGCTATTTTGATGCACGATGGCCTTCAGGGAGCCAAGGGCAAAACCGGCATTTCGCTATTGCGCTATAGCCAGAATTCCATCGTAGCCGTAATCGACGAAGCCGCTGCTGGCGAATCGATTCCTGACCTGACCGGAATCGACCGCGAGGTGCCGATTGTGCCCTCTTTGCAGGCCGCCCTGTCACTCGATCCGACCGTTTTGGCCATCGGACTAGCCCCGTCGGGCGGCATTTTGCCGGAGCCCTGGTATGCCGAGGTCAAGCAGGCGGTAAAGGCAGGGCTTTCGGTAATGAACGGTCTGCATACTCAGATGAATCAGGATGCTGAGATTGCGGGTTCGATTGCGTCCGGTCGATGGGTATGGGATATGCGGCAGGAGCCTGAAGGGCTGACGGTTGGGGGAGGGAGAGCGAGGTTGTTGGAGTGCGATCGCGTCCTCACCGTCGGCACCGACATGGCCGTGGGCAAAATGTCTACTAGCATCGAACTCAATCGCACCGCTAAGGCCAAAGGTCTGCGCTCTAAGCTGATCGCCACCGGTCAAACCGGCCTGATGCTCGGAGAAAATGGCGTTCCGCTCGATGCGATTCGAGTAGACTACGCCTCGGGAGCTGTTGAACAGTGCGTAACCCGCTATGGAAACGGTCACGACATTCTCTTCGTAGAAGGCCAAGGCTCCTTGCTCAACCCTGCTTCTACTGCGACTTTACCCCTGATTAGAGGCACTCAGCCCACCCATCTCATCCTGGTTCACAAAGCGGGCCTCACTCACATTCAGCACTTTTCAGACTTTCAGATTCCATCGTTGACTGAAGTCGTGAAGCTGTACGAATCGGTGGCGACAGCGGGCGGCACGTTTGCCCCAGCTAGGGTAGTGGGGATTGCGCTGAATACGTTTGGGTTGAGTGAGGAAGCGGCAAGGGGGGCGATCGCAGACACCTCCCAACAAACCGGCTTACCCTGCACTGACGCCGTCCGATTCGGCGGAGAGTCTCTACTCTTACAGATCACAGGAGACGATCAGCGCTAGACAAAGCGAGCTTTATGGGGAAGGCTGAGTGATCGCTCTCAAACCGAGTATCTACCAAGCGCCTGCTGACAGTCTTCGATGCCTTGAGCGCTTTTCATGTTCTCCGCTGCTGAAAGTAACGAGCACCAGTATGCTTGAGGAATGCTATTTGCCTGACCGAGAGCCCTAAGCT
>JBARVU010000185.1:0-13961 GCA_049646425.1 Phormidesmis sp. | reverse complement strand
CTGCGGGCAGCGAGCCTTTAGCTCAGCCAGGGGCCAAATTTCTAGCGGCCAACCTTGGGCCTGTCGCAGTTCTTTAAGCTTTTGCCACTTGGGCAATCTGCCTTCGTCAAAGCAAAGACTGACGATTCCCTGTGAATTGAAGGGTACAGGGTGTCCTTGCTCGGCGAGTTCAGCCACGAGTGACCGATAGCGCCTTGTACTGGCCTCTCGCAGTCGCCAGGTGCGTCCTCTTACTTTGCTGCTAATGACGCCCATCAGCACACCGAGCGCCGCCGCCGTTGCACCCTCAGCAGGCGGCTGACGATCTAATACGTAGATGTCGGCAGAGAACCGGGCGCTCAGCTCATAGGCAGCTAAAGCCCCGACTACGCCACAGCCTACAATTACAATCTTGGGATTCATCGCCACCGAGAAGAAAGAACAGAGAATGGAGAACCATCCTCTGTTGATAATCAGCGCTCAAACTCACTGTCAACTGATTGTTGGAAGTTAGAAGCAAACAAAGCTACGAATCTTAACCCGCTTCATTCATAGAATTTGGCGTGAGTTTCTCCGCCTCAGCTTGAAACTCATCGGAGCCGCCATCCATCAGAACCGGCGCGCGCACCATGTCCTCAGCCTCTGCGCGCTTTTTTACTGGGTCAGGAATGGTTGTGGTCATGTCATAGACGCTCTCTGGCTCGAAGGACTCTGCCTTTTGACGAGCATCTTCAGGGACGATGCCCAGAAAGGCATCAAAGTCGTCTACAAATTCGCGATACTGGGCGATCGCACTCTCATAGCTACGCTCATCAGACGCTACGTCGATTTTCTGCAGGTGGCCTAGAATGTCATCTGTCAACGTCTTGGCATTTTTTTGGTCTTCGGGCAGCAGCTGGTTAGACAGGCGCGTCAGCTCAGCGCGCAACTGGCCCAATGGCCCGTGAGTAAAGTTGTCTACGTTTACCCAGTTATCTTTCTCGATGTAGTTCGCCAGCTCAGGCAACCGCTTGCGGGTGGCTTCGATGCGGTTGACGTAAGTTTGCAGTTGAGAAATTTTTTCGGGGGTGTAGGTGGGGACTACCGCTTCGGGGCCACCGCCACAGCTCACCAAAAAGGTGGCAATTGCCGCCAGCAAAACCCCAACTACTGCTCGAAATCGTCTCATGGAAAAACCTCGTATCACTTATAAAGACTGCGCCCTATAGTGTAAATCACGCTGCCGCCAGATCAAATGCCCTAGCGCTACAGAGATCGCCACAACGCGTCTGCCATCCGGCAGACATCCCGCATCTGCGGGCCGTCGTGCACTCGTAGGATGTCAGCGCCGTGAGCGATCGCACAGTCTAGAGTCGCCGCTGTGCCCCATACCCGCTCCTTTGCTATCGGCTGATTGAGCAGCTTACCAATAAAGCTTTTGCGCGAAGTACCCACCAGAATTGGGCATCCTAGCGCGCTCAGCTTTGCCAACTCGCGCAAAATTGTAATATTCTGTGCGCCCGTTTTCGCAAACCCAATTCCCGGATCGACCGAAATTTTTTTAGGCCCAACCCCAGCTTCTACCGCTTTATCTGCCTGCGCCGCCAAAAATGTAACAATCTCGCCCATCAGGTCGTCATAGTCAGTCATCTGTTGCATCGTCTCAGGTGTCCCCCGCAGGTGCATCAGCATCACAAACGCATCGAGCTCAGCGGCTACCTTGAGAATATCAGGCTCGTATGTCCCCCCTGAAATATCGTTGATCATGTCTGCGCCTGCTTCGAGGGCGCGGCGGGCGACTTCAGCCCGGGTGGTATCGACTGAAATGGGAATGTCTCTGAGCCAGTCGTGGGCGGTGGCGCGGATGGCCTTGATGACGGGAATGACGCGATCGCACTCCTCATCTAAAGTCGTCGGCTGCGAGCCCGGTCTTGTAGACTGCCCGCCAATATCCAAAATGTCCATTTCTGCTTCTACCAGCGCCTTCGCTTGAGCCAAAGCGGTTTCTACCGTATCGAACTGGCCCCCGTCGCTAAAGCTATCGGGTGTGACGTTGAGCACGCCCATGAGGTAAGTGCGGCTGCCCCACTCGAAGCGATGGTCTCGAATCTGCCAGGGCTCGGCGCCTGAGCCAGCGGCCTGAGCTTCGGTGATAAATAGCCGGGCCAAGCGGTCGTAGGTGCCAGGGCCGAGATATTCGGGGTGCGATCGCCCGCGTCCATACACCCACACCGGTCTACCGTCTTCTAAGATACGAATATCTTTGAACCAGCTCTTGAGCGACGGTCGCAGGGCATTCGCCTTCTCCAGCGCATCTGTCCACCGTTCAAATTCCTGCTCAAATCCAGGCGTCACTACTCTAAAGGTCATGGATCTAGCTCACGTTGCCAATACCGAAGCCTTTATTAAAACACCTATTTATACACCGCCTGCTGCCGCTAAGGGCGCCCAGCGCATCCTGGTAAAACCCAACTTGGGCTATCCGGTGGGGCCACCGGTCACCGTTAGTATGAGCGTCCTCGCCCAAGTCCTTCAAGGTCTTCGCCAAGCCAGCCCGACTGCTGAAATTCTCATCGTCGAAGGCGTCTGCTCCAAACTGTCCTTAGCTGACATTGCCGAGCGCAACGGGTTAAATCGTCTCCTGACCGCAGGGATGCGTCTGCTCGATGCAGATGAGTTAGACTGCGTGGACTATCCCAACCAGTCGCCCCATCCGGTCAGATTCAAAACCATGCTGGCGCCCAAATTGCTTCAGGAAGTAGACTGCCGCATTTCTGTTGGGGCTTTTAAGAAAACCCATTTAAAGCGATCTCCTCTAATTTCCGCGTCACTCAAGAATCTCTATGGGCTATTTCCCCGGGCCAAATACAAAGCCCGCAGTCCTCATTCTCGCGGCCAGCTTCACCGTCCGGCTGTCCCCCTGATCCTGCGAGACATTTACTTCAGCATTGGCTACCTTTTCGAGGGCGGCGTGGTAGATTGCACCCAGAAATTTGTCAGCCCCGACTGGAAACCCGACAAAGGCAAAGCGGTCGATATCGGTCGCGTCATTTGGGGCGACGATCTGCTCGCGGTTGATCGAATGGCCTGTGAGACCTGTGAGGAAGCGGCAGCAGACTATCTGTTACCAATTGAGGAACTTCGCAATAAATTAGCCTAGCAAGGACGCTGATCTTCAAGCAGGCTGGTCGTGTAGATGCCCATGACGAGCAGTCCTAGACGCACTGGCAAAGTTGTTTTCAAGCGGTCTATCTTTGCCAGTGCTGTAAGTACCTATTGGGCCGTTTGAGGTTCACCCGGGCGGCCTTGAGGACGCTCTGGCAGCTGCTGACGCTGCTCATCGGTCAGCACCGCATTAATTTGCGTATGGACTTGCTCGTGAAGCGCTCGCATTTGGGTGCGTTGCTCGTCAGTCAGGTCGAGCGATTTCCAGGCTCTGCGACCTAGCTCGCCGTCACCTAAGGTAGCCCGCTGCTCAGGCGTGAGTAGGGCTGCCATTTGACTTCTCTCTTCTGCCCGAATAGCCTCGATTTGGGCTGACTGTTCCTCTGTCAGATTGAGATTCTCAAGGAAGCGACCTCTGCCGTGCCCTCGACCCTCAGGGCGCGATGCCATTAGCGTTTGACGCTGTTCATCGGTGAGAATTGCGTTAATTTGCTCACGGGAGCTGTCACGAATGGCGCGGATTTGGCTGCGTTGTTCATCGGTGAGATCGAGCGATCGCATCCCGCCTCGCTCAGACTCGCTATCAAAAGTGGCTCGCTGCTCAGGCGTCAGCACGGCTTCGATCTGGCTGCGAGCTTCAGTGCGAATGGCTTCGACTTGAGAAGATTGAGCTTCCGTCAGATTGAGCTGTTCAAAGTTTGGGCCTCGGCGACCGCCTGCATCATCTGCATCCGCAGCCTTCATGAGGGCAAACGGTGCAGTGAGGAGAGCGGCTGTCAGGATGCCGAACGAGATAGTCTTCAAATTAAGTTGCATAGGACTGTTTGATTGGGATAAACCAGAGGCTACTAGCGCTGCAATTATTCGCGACGAACTAGCGCTCTGTACCCCTTCAGCTTAGGCAAGGTCTGCTCGGTTGAGAGATATCAAAGGTCATGACGATACCGGTGACTAAAGTCATGATCTGGCACAAGTGACCTGCTGGTGGGCTGACAACTTGTGCCAACCTTTTGCGACTGCAACGAAGTGCGTCGAACTTCGGACGTATAGAGGAAAGCGTAGCCACTATTACAGAACTAATGCGCTCCCGCTTTCTATGGTGAAGGATATTTCAGGATGCCTATCAGGCAAAGCCAATGACGCCTCTAATCATTGTCTATGGGTTGGATTCTATCGGGTATCAGATACTGTGCCTTTTACGCCAGCAAAAGGCAGCGGTCGTCGGTGTGAACAAATACCCTATTCCTGGCGAAGCGGATATCGTAGTCGGAGATCTGCTGTCGGCGGAAACACTGCGCAAAGCACAGATCGAAACAGCCCAGTCGATTATCATCGCAAACAACGACGATGCCACAAATTTAGAGATTTTGCTGCAGGCGCGGCTGCTAAACCCTCGCATCAAAATCATTAACCGGCTGTTTAACCAGAGCTTAGGCGATCGCCTAGATCGCACCCTGCCCCACCATTCCACCATGAGTGTCGCAGAGCTGTCAGCGCCGATCTTTGCCTTTGCCGCTATGGGTCAGGTGGCGATTGGTCATCTACAGCTGTTTCAGGGCATTTGGCCAATTTACGAGGAGCATATTCACGTCGATCATCCCTGGTGCGATCGCCCGATCAACGATCTCTGGAACGACCGCGCTCGCATGTTCATTCACTATCTCACCTCGGATACTGAGATTAGTTTGATAGAAGCGATGAGTACCGGGCGGCGGCTGCAGGCAGGCGATCGCCTGATCATCGGCACCCGGCCCAGGATGGCGAGCCAGCGCGCCTCTTTGATGGAACGGCTACGAAAGAGCCTGATTTGGCTAGAGCAGTTCCAGCGCCACCTGCGATCAGGCTTACTGGTCACGCTACTGTTGTTTTTGACCATTGTGGTCGCCACCTCGGCCTATGTCATCTTCGGCTGGAACCAGGGCACGCTGGTCGATGCCCTGTATTTTTCGGTGGGCATGATTACTGGCGCAGGCGGAAACGAAGACATTGCCGAGAAGTCGTCCGCAGCGGTAAAAGTCTTTACTGCTGTGATGATGCTCTTGGGGGCGGGGGTGATTGGCGTCTTTTATGCCTTGCTCAATGACCTAGTGCTGGGATCTCGCCTGCGCTCTTTTTGGGAAGTCACCCGCGTACCGCAAAAAGGTCACTACATTATCTGCGGGATGGGCGGCACCGGTCTTAAAGTTGCCCAGCAGCTGCTCAGCCAGGGTCATAAAGCCGTCGTAATCGAGCGAGACGAAAACAGCCGGTTTTTAGGGATGGCCCGCGCTCAGCAGATTCCAGTGATTCGCTCAGATGCTAGTCTACCGGTGACGCTAGAAGCTGCCAATATCGAACGGGCCAATGCACTGATCGTCGTCACCAGCGACGACATGTCCAACCTGGAAATTTCTCTAACTGCAAAAGAGCTTGCCCCTAATTTGCCCATTGTGGTTCGCAGTAACAAGCCAGCGATCGCCGACCGGATGCATAAGATCTTCGACTTTACGGCTGTTCTAAACCCCTTCGATATTGCCGCGCCTGCCTTTGCGGCGGCGGCTTTGGGCGGACGTGTGCTCGGCAGTGGCGTCACCGGTGAGATTCTATGGATTGCGCTGTCGCTGCTGATTACGCCTGCGCATCCTTTTTGTCATCAGCTGGTACAGATGATCGCCATTGAAGCCGATCTCGTCCCGCTTTACCTGCAAACCTCTCAGCAGCGAGAGCTCCACGGCTGGGATCTGCTCGAAGCCCGACTGAAGCCTGGCGACGTTCTCCATCTCACCATTCCTGCCAAAAATATTGAACGTCTCTGGCGAACGAGTAACGAAAAGGTAACGCACGACCAGGTAGGATAGCCTGATCGGGCAGGAACATTTTCACATTTCCCTTTCCTGTTCTAAGACTGGGCAAGCTGTGCGCGGACTTTCCAATTTTCTCGCTGATAGAGAAACAGTGAGAAAGCAAAGCACAGCCCAACCGAGAAAGTAGCAACGAAATAAATTGCCAACCGACTAGCAGGAACTCCCAATCGCTTGAGTTCTAGGCGGGCAAAAATGAAGAACACAAGAGTAGAAATAAGGACATCGCTTGCCCAAAGATCGGAAATAGCGGTTGCGAACGACTGCTGAAAAAAGGCATCTATAGAAGCATCGCCCGAAAAGAGAAACTGTAGAAAGAGCCCCCAAGTGGCCACTGCGCTGAGAATGGCGAGGCTGAGATAAAGAGATTTGAGCGACAGGTGCTTTCGCCCTGCCTCTTCAAATTTTGGGCTACCTGACTGATTCACTAAGTCCATCGTTAGAAAGTCTCCTGTTCGCGTTTTGTAGCTGAGTTAATAGCTCCATTGTGCGCATTAGAGATAGTCAGATCAATTACCTGAGAGGTAATGATAGAGTGACGATAGCTGTTCATTCGGTTCTTACGTAATGGCTTCGACTGTAAGCGCAGATAATGCTTTTGGTCATATGCTCAGGCAGTGGCGATCACAGAGGAACTTTAGCCAGCTCGATCTTTCCGTAGCGAGCGATGTTTCTCAGCGGCACATCAGCTTTGTCGAATCTGGCCGGGCGCGTCCCAGTCGCACCATGGTTCTCAAGCTTGCCACCGTCCTGGACGTACCGCTGCGCCAGCAAAACAAGATGCTCACCGCCGCTGGGTTTGCCCCCACCTATTCAGAATTTGACCTATCTGCCCCTGAAGTTGCCCCTATTCGTCGCGCGCTAGAATTTATGCTGCGCCAGCAAGAGCCTTACCCGGCCTTAGTTATGGATCGCTATTGGAACCAAATTAAAGTCAATCGAGGGGCTGAACAAATTACTAGCTGGTTGCTAGCAGGTCAGTCACTGCCCCCTGATCTCAGCGGTCAGGTCAATCTAATGAAGCTAATGCTGCATCCAGAAGGATTGAGGCCCTACATCGCCAATTGGCAAAGTGCTGCTACCCACCTCATTCATCGCGTCCATCGCGAGAGCTTAGAAGGGCATGAGCAGTCTCAAAAGCTGTTCGACGAGCTGTTGAGCTACCCTACCGTGCGTGAGCTATGGCAGGCCCCGACCGAAGATAGCTGGCATCTACCGCTGCTCACCGTAAACTTTTATAAGGACGGACAACAACTCAGCTTTTTTACAACGATTACCACGCTCGGCACCCCCCACGATATTACCCTGCAAGAGCTGCGGCTGGAATGTTTATTCCCAGCAGATGAGGCGACAGACAAACATATCAAGGCAACTCAGCCAAATGCTTTACCATAGTCGTACAGCCTTCAAAAATCTTTATGCAGCCGCCTTCAGTTACTAAGGGAAGAGATTCACAGCTCCAAACGCGGAAATACAGTTTTAAGCTGGATCAACAGACGATATTTGATAGAAAGCGCAGTGTATCGTGCCCTCTATCAAATATCGTCAAAAGCTAGCTTTCCCGATGACCTAGACCTTTCAGCTTCTAGCTCCAGCGTTTCCGCAAAACCCCGCCCAAAGCCATAGTACCTAAAATAGTCAGCACTGAAGTTGGCTCAGGAACGTCTGTAGATGGCGGAGGCGTGACGGGTGGTGTGGGTGTAGGCGTGGGCGTAGGCGTAGGTGTGGGCGTAGGCGTAGGTGTGGGCGTAGGCGTAGGTGTGGGTGTGGGCGTAGGTGTGGGCGTAGGTGTGGGTGTGGGCGTAGGAACGTTTTGAATCTCTTTTAGAATCTTCTGCTGCACAGCATCTTCAAAATCAGAGAAGTCGTTGGCGAGAAGAGAAAAGCTGTCTTCACCCCCTTGTACCTCACGCTCATAGTAATCAAATATAAATGAAGTACCAATTGGCAAGCCATTAATGGCAGTGACACCATTCGCTAAAGCCTCATCTCGGGCCGCACTTGCTGAAATGCCAGTATTGTTAACACCATCACCAGAGACATCTATGATCGATCTTGTCCCAGTGAAGTCATTGTTGGCTAGCTCGCTCGCTGCGAATTGAATAGCCGAACCAACCCCGGTTGAACCGGCAAACGGCCTAGCTGTAGCGCTGATCAGGTCAGCGAAGACATTGGCGTCAGAGGCAGATTTTAGCAACGTGAACGGTACAGACGTGTTTTGCTGACTAGCAGATGCCCAGTAGCCTAAAGCTGCTGCGATGCCGTTTGGCGCTGAGGAGATCAAACTTTGAATGTCTGTATCACGAAAAGCGCTAGCATAGCCTTGCTTTTGCAGGTTGAACTCGCTAGTGCTAACGCTGCCTGAAACATCGACCGATAGGTACAGCTCGGCATCTACAAACGTTGCAGCGTAGGACTCCAAAGGAGCTAACACGCCCAAAGCCAGAACCGTAGAGATTCCAAGAGTAGCGGTTCTGTAGGGAAACAGAAAATTAGTTTTCATACAAAGAAAGTTAAGGAGTGGATAAAAAGTAAACGAATGGATCACAGCTGGTTGCCCGAAGACGAGGGAGCGACATATAAGTTGATAAATACGGTGCTCCGTGCATCAGCTGTTCTTCTCAATGCAAACCCTGACAGTTGTTTGACGAACTCCCAGAGTCGTCGTCAAAAGTATCTGATTTTATTGATTTAAGAGCAAGCTACTTTTTATCTCTTCATCAAAAGAACATAGGTTTTGATAAATTCTCAGTGGTTTTAAGTATTCCTCAAGTATAAAACGTAGCTTTCCGTGCTGTTGCCGGAAAACTGACCGCACCTTCACTTCCAAACCTCTAGGTCTAAAACAACACCCCTTGGTATAACTTCGTACTACAGCTACGCTTGACATACTTCACAATATTCTCCTGCACTGCAGCCAACATTCTTTTCCTGAAAGTGGGACAAAGGGAGATAGCCTTAAACAGGCAGAAGATAGAATCATTTCATCTGTCTTCTATCTCCTACCTATTTCTCCCCTCACACAGCAGCCTGTCGGGCTACCTAACAACGATTGCTGTGCTAAGAAAATCAGACTGTTCCCAAGCTACTTGAAAACGACGCTGAGCATCTCTAGCAGCGGCTGTCTTTTGCTGAGCAGCCAGACTTGTCGCTAACCCTTGCAGCGACCAGCCGTTTTCAGGATAAATAGCCAGATCCTCACGATAGGCTTTTTCAGCTTCTGCCGGGCGATTTGCCTGGAGAAGCACCCTGCCTAGCGTTTGTCGCACGGGTGAGTACCAGGAGGCAGGTTCGTCATAGTTGAGCGCATCTTCTAAACTGACGCCTGCTCTGAGATGGGCGATCGCGCCTGCATATTCTCCTTTTGCCGCCAGGATTTCCCCATTCAACACTTCAGTGGCGATCGCCAAAATATCCGCTGTTGTATTAATGTCCCAGATGGTCACACCGTCTAGCTGGGGGGAGACGGCGATCGCCTGCAAAGCCACCAGAGACTGCTGCGCCTTCTCGATGTCACCCTTTGCGGCATAGGCCATTCCCTGCGCATAGTGCCAGACCCCAGTGGGGTAAGCCAAATCCGCCTCGGGCATCGGCTCAGCGAGAATGTCATCCCACTGCTCAAACTTAATCTGGGTGTATAGCGGAATGGCCGCATAGTGCTGTAGCGTGCCATAGCCCGGTTCTCGCATCAGCTCGGAATCCACCTGGGCGGTGTGGTGAGCCGCGTCCATCGCCACGGTTTCCTCACCGTCCATCAGCGCTGCAAACCACAGAAAGTGATGGTTGTGAGGCATATAGCCCACCTGATACAGCCCCTGAGCATGGCACTGGCTGACATAGTCCAAATCGGCCAGCACTGCCCTTTGATTGGCAACGACCGCATCGTGGTAGCGCCCGACTCGAATGTAAATGTGGCTAGGCATATGAACCAGGTGGCCCGCTGCTGGAACCAAATCGCCCAGCCGGTCGGCGGCGGCAATCCCCAGATCAGGCCGCTGTTTTTCCACCGCATGAATGTACAGATGCAGCGCCCAAGCATGGTTTGGATCTTTGGCCATCACGGTTTCTAGTGTGTTTAGCACTTCGGTCGTTTCGGGTCGGGGGGTGCCGTCTTCTTGCCAGTAGTCCCAGGGCATGGTGTCCATCAGCGCTTCGGCGTACAGTACCTGAGCATCGAGGTCGTCAGGATAGGCGGCGGCGACTTGGCCGGTTGCTTGGGCAAATGCCTCGTCAAGCGGCGTCCGATCTTCCACAGGGGTGGCGCTATATCGCTGCACTAATGCCTCGATGTACGCCTGCTCTGGCTCAGTGACTACCGTGCTCAGGGCCTTTGCGCGCTGCACAGCCTCATAGGCGGTGGGCACATCGCCTGCTTCCATCGCGGCATTGATATTGGGGCCAAGGGCGTAGGCCAGTCCCCAGTGACACATCGCACAGTCTGGGTCGAGCTGAGTCGCCGCCTGAAATGAGCGCACGGCCTCAGCATGGTTAAAGCCATAGGCCAGAACCAACCCCTGATTAAAGTAGCGTTGAGCCAGCGGGTGCCCGGTTGTGATGGGATGCTTGTGGTCTCCTAAGTTCTCTAATAGGGGGGCGGCGACTTCACCGGTCGGGCCGCTTTCCAGTCGGAGGTAAGCGTTCACGCTGTAGAGCGCGATCGCCAACACCACCCCAATGACAAACAACCACAGCAGCTTTAGGTTTAGCTTCATAGTGTTCTCCTGCTGCCAAATGACAGCTTGGCTAAGTACGGTCAACCGTAAGGGCCGACCGTGAAGAACTCGGGAGCAGCGCTGTTCTGAAATAAATCCTGTCGATGCGACGTTGTATTGCGAAGGCGGGCCGATCCTTTACTGAGCCAGCACCGATGCTATGATCTGCTGAGTCATTGGATGGTCAGATAGCTCCCATTGCCTTCCAGCTTGTACTGCCGCTGTTATGCACTGCTCAAAGTTGTTTATTCCCGCTTGCGTATTAGGATGCTCGTGCCCCAAACGGTCTATCAGGATGGCGATCGCCTGTAAGTACAGCGGTTCGGCCTGCCCATAGCGACCTTGACTGTCGTAAAGTCCAGCTAAGTTGTTGAGGCTAGTAGCGACATCGGGATGCTCTTCGCCCAGCAGCTTGCGCCTTAGTGTCAACGCTTGCTGATACAGCGATTCGGCCTGCTCATATCGACCTTGACTGTCGTAAAGTCCAGCTAAGTTGTTGAGGCTAGTGGCGACAGCGGGATGCTCTTCGCCTAGCAGCTTGCGATACAGTGCCAAAGCTTGCTCATACAGCGGTTCGGCCTGCTCACAACGCCCTTGACTAGAGTAAAGTCCGGCTAAGTTGTTGAGGCTAGCGGCGACATCGGAATGCTCTTCGCCCAGCAGCTTGCACCTTAGTGCCAAAGCTTGCTCATACAGCGGTTCGGCCTGCTCATAGCGCCCTTGACTATCGTAAAGTGCGGCTAAGTTGTTGAGGCTATTGGCGACATCGGGATGCTCTTCGCCCAGCAGCTTGCGCCTCAGCGCTAAGGCTTGCTCATACAGCGGTTCGGCCTGCTCATGCCGCCCTTGGTTTTGGTAGACGTTTGCTAACCAGTCTAAGCTGCTTGCGTAGTCCTCCGAGGGCTCTGAAGATTCCAACAGACGAGCCGCTTTCTCTAAGTGCGTGGTTGCCCTTTCCACTTCTGTTTCATATTCTTGCGCGGTCCCCTGCGCTAACCGATTTGCGTAGGCTTTTCCTGCCTGTAGGTGCAAGCTTGCGAGCATTGGACTATTGGGCGATTTAGCGGTCGTATTTTCTATCAACGCTTCCAGGTCGGCCACTGGCAGCGTGTTACCGACTTCTTCTGGCAAGGTGAATGAAACGCGCGCTAAGCCAGACAGATCGTCAGCGGGTATGGCGTTTCGCTTGGGTGAGACAAACCTTACGACATCGCGCCGCCAGCTCCAGAAGTCGGGGGCTTTGCGGCTGAGCTGTTCTTGCATTTGGTAGGTCACCCACAGCACAATCGCAAAGGGAAAGTCGGTTAAGCCTTCGCGGGTCCACTGTAAGTAGCCGAAAAAGGTCTCTTGTTCGGAGCGCGCCTGGTCTAGTTTGAGGGTGAGGAGGCGATCGCTCCCCAAAATCGTCATCACCGCTTGCCCGCCTTGCTGCAAGTACTCATCGTCCTTTACCTGTTCTGTTAGTAGCGCCTTCAAGCTGGGCTCGGTGCGATCCAATGTGAGCTGATAGTGCCGAAAGGTAGGCGCAAGTGCCTGTTCGTAGCGGATGATAATTTCTGCTCTGAGCTGGCTGTCGTCACACACTGCAATGAGAATACCCAGCCGCCTGCCACCAGTTTCGATGGCGACTAGCAGGTCATCTAGTGCGTCCTGATTTTCAGCAGAGAGCGGTGCTTCAGCCATCTATCATCTCCTTCAGCTTCAGCAAGTCAGTCACGACCGGATGAAGGTCGTACCAGATCTGCCCGTTGCGATATTCTAAGATGTGCAGCCCGTGCAGCAGGTCTAAAAAGGCTTGTTCTTTCGGGTCTTCTGGCTCAAAGCTGCTGTAAGTCTTCTGCAAGATCTCATAGTCGGCTTTGCCGAGCGGCGCTTCAAAGTCTAGCCGCATGTCTTGCACGGCCTGGTCAAAAATGGCCCGGTCTATCGTGATCGCTTCAGCATTTTCTGCCCGCCGAATCGTCCGCAGACAAATCCGGCAGCACTTGTTTGCCAGCCGAATCAGCTCTCGCAATACGCCGCCGCTCTTTAATACAATTGCTTCTGCGATCTCTGGCTCCATTAGCTCAGGCGCAATGCGCTTGTTCAGCACCTGGCACAGCTTCAGCCGATTGTCTGCAATCGGTACCGGCTGATCTGTTCGCGTGGCGACTTTGCCAAACAGCTTCGCTACCGGCATCTCGACAATTTGGTCGTCGGTTTCGGTGATCAGCATGGCCCGCAGCGCCGCATCTCGCAGTGAGGCCACTGGCGTCGTATAAATAATCCGAAATCCGGGTAGGAACAGCGCCTTAATGTGCTCCCGGTAGACCTCTCGCACCGTCGCCAGGTCCAGTTTATCCAGGTCATCAATAATGACTAGAATTTGCTTGTCGGTGGCGTTTTCGATGGCGGCAGCGATCGCATTAATCTGCCCCACCAGCTCAGACACCTTCCGCTCAAACTCCCGCTTCAGCTCATTGCGTACCGTCGCCTCAGCCTTTAGCTTATTTTGAATAATCGAAAACAGATTGAAGCCCACCTCTGCGCCGGTGCCCAGCTTGGTTTCAATCGTCTGCGTTTTCTCCGCGAACCAATCTATAAACGCCTGCCGCAGCGATGCGGGAATTTCGACAGATTCTTGCTCCGCTTTTGCCATCAGGTTGACGGCGATCGCAAACAAAATATTGATATGGTTAACATCCGACATCTCAATCGTATTGGCAATCGAGAAAAACACCACAAAGAAATTGCCCTGCTCACACTTACGGCCAAACTCAGCTAAGAGCGTCGATTTACCACAGCCGCGATGCCCGGCAAAGATGGTTTTGCGATCGCGACTGTCATCATCTTCGATCAGTTGCTCTAGCTCGGCCAGCACATTTGCGCCATACTCTACCCGAAACGCCGCGAGTTCTTTGGGTGATCGCAGCGGCAGCAAATCTAAATTGACATACGCCCTTTGAAAGGCTTCAAGCCGAGTAGCCATAGTGATGAGAGTAGCGGTAAGCCGGGATAAATGCGGACAAGCAGCCTCACATTACACCCATTCTCCCCGATATTGCTATTCTCAGCACAGCTTATGCAGGATGTGGTCACCTGTGCAGTGATCCTTGCGTGGGTGGGCGCTATAGTTTAGGCATTGGTTGTTTTGCGGGTCGAGAGTCGCTATGCCTAGAGCCTCAATTCTCAAGCCAGGTCAGAGCTACACCTTCCGTAGCTACTTTGAAATGAACCACGAGCCAGAGGATATTCTGGCTGAATTTGGCTGTTCTTTGGAGCGAACGACGTTTGACTTCTCTAATTT
>JBARVU010000184.1:0-26445 GCA_049646425.1 Phormidesmis sp. | reverse complement strand
TAGTTGAGTCAGCAGGAGCTTTTGATCGATCAGTTGCTCTATTAAAAGCAGATATGCAGAGGCGGCTACCTTTTGTGAGCTTAACAAGCGAAGCCGCTCGACGAGAAATTTTGATCGCGCCAGTGATGCTCTCGCTGATTGACTACACTCATGCGCAGCTCAGGATCGAATATGGCGTCAATGTCTCTGATCAGCTCAAGGGGTCGCTGGACTACTACATCAAAAGCCCCTATAGCCTGCTTGTTATCGAAGCGAAAAATGCGGATCTCACTCGCGGCTTCACGCAGCTAGCCGTGGAACTCATCGCGTTAGATCAATGGATTGATTCTGAAGCGCCTATTCTTTACGGGGCTGTTTCTACCGGGGACGTCTGGCAGTTTGGCCGATTCAAAAGGGCGGCCAGGCAGGTTGACCAAGACCTGACCTTGTATCGTATTCCCGCCGATATTGAAGCGCTGTTTCCAGCCTTGCTCAGCATTCTGACCGGGCAGGCATAAACTCGCTCGGCATTTCATCTGTATGACTAGGGATACTGACTTAGGGAAAGAAAAACATAGAGAGCGGCGGTGCGATATAGTTTGGCTAAGGCATCGAATATCGCGCTAGCCGTAAATGTTTGATTGAGTCTATGGCATATAGTGATTTTTCGTTGAGTCAGGTAAAGAAAGCGTTTGGGCTTATAGAGAGATCTGTTCCGCTTTTTGCGGCGGCAGCGGCGATCGCTCCCAGCAGTTGGCTGCTCGAAACCCTCAAATACAGCCTCAAGTTAGCGCTGTCATCTTCCAGCGAAAAGGCCCGTTCGGAATTTATCATTGCGCCGATCCTGATCGAGCTAGAACGTCGTAATGAGGAAAATCTTTTTATTTATTCTGGGGAAAATTTAGACGTCGACGGCGAGAGCGGACTGAAAGGCGAATGCGATTTTATTTTGTCGAAAGGATCGCGCTCTTTGACCATGCAAACGCCGATTATCTCCTTAGTAGAAGCCAAGAAAAGCGATATCAAAGGTGGGTTAGGCCAGTGCATTGCTCAAATGCTGGGCGCGCAGAAATTTAACCAGATTGAGGGGAATGAAATTCCTGTTGTCTACGGCTGTGTTACAACTGGGGAAGACTGGCAGTTTTTAACCCTCGAAGCGAACATTGTTTCTATTGATGCTCAGCGATACTATGTGAATGAGTTAGACAAGCTGCTAGGCATTTTTCAACAGATCGTAGACAGGTATTAGCGCTGCACTCATCCGGATGGCTAATCGGGTAAGACGTAGGAAGGGACTTCTGCTAAGGTAGCCTCGTTAAGCTGACGAACCTTTAAATCCTGGTAAAAGTTCTCTTGCAGCAGCTCTACCTTTGATTGAGACGTGAGGAATAACAGTCCCCAAAAAACGCCAACTTTCTCATGCTTGTAATCCGCTTCAGAGAGTTCACCTTTAATCGGGCCGCCCAGCACCTCCGGGCGAAAGTTGGCCCAGTGGGTGAGCAGCAGCTCAAAGTCCATCCAGTTGACCGTGTCTTCAAAGACTTCATCCCAGTGATTTTCTAAGAAGGCATTCAGCGCATCGGCGATTTCGTTGAGGTTCTCCTGGTGAGCAAGTTCGGAAATGGCTTTTTGCGCCTCTCGTTTGGAGTGAGGCTTGGGGCTGCGCGATCGCACTTTTGCAGGCTCACTCATGGCGGCGGCGATCGCCTCTAGCTGACCAATTAGCTCGTTGAGTGTCACCTGTCGCTTTGCCGGGGGCGGGGCCACCGCGCGTCGATGAATATGTCTCTCTAGATTGTGCGGCAGCTCATTTGCGGGGTAGTCAGCCTCATCCTCAAAGAAATCATCTTCTAGCACGGCTTCCTGCGCTTGCTCGTGGCGCACCAGCGTATCTGCCTTTAGCAGCACCAGCATCGAAGCGTATAGAAACGCCTGCCCGGACTCTGACAAGCTCGACTCATAAGACGACCGCCCCTGCTCTGTCGGCTTTTTCACCACAGGCTGCTCGTTTAGCGTTTTCAAGAAGCGATCAATCACATCGATCACCTGCACATCCCAGGGATCGATTTCACCCTTTTCAGCAAGATCGATCAAAAAGGCGATCGCGCCCTGAGCCAAAGAACTCGACATAAAAAGCTATCCGTCGACAACAGGTTTTGGTAAGCGCTGCTTTCTTAGCTCGGGCAGCTCTTAGCACTCATGCATTCCAGTACAAATACACTTTAGTACAGATATTCTAACTTGGTAGATGTGGTCTTCTGTAGGCCGCATTTTGACTGCGCTCAATGCTCGGTTGCCTCGTAGGCTTTGCCTTCTCACAGAGTAGCCCAGTTGCTTCATAAGCCAGAAATTAGCTTCACTGCACGTAAGCCTCATCCGACGCCGTCTCATCGGCCTGCGGCAGCATCGGCAGCTGCTCTAGCTCCACTTTGTAGCGCTCTACATCCTCTTCTAACTGCTGGATTTTCAGCTCTTGCTGCTTAATCTCAGGATTCTTCTTCACCACATCCTGCAATTGCACCCACACGCTAAACACCCAGGCCAGCGTCGCCCCCACACCTGCTGCGATAATTAGCTCTACGCTCAGCGGTGCTTCGACATCCACGCCCCGAACGATATGAATCACAGAGGGCGTCGTATTTTCAATGCCAAACAGCACCAGCGCCAGACAAATTACGAAAATCACTACGAAATTGACTTGCTTCATAGGTTTCGCTCCCGGTTCAGAATATCTATCGGTTAGATTTGTTCGAGAACACTATACCCGCTAGCGGTCGGAATGGCTGAATTTTCGGTTTCCTGCTACCCATTTGAATGCTGCTGATGTTCTATCCCGTGCGGCTCCTCAGCTCGCTACTATGAAAGGTAGTTAGTAAGGAAGATCGCCCAGCTATGAAAATTGCCGTTACGGGTGCGACAGGGTTTGTGGGTTCTTATCTGGTCGCCCGCCTGGTGGACGAAAGTCATGAGGTCAAGGTGTTCACGCGCAGCGTAGAGAAGGCCCGCAAAGTATTCTCAGCGAGCAAGTTTAAGCCTTTGGAGTATGTGGCCTACCAGCCGACGGCCTCCGGTGACTGGCAGGCAGCGATTTCTGGCTGTGACGGGGTGATCAACCTGGCCGGTGAGCCGATTTCTGAGCGGTGGTCGAGCGATCGCAAAAACCGCATCCTCAACAGTCGCAAACTCGGCACCCAGAAGCTCGTAGAAGCCATCTCCCAAGCCGACCCAAAGCCCTCTGTTCTGGTCAGCAGCTCGGCCATCGGCTACTACGGCACCAGCGAAACCGCAGAATTTTTTGAGACTAGCGAACCCATAGAAAACGATTTCCTCTCTCAGGTCTGTCAGGCATGGGAAGCCGAAGCAAACAAGGCCAAAGACCTCGGCGTCCGGGTGGTGATTGTGCGTACCGGCATCGTGCTCGGCGATGGTGGCGCCATTGCCAAAATGATCATGCCCTTCAAGCTCTATGCCGGTGGCCCCATCGGTAGCGGTCAGCAGTGGTTTTCCTGGATTCATATCGACGATCTGGTCAGTCTATACATCCAGGCACTGCTCGATTCCTCCCTGCACGGCGCGTACAATGGCACCGCGCCAGAGCCCGTGCGCATGAAGGAACTTGCCGACACCTTGGGCGAGGTCATGGATCGCCCCTCCTGGCTACCCGTACCAGACTTCGCGATTGAGGCGCTGCTAGGCGATGGCGCAGTCGTCGTCCTTAAGGGGCAGAAAGTGCTGCCGGAGCGAACCCAGGCAGCGGGTTTTTCATATCAGTACGCAAAGGCTAAAGCCGCTTTAAAGGATGTCGTTGAAAAAACTCAGTAGCGCCCTTTAGAAGGGTGCATACAAATGATGTGGGAAGGGTTGCGGGGCGTGAGATGCTGGGTAGTTACAGTGTGCTGACGGCGGGCAATCGCATTTACCTTAAGAGCGACCATTTCTAGGCAGACCTCCTTTAGCCCAGCCTGTTGCCTTTAGAACTTTGGGGAGAAACTCAAAGACGGTCGGAGAGAGAAATTGTACGCAGCGGCAGTTAGCCTTTCTAAGAAGCCTGGTAGCTATTCAGCAGCGCGATCGCACTCGCCAACGTATCTGCCTCAGCCACCGGCTTATCCGTCCGCCAGCGCAATATTCGCGGAAACCGAACGGCAATGCCTGACTTGTGCCGCTTAGATTCGGCAATGCCTTCAAAGCCAATCTCAAAAACATGCACTGGCTCCACCGACCGCACCGGGCCAAACTTTTCTTGCGTATGCCGTCGAATCCAGCGATCTAGCTTTTCAATCTCCGCATTGTCTAGCCCCGAATACGCCTTGGTAAAGGGCACGAGCGTATCGCCTTTCCACAGTGCAAACGTATAGTCTGTAAACAGGTTTGCCCGCTTGCCCGTACCCGCCTGCGCATAAATCAGCACCGCGTCCAGCGTCATCGGATCGACTTTGTGCTTCCACCAGTAGCCTCGCTTCCGACCCACCAGGTAAGGACTGTCAATAGCCTTGAGCATGAGCCCTTCCGCACCCTGCTGACGAGAACGCGATCGCCACACCTCCAGCTCGTCAAAAGACTCCACCACCAAGGGTCGGGCGTAGCTAATCAAATCGCTAGGATGAGCGTCAATCAGCTCGGTCAGAGCAGTGCGACGGGACTGCAAGGGCTGCGATCGCACATCTTCCCCCGCCTGCTCCAGCAGATCGTAGGCAATAAAGTGCACCGGATTATCAGCCATCAGCTTTCTGCCCACCCGCTTGCGGCCCAGGCGCTTTTGCAGATAGTTGAAGTCCAGCGGGCGATCGCCATCCCAGCAAACAATCTCACCATCCAGCACCGTCCCCACTGGAAACGTCCTCAGCGCCGCCTCAAACTCAGGGAACTGATGCGTAATCAAATCTTCACCCCGCGACCAGATAAACACCTGATCGGCGCGGTGAATCAGCTGAGCGCGAATGCCATCCCACTTCCACTCGGCCTGCCACTGCGCCATATCCTCAGCCTCAGATGCGAACTTCTCCACATCAATCGGCGAAGCCAGGAAGAAGGGATACGGCTGGCTCGGCTGAGTATCCGCGTCATTGGGATCGATCAAAGCCTCGTAAAAGCTCGCCGTCGGATCGATCTCACCCATCAGCCGATGAGACACCACCGCCTCTGTTAGCCCATACTCAGCCGCCAGTGCCTTGATTACCAGCTTAGTGCTCACCCCCACCCGAAAAGCACCGGTCAGCACCTTATTTAGCACAAAAATTTCGCCCTCTGAGAGGTGCGCCCACCAGTCAATCACCAAGCGCTTAAGCTGAGTCTCGTCCGTCTGCTTGAGCTGCTTTACCTGCGGAATAATTTCCTCCATCCAGACATGCAGCGGTGTCTCGCCGTCTGCCGTAGAAGCCCCTGTGGGCGCAATGGGCGTATCGCGCAGCAGCAGCGCGATGGTTTCAGCCGAATCCCCCACATGCGCATAGCTTTCTTCAAATAGCCACTCTGGAATATCCGAAATCTGCAAGAAGATCTCTCGCAGGAGGCGTGAGGTGATTAGCCGCCTGCGAGTCTTGCCAAGCAGCAGATAAAGCGCCCACACAGCATTAGCCGGATCCTCACTGCGAAAATACTGCTGGAGGGCCTTGACTTTTTCATTGGTCGACGTGGTCGCATCAACCGCCCGAAAAAGCTGTGTAAATCGTCTCATCTTGATCTGATACCTTCTCTATCGTCGCCTTCTCATCGCGGTTAGCCTCATACTTGGCCAGGGCCTGTCTATTCCTTAAATTACTTGTGGGCATTTCCTTGAGTGTGGTAAGTACCCGTTAAGATATTAAGACTTACAGCATTTTGAGATACCTATTATCGCGTCGAGGCTTCTTGATTCTAGTTCGGCGATAGAACCCGCGGCTCCCTACTTTGATATGAAAAAAGTCAACAGCAATCACTTAATCAGCGCCTCCACCAGATCTTCAAAAGAAATGGCTCTTATGATTGCTCATGCCGAGATCGATTCTCCTCAGCATGAGCAAACACGGGTGATCGAGCCTAAGATCCCTGTCTCGCAAGCCGATACGGACGGGAAAGTGCCCCCAACTAGCAGCCCCATTCTGATCCCCGACCGCGCTGGGACTAGTCAACGAACTGTCAATCGCGCTCCCAGCTCACAGCCCAGCTATCAATCTACGGGGCAAGGTGATGATCGCATCGCTATTTTCATCGATGGTTCCAATCTTTTTTACGCCGCTTCACACCTTAATATAGAAGTGGACTATCGGCGTCTACTCGCGACTCTGGTCAGGGGCCGAAGGCTGTTGCGGGCCTACTTCTACACGGGCGTTGATCCGCAAAATGAAAAGCAGCGCGGCTTTTTACTCTGGCTCAACCGCCACGGTCATCGCGTCGTTAGCAAAGAACTCACCTATCTGCCCGATGGTTCTCGCAGAGCAAACATACATGTAGAAATGGCGGTAGATATGATGCGGATTGCCGAGTATTGCTCAACGCTGACGCTACTAGGCGGCGACGGCAACTTAGCCTACGCTTTACAGGTGCTCTCTGCGCGCGGCACCTCGATTGAAGTAGTCAGCCTACAGTCAATGACCAGCGATAGTCTGATCGATTTGGCTGATTCCTACACTGACCTAGCCGACTTGCGCGACGATATCAAGCGTTGAAACTGAGTTTTGGCGGTCTACAGATCTAGCAGACGATAGGGTATAGCAGGCGACATGTCTGGCAGACCGGAGGTTGAGCAAAGAGTCAGAAACCTATTTGGCTTAGCAGGCTGTGCCTTCAGTAGACGAACGTTTTCAGCAGACTATGAAAGGGCAGTGATATCTTCGCCGCACTCATCGACTAGGTAGCATAGGGCTCTAAATCTCAGCATGGTTAGCTGCTCGTAGAGCGGGTTGAGCTTACACATAGGCGGGATATGAGCGACGATGCGGCCAAAGAGCTTCAGGTCGCGCTCGAACGGGCAGTCGGCGGGGATCAGAGAAACGATGCGATGGGCTGTCCTCCGATTGTCAACGCGGATCTGCTCGATGCGGCGGCGGACTGGGTTGAGAATGTCTAAGGACTTTTTGTTGCTGAGCAGAGAAGAATTCATAACAGAAAAGTTTTTGGGAACCAAAAAGATTAGGAGTAACGATAGCTGTATTCGTTAAACAACATACCCACAGGATTTTAGGAATTGATCGGGGTAATTGCTGTTTAATGCAGGCTACATAAGCTAACCAGGTAAAGCTTCGATAAAGTCAATCTAGGGTCATGCCTTTTTCTCTTTGCACCGTTTGGCTGATGCGCAGTCTGTGAGGTAGGGCCCGTGGAGCTAGCTATATCAGAACTCAAAATCGAGAATAGAAGGGGTAGATGGAAGGGGCAATTCCTCAGACAGAAGTCTGGTTGATTGCTATTAATACGTTAGCGATGTGAGCGCTGGCTTGTGCCCAGTAGGGGTCATGTTTGCCAAGCGTCATAGTAGCGGCAGTGATAGGTAATTGTTCCTAACAGGGAACAGTCGTTTCAGGAGGTTTCATCCGCTTCGCTGACTATCCTAGCCGCCCGTTGCGCTATTCGCAGGTTTGCAGAAAACATTTCAAGAAGAATCATGCGAATTTTACATATATTTCATGCACTTCATCTCTGATATGTGATTTCCAGTAGGTTACCGGATGCGTTCGCCTCGAGAAGAAAAAGTAGTTCTTAAAAAGAGAGTATAAATACCGATTGTTGTTTGTCTATGCCTAACAAGTTTTCGATAAACAAAGAACAATACTCATGATCGCCTATAGAGAAGCCCCCCGAAGAGAATACTTCAGAAGGGCTCAAAATTATAGTGCCAGATAGTTTCTTCTATCGCATGGTGACAAATTCTTCGGCGGAGCTGGGGTGAATACCTACAGTCGCGTCAAAGTCGGCTTTGGTCGCACCCATTCTAAGGGCGATCGCTACCCCCTGAATAATCTCCGCCGCCGAATCACCTACCATATGCGCGCCTAAGACTTTGTCGCTTTCGGTGTGAACGATCAGCTTCATCAAGGTCTTTTCGTCTTTATTGGGCAGCGTGTAGTACATCGAGCGGAAGCGGGATCGGAAAACATGAATGGCGTCTTCTCCATATTGCTCGATTGCTTCGGTTCCGGTGATGCCAACGCTGGCGGCTTCCGGGGTCGTGAAGACGGCTGAAGGAATGGCTTCGTAGCTCATGATGCGCGACTTGCCCCCATAGAGCGTATCGGCGAGGGCGCGCCCTTCGTTAATCGCCACTGGCGTGAGATTGACGCGATCTGTACAGTCCCCGATAGCGTAGATGCTGGGTTCTGCGGTTTGGCTATATTTGTCGGCAGCGATCGCACCCTTATGCGTTTCTACCGCCGTATTCTCCAGGCCCAGGTTCTCTAGCTTGGGTTGCCGACCGGTTGCAGCCAAGCTGACCGCATCTGCGACAATCACCCTTTGCTCACCGTCATTGATGGTGACATTGACACCGTCGTCAGTTTTCTCGATCCCCACGATCTCAGCGTTCGTGAAAATCTTGATCCCCTGCTTCACCAGCGCCTCGTGCAGTTCATTGCGCACGTCTTCATCAAAGCCATTCAAAATCTGCTCTTTCCGGATAACCTGGGTCACCTCAGTACCCAGCCCGTTCATCACACAGGCAAACTCGCAGCCAATGTAGCCACCGCCCAAGATCACCATACGCTTGGGCTGCTCGGTCAATTCGAACATTCCATCAGAAGTAATCGCATGTTCAATGCCAGGGATATCCGGCTTAACGGGCTTTCCGCCAACCGCGATCAAGATTCTCTCAGCCGTAACTTTTTGATCGCCAACTTCCACCGTGTGACCATCTAACAGCTTTGCATGGACAGGAAATATTTTGACCTCGGCGTTATCCACCATCCGCTGGTAAATGCTGTTGAGTCGCTTTACCTCGTTATTGACATCGGTGATCATTTTTTCCCAGTCGAAGCTACCGGGCTCAACGTCCCAGCCATAGCCTGCCGATTCCGATGCGTATTTTGGAAAGCGCGAGGCATAGACCATCAATTTTTTGGGGACACAGCCTCTGTTGACACAGGTGCCGCCTAGACGATCACTTTCGGCCACGGCAACTCTGGCCCCATAAGAAGCCGCTCGTCTTGCTGTGGCAATACCGCCCGAGCCTCCGCCAATTACAAAAAGGTCAAAATCATATGCCATAGATGAGTTGCTCCGGATAGAAAAATGGTCAGTGCTAAAGAAATTAGAAATAGCAATCTACAAGATACTGAGAAATATTGAACCTAGGTCATCACTCTCTACAGATCATAAATGAATCCGCAAATGGATGATCCCCTTTTAGAGATGAAATCCCTCTCTTCAATGCTGATTGACCCAGTTTGATGGGGCCAACACTATCAGCGTTTGAAAAGAGGGATCGGTTACAAGCAGAGAAGTCTATAGCACTGACGCACGATTGAAACCCGTACCAATAGACCTTCACTAAAGCGCTTCAAAGAACTCGTCAGGCGGCAACTTTTTCCCGCTTCTCAAAGTAGGCTTCCAAATCATCTGATCCGCCTACTAAATGCCCGTCGACAAAGATTTGAGGCGTTGTGCCTGCTCCAGAAACCGCATAGAGCGACTTGGTGGTCACGCCGCTGCCTAGCTCAACTTCTTCATAGCTCATGCCATGAGCCTCCAGCATATCTCTGGCTTTGGCGCAGAATGGGCAACCCGGCTTGCTAATCATAAATACCCGATGAGGCTTGCCGGCCTTCTCGTTGATATAGTTCAGCATCGTCTCAGCGTCAGAGACTTCAAACGGGTCGCCAGGCACCTCCGGCTCAATAAACATTTTCTCGACGGTGCCATCTTTAACCAGCATGGAGTAGCGCCAAGACCGTTTGCCAAAGCCGAGGTCTTCTTTGTCCACCAGCATACCCATGCCCTCGGTGAATTCGCCGTTACCATCGGGAATGACGGTGATACTGTCAGCTTCCTGGTTAGTGGCCCAGGCATTCATGACAAAAGTGTCATTGACCGACATACAGATGATGTCATCGACTCCATTTTTCTTGAACAGCGAAGCGTACTCGTTGTAGCCTGGCAAATGGGTCGTAGAGCAAGTCGGGGTAAATGCACCCGGAAGTGAGAAGACAACAACAGTCTTACCTTTGAAAAGGTCATCGGTAGTGACATCTACCCATTCTTCGTTTTGACGGGTGCGAAATGTTACGTTCGGTACTTTCTGACCTTCACGATTTTCGAGTGCCATGAAATAAAAGTCTCCTTTCGACTTAACAACTGTAGAGACACGGTACTACCAGAAATCTTAAAAGCATTGTGACGCAACCGTAAATTGTTAGATACAGCCACCATTCGCCCAAGATGCGTCTCTACGCACAAGTTAAATCATACTCGTTATGAGTACGTTTTTCTTGTCTGCAAAAATAAATCCACCTAAAGATATAGCTGTGAGACAGACTGCCAGCGTTACGCCGCTAACCTCTCAAATTCTCTTTGGCTTTTGAGGCTCAGGCCGGTAAAAAGTCATCAGACCAGAGCCCTTTAGATTCGAGCCATTCGCGGTTAAAAATTTTGGACTGATAGCGCGAGCCGCCATCACACAGAATTGTCACGATGGTATGGCCAGGCCCCATTTCCTTGGCCAGGGCAACCGCTGCGCCGACATTGATCCCCACCGAGCCGCCCATAAACAGCCCTTCCTTATACAGCAGCTGATAGAGCACCCGCAGCGCTTCGTGATCGTCGATTTGAATCGCGTCGTCAATCGGGGCGCCTTCCATATTGCCAGTCACGCGGCTGTTGCCAATGCCTTCAGTAATCGAGCTGCCTTCCGGCTTGATTTCGCCCGTTTTCACGTAGCTATACAGGCCGCTGCCCATCGGGTCGGCGACCACACAGCGCGCGTTGGGATTTTTTTCTTTGAGGAACATGGCTACGCCAGCATAGGTGCCGCCTGTGCCGGTTGCCGCTGTCCAACCGTCAATTTTGCCGTCGGTTTGGGCCCACATCTCGGGGCCAGTGGTTTCGTAATGTGCCTGACGGTTGGCCAGGTTCTCAAACTGGTTGGCCCAAATCGCATTGTCTAGCTCATCGGCCAGACGGCCAGAGACCTTGACGTAGTTGTTGTCGTCTTTGTAAGGCACAGCCGGGATCGGGCGCACATCCGCGCCGAGCGTGCGCAGCAGATCCATTTTTTCCTGAGACTGGGTTTCTGGAATGATGATGACGCATTTGTAGCCCTTGGCGTTGCAGATATGAGTCAGACCGATGCCCGTGTTGCCTGCTGTTCCTTCTACTACCGTGCCACCGGGCTTGAGTCGGCCTTCTTTTTCGGCTTGCTCAATGATGTAGAGCGCGGCTCGATCTTTCACAGATCCGCCTGGATTTAGAAATTCTGCCTTGCCTAGAATTTCGCAGCCGGTTTCCTCACTGAAGCTATTGAGCCTGATCAGTGGCGTATTGCCAACGGTACCTACAAATCCCGATTTAATATCCATTGTTCCATGCGCTTTTGCTGCCGCGCTTTGCCATTCAACCCTTTCATCCTAATCGTGTTTAAGGCCGCTAGCGGCCTTAATTTGGGCAGCGTGCCTAAACCAACAGCCAGAGGACCAGTCCCCAAAAGGGAATAAATCGTAGGGCGCGTTTCCTGTTCTCTGCGGGGGCGATCGCCCCGATCAGCCACACCTGAAAAATCCAAAACAGCACCAGGTCGACACAAAAGGCGATAGTCACCCGGTCGGTTGCCAGCTTGTGGAGGAAGTATTGCCCTCTCGCAGTAACTGTCCCAAACTCAGGGCGAGCCAGGGTGAACCAGGCGATCGCCCCCGTCCCGACAACGAGCCCTACCAGCCCAAATCCGCGCGCCAGCCAGCCTTTTTCCGGTGGCTCTGCCTCCACCACTGTCGGCTGCACGAGCCGCTGCGCCATATAGGGAATCAAAAACACATTGGTGAGAAACATCGCCGCCGACCAAAGTGCGACCCGAGGAAGAAGCTGTCCCCGCCGATCTAATAGGAGCAAAGGCAAAAACATGAAAATCCAAGCTTCTGCAAAGTTGAAAAAAGCTTCAGAGGCGGGATGGACAACGGGCGCTGAGAGATTGAGTATCGGCCCAAGCATAGCGCTCAAAACTGGCAGCACAAAAAAGAAATTTAGCGATTCAGCCGCGACCTCAGCGAGGGTTTCTGGCTTTACTGCCCAAATCGGTTCCCCCGGCAGCAGTTGATAGGGCAGCGAGAGCAGCAGCAGCGCTACGTATATCACGACTAAGACCCATAGAAATTTGGAGAGCTTTCCGTCATCCATCGCTATTCTTAGACTTTAAAAACCGCCGGGCTAAGGGGGTGACTGCTCGGATAATGGTAAAGGCTACTTTCCCCAGCTTCACAGGCGACTCGACGACGTCCCGCCCAAACACCAGCAGCCCAGACTCAGCAGACACCCGATAGAAACTAGCCCCGCGCGTATTCGGAAACGGGACGCCGCCTAGCTCTACGTGCCAGGTAATGCCGACTGCGTAATCGTCTCCGGCAATATCGTCGATGACAAAGATAAAGTCACTGGGCACCCGGCTGATCGACTCTTCAAAGAGCGATCGCACCCCCGCCTTGCCAGTAAACGCCTGAGGAAAATTGAGATCTTGATACAGGCAGCGCTCATCTATGTAGGTCATCGCCGCGTCTAAATCACGCCGATTGATCGCCGCATACATCGCCTGAATTAGCTGACTGGCTGTTGTCACTGCTTGTTCTTCTGGTCAATGGCCAGCGCCTCTTCCAAAGCCGCCTTTTCTTTGGCCCGACGCGCGTAAGCTGCTAACGATTCTAAACTTAACCCTGAAAGAATGCTCAGATTTTCCAGGCTCATGCCCTTCATCAGCAGCTCTATACACCAGGTCTGACGCGCTTGAAATGGCGTCGTGGGGGCTGCAGTCATTGTCGGAATGTCAGCGGCAACGGTATCCCACCGTTCGACAATGCCAGCTGTGCCCAAGGGCTCACTGCCCTGAGTAAAAACATGGGACTGCTCGTCTGGGCTGGTGCGAAGCCATTGGGTCAGCGGATTTTTGGCGTAGGTGCCGTAGCGATGCCCCATAATCCAGCGGTTGAGGGGAACCTGCCGTGCAGACAGGCCGGTCACGGTCAGCAGGTGCTGGTCTTTGCTGCTGAGGGAGTGCGATCGCTGCAAATTCGCAGCTTCCTCTACGCGCAGTCCCGCGCCGAACAGTACGTATACCAGGGCATATTCCTGCGGGCCGAGTTTTCTAGCTTTTTGAAAAAGCGATCGCACCGTTTCCGCTGGTAAATCTGCCACCGCTTCTACCGGCTTATCGCCGCTGGTTGCCAAAACCGCTTCCCCCTCTACAACCAAAGCCTTTACCGCACTTAAAAAGTCCTCCTGATTTCGCCACAGCCCATCGCCCCCGCTGCTGAATTCCAGTACCGAATAGCCTAAAATCAGTGTATTCAAAAGGCTAGCTACCGCTTCAAAAGAGACGCTTAGCGGCAGGTTCAGCTGCGCAGCTCGCAGATAGCCCACCGTTTGCTGGTTGGCCTGACGCAGCGTTTGGCCCAGTGCCTGCTGATTTTCTAAAGGGGACTGACCGGCTTCGCCAATGAGCGATCGCACCAGCTCCGGCACCTTGCCAAGCAGCTCTAATCCTAGCTCCCCGTATGCCATTAGGGGATCGTTTGCGCCCACGATCTCAGCCAGTGCCGCTTGCATTGATGTCAAGATCGGCGCTTCCTGTAAGACGGCCAAAAGCAAGCCCTGCTTGCTACCAAACTGGCGAAACAGCGTCACTTCGTTTACCCCGGCTTGTTCGGCAATTTGCTTTGTCGTCGTGGCTGTAATTCCCTGCCGCGAGAACAGCGACAGCGCAGAGCGTACAATCCTTTCGCGGCTAGATAGCTTCTTTTCAGTCATCTCTGTTAAACGATAAATCCACTGGCAAAACTCAGCTATTGAAACTACTGACGGATCGCTCATGAAATATTTTTGCAAGTAGTACTTGCAATTTTCAGGTAACCTGAGTTAAACTTGATATGCAAGCAACACTTGCAATAGTCTAGCGCGTTTGCACCTTAGCATTCCAAGGAGCTTATGAACACTCACGCCCCCGCCAAAAGTTTTGTACGTCCAATGCCGGTCGCGCCGCCCCCTACAGCCGAAGGGCAATCTGTAGGCCAGAAGTCTACTGATCCGATTAGCTGGGCCACTGTCGGCTTTTTCGCTGTATTCCACGGGTTAGCGCTGCTGGCTCCCTGGTTTTTTTCCTGGTCTGCGCTGGGCGTTGCCATTCTTCTCCACTGGCTCTCTGGCAGCATCGGCATTTGCATGGGCTATCACCGTATGCTCAGCCATCGCAGCTTTCGAGTGCCGAAATGGCTGGAGTACGTGATTGCTACCTTTGGGGCATTGGCTCTCCAGGGTGGCCCTACTTTTTGGGTGGCCGGACACCGCCAGCACCATGCCTTTACTGAGCACACCGAAAAAGACCCCTATTCGGCTAAGAAGGGCTTCTGGTGGAGCCATATGCTTTGGATGTTCTACCTGAAGCCAGAAGTGTTTGACCGCAAGGTATACGCTCAGTACGCGCCCGATTTGGCCCGCGACCCCTACTACGCCTTTTTAGATAAGTATTTTCTAGCGCTGCAAGTGCCGCTTGGGCTTTTGCTCTATGCCATCGGCGGCTGGTCGTTTGTGATTTACGGGGTCTTTGTTCGCGCTGTCTTGTTGTGGCACTGCACCTGGCTGATCAATTCGGCTAACCATTTGTGGGGCGATCGCCATTTTGACGTTGAAGATAACTCTCGCAATCTCTGGTGGGTGGCCCTTCTGACCTACGGCGAAGGCTGGCACAACAACCATCACGCCTTTCCGAACATGGCCAAAGCGGGCCTTACCCCTCGGGAAATCGACATGACCTGGTGGCTGATTAAAGGACTCAAGTCGGTCGGGCTTGCCACTAAAGTTGTGATGCCCCCTGCTAAAGCTAGGCTGTAGGGAGAACCGCTGTATGGAAGCGCCTGCTCAGTATCTGTTGTTTCACGGCTCAGTTGTTCTTTTGATTGGGCTTTTGTGTGGAATGCCCTACGGTATTGCTATCACAAAACAGAAAAGCGAGGAAGTTATCAGAGCTTGGAAGCTAGCGCACGGAGCGCTTTCACTAGGTGCAACTACGATGATTGCAATCTCTGCCATTCTCACGCTTTTGCAGGTACCGACAGCAGTTCAGTGGTTACTATCGATAGTTTTCGCGGCGTCAGGATATGGATTTTGCTTTGCACTGACGCTCGAACCTTTCGCTGGAGACAGAGGGTTATCTTGGACAGGAAGTTGGCTGAACAGAACTGTCTTTGTCGGCAACATCGTCGGTGCTCTAAGTTCTTTAGTTGGCTCAGCTTTGTTAACCTATGCGTCTTATGTCTCCCTGGGGCAGATTGTCTAAATTTGCCCCATTAAAATGCTGAGCAGTGCTTGAAACAAAGCTGCCAAATCAGCAGGGATCCGATACAGCGATAGGTCTTGCTCGACTTGCTTGCTAGCTCGGTGAAACCGACCAAATTGCCAAATGTCCCCAGTAGAAACAGCACCATAAAGAACTGGATCGTCCGAATCAGTCCATTGATCTAAGGCAATGAGTTCTACTGCAAGCTGTACAAACCCTCGTTCTAAATCTGCGTTTTTAGCTTCAATTACCAGGCAGTTATGCTGGCTCTGTAAATAGTAGTCAAGTGAGCCCTTAAGCTGGTCAGAGACCCTAACGCCGTACTCAATTCTTAGCTGAGCATCAGTGAAGTCAATCAAAGCAAGCACGATTGGGGCAATCAGAATCTCTCTACGCGCCGCTTCGCTGGTAAGTCTGACATTAGGTCGACGTCTGTCCATATCTGACTTCATCCGAGCAACTGACTGCTCGAAGTCTTTGACTGAGGTCGGGCCAGAGAGTGGGAACATTACCTCAGCAATATCAAAGCCAGAGAAGTCAAACTTAGTGGGCCTTAAGGTAGCCCCAAATTCAGCCAGAATGTCGTCTGGCTCGTGAGTCATTTCAAAGTAGCTACGAAACGTATAGCTCTGGTTTGGATTGAGAATGGAAGCTCTAGGCATAACAACTTTTCTCTACCAGCACAAAGACCACTGCTTAAACTATAGCGCCAGCTAGCGCAAAGCCTGCCGAACCGAAGGTCGCTATGGGCAGGCAGACCCGCTGCATGAGTAGGCGATCGCTATTCTAATGAATTAGCACCCGCGAAGTGAGCGGCACAACCGGGAAAGCTAAAGGCGGTGCTTCTCCCATTTTTGAAAAATAGTAATCATGGCTCAGTCAACGACTAGCAGTGTTTTTTTAGCCCTCTCTCAGCACAGTCATGGCCGCTTAGCTGAGCGTGTCGAAGACCTTTCCATCCCCGACTTTATTGATTTTTTAGAATCTACCACCCACGACTTTAAGCAGTTTCTCAAGGTCATTGACCTAATCAATAACCAGTCGCTGGAGCCGATGCTGGATGAGCTGCTAGGGACGTTTACACTCAAGATTGGTCAGATCTTACGGGCTGAGCGCACGACTATTTTTGTTGTCGATGAAGACCGCCAAGAGCTATGGTCGAAAATTGCCCAGGGGAGCGGTGCGGATAGCCTGGAGATTCGGCTACCGCTTGATAAAGGAATTGCTGGGTATGTCGCCACTACTGGCCAAACGCTGAATATTCCCGACGCCTACGCGGACGAGCGTTTTAGCGATGCCACAGACCGACAGACGGGCTACTTGACGCGCAATATCTTATGTATGCCAGTGACGAATAGCGACCATCGGGTGGTGGCAGTCGCTCAGCTTCTCAACAAAATCGGTACCCAGCCTTTTTCTACTGAAGACGAGGCCCGCTTTGCCCACTTCGCGCCCTCTATCGGCATCTTGCTCGAAAGCTGCCAGTCATTTTACCTTGCTGCCCGCAATCAAAAAGGCGTGGCCGCGCTCCTGAAGGCGATCTCCTCTATGGAGCAAAGCCTGAACCTGGAAGTGACCCTGCAATCGGTCATGGCCGCCGCCCGCAACCTTATGCAGGCCGACAGAAGTACGCTGTGGCTGATAGACGAGGCTAATAATGAGCTGTGGTCACAGGTGCAGAGCGCCGACGGTCAAGCCTTGATTGACCTGCGGCTACCGGCAGATAAGGGCATCGTTGGCCATGTCGCCGGAACTGGTGAGGCCCTAAATATCTTAGATGCCTACCGCGATCCCCGTTTCGATGTCTCCTCAGATCGCAAGACAGGCTATCGCACCCGCACCATTTTATGCATGCCCGTCTTCAACTCCGGCGGTAAGCTGATCGGCGTCAGCCAGCTGATTAACAAAGCTCAAGGGCAGTTTACGTCGCTCGACGAGTCGTTCATGCGTGCCTTCAATACCCAGGCCGGGATCGCGCTCGAAAATGCTCAGCTATTCCAAGAGATTCTGCTGGAGAAGCAGTATCAAAAGGACATTCTAGAGAGCTTGTCAGATGCGGTGATTTCGACCGATATGGCTGGCAGAATCGTGACTATCAACGAAGCCGCGCTGAAGCTGCTAGGCTGCCCCACCGGAGAAATAGCCGACTACAAAGGGGGTATGAATGCCGATGTTCAGGAGCGGGTGAATGTAGCGATCGCCCAGCAGTGGCAACAGGAACTCATCGGTCGCTATATCTGGCATGTTGTCCCTCTAGATCGGCTGCAATACCGGTTAGAAGACAGCCTGCATCACGGGGCTCGCCACTATGTGCCAGAACAGTCGCTGACAGTGTCAGTGTCAGAGGAGCTCAGGAGTCAGGCCGCTCAGAACGGTCAGTGGATTAAGGGCTGCGTCTTGGCCGTCGCCGACAGCAGCAGTACCGACGCGTCGACTCGCTACCGACTCTGGGGCGACCCTGACTGCTTTGTTTCACCCGAGCGGGTCGTTGGTTGGAACCGCAGCATCAACCTGACCGTGAGTCCTTTGAGCGATCCTGGCGGGGGCGTTCGGGGCGGACTGGTCGTGCTCGAAGATATCAGTCAGGAAAAGCGAATGAAAACTACGCTGTACCGCTATATGACGCCGAGTGTGGCGGAGCGAGTGATGGCGCTGGGTGAAGATGTGCTGATGGTCGGCGAGCGCAAGGATGTAACGGTACTGTTTTCCGATATCCGAGGCTACACCACGCTAACCGAGGCACTAGAGGCCGCTGACGTCGTCTCGATGCTCAACGAATATTTTGAAACGATGGTGGAATCGGTCTTTCACTGTGAGGGCACGCTGGATAAGTTTATTGGTGATGCGCTGATGGCGGTGTTCGGAGCACCCCTGCCGTTGCCCAACCACGCTTGGTCAGGGGTGCAGGCAGCTTTAGATATGCGGCGGCGGCTAGTCGTCTTCAACCGCGATCGCCGCGCCCAGGGTCAGCCAGAACTTCGTATTGGCATTGGCCTGAGTTCTGGCGAGGTGGTTTCTGGCAACATCGGCTCCCAGCGCAAAATGGAATATACGGTGATCGGCGACGGGGTGAACCTCAGCGCCAGGCTCGAAAGCATTACCAAGCAGTATGGCTGCGACATCGTTCTGAGCCAGCACACGTACGACCTATGTTGGAACAAAGTCTGGGTACGAGAGCTGGATCTCATTCGGGTGAAAGGCAAGCTAGAGCCGGTAAAAATTTATGAGCTCATCGGCGATCGCACCACCGCTCTCACCGCCGACATGAAACTCTTTCTAGAGCGCTATAACCAGGGCCGTGAAGCCTACAAAGCCATGGCTTTTGAGCTAGCTGCTGCCCGCTTTACCTCAGCTCTAGCCCTGCACCCCGATGACCAAGCTGCTGCCCTTCATCTCAGCCGCGCCCGGCAATATCTACAGCGCCCGCCCGCCGAAAACTGGGACGGGGTCCACGTGATGACGACAAAATAATCAGCAGACTGGACGCGATAATAGGCAGGTTGCTATCCATTTCGTCCCTATGACCGACTCTGCCGAACGCCATGCCCAAAAGCTCTACGAAGGCAAGGCCAAGATTATCTACGCTACCGACGACCCTGAGGTGTTGATCACCTACTTCAAAGACGACGCCACCGCCTTCAATGCCCAAAAAAAGGGCCAGATTGCCCAAAAGGGCGTCGTCAACTGCAAGGTAACCGCTCGTCTGTACGCCCTATTAGAAAAACAAGGCATCGCCACCCATTTCCTGGCGCTGACGGGCAGCGACTCGGCGGTTCGGGAAATGCGCGTCAAGCGAGTCGATATTGTGCCGCTAGAAGTCGTTGTGCGCAATATTGCCGCCGGCAGCCTATGCAAGCAAACCGGAATTGCGTTGGGGACGCCACTAGACCCGGCTTTAGTGGAGTTCTACTACAAAAATGATGCGCTAGGTGACCCACTGCTGACACGCGATCGCATTTTTGCCATGGACATCGCCTCCGCTCAGCGACTCGATCAGCTCACTGACCAAGCCCAGCGCGTCAACCAGGTGCTGAGCCAGTTCTTCGCCCGCTGCGGTATCACGCTAGTAGACTTCAAGCTGGAGTTCGGCACCGATCAGCACGGCGAGCTGCTGCTCGCCGATGAAATCAGCCCAGACACCTGCCGTCTGTGGGACGCCAGCGAACCTGACGAACGCAAGCGAGTCATGGACAAAGACCGCTTCCGGCAAGACCTGGGCAATGTATCAGAAGGCTACCAGGCAGTCCTGAATCGAATCCTGATCCAGCTTGAGAATTAAGAACCCAGGCTTCGACTACGCTCAGCCCCCTCCCCTCCCCCAACGTGTAGCCTGCGATTCTGTCACAGCGAATTTTCGTATCAAGCTTAACAGTGCGGTAAGATCTGTCGAAATCGATTTACGTCAGGCCGCTTCTGGTCTGCTAGGCGTCAATTTGAAGCAAGCGCTTCGAATTACGCTGCTGTAGCGGGGTGTCTTCTCTCATTCCTCGTCTAGATAGGGAGAAAGCTTAGACCGCTACGAGCAGTGAGGGCGCTGTGAGGAGTGAATTTATACAAGGATTAAGTGGTTATGCGTGTTTCCCCGGCTCTTGTAGCCTGTTTTAGTTTGGTTGCGATCGCCGGTTTACCTAGCCAGGCGACTGAACTAACTGAGGCTGAGCCATCTCTATCCCTTGGCAGCCTGTCTCCTGCCGACTCGCAGGTGAATCCGCAGCCGGTGCTCGCACAGCTATTAGAGGGAGCGACTAAACAGGACGAACCACCCGACGAGCTGATCAACTTACCCGCAGCGCCTCTGCCGGGGGAGCGTGAAGTCGATGTGGACATCGAAGGAACTGTAGAGACAGAAGACGGAGAAGCTCCTTCCCCTGATCTATCTTTGCCCACTAGACCGGACGTTCTACCCCCTGCGGACGAAACAGAAACTGACGTAGAGGTAGACGTAGACGTTGTCCCACCAGAAGCAACGCCAGCGCAACCGGATGCAGTCACCCCTGACGAGCCCGACCAGCCTGCAGCGGCTGAAGAAACCCGTGTGCTAGTTTCTGAAGTGGACGTGGTTTCAACCAACGACCAGCAACTCCTGCCACCAGAACTCGTCGACGCGGTGTATCGAGCCGTGAGCACTGTACCTGGCCGAACCACCACACGCAGCCAGCTGCAAGAAGATATTAATAGCGTTTTTAGCACCGGCTTCTTTGCTAACGTGAGTGCCAGCCCAGAGGACACGCCACTTGGCGTTAAGGTCACCTTTTTTGTAGAGCCTAATCCCGTCCTGACCAATGTCGATGTCCGCAACCGCCAGGTACTACCCGACGAGGTTGTCAATGACATTTTTAGCGATCAGTACGGCCAAATCTTAAACCTGCGCGATTTTCAAGACGGCGTCCTTGATTTGAACAACTGGTACCAAGAGAACGGCTATGTGCTCGCCCAGGTGACAGCCGCCCCCCAGATTTCTGAGGATGGCACTGTCACCCTGATCGTGGCCGAAGGGGAAATCGAGTCCATTGAGGTCCGCTACATTACCGCTGACGGGGAAATGACCGATGAAGACGGTGACCCCATCGACGGTAAAACCCGCGACTTTATTGTCACCCGCGAGTTTGAGACTGAGCCAGGCGACGTCTTTCAACAAAGTGCGATTCAAGAAGATATTGGTCGCGCCTTTGGCCTTGGCATCTTTGAAGATATCCGGCTGTCGCTTGATCCCGGCGATGAAGATCCGCGTAAGGTCAAGGTCACCGTCAATATTGCTGAGCGCGACACCGGATCGATTGGGGCATCGCTTGGCTTCAACCTACGCGGCGATCTATTTGGCCAGCTCAGCTACAACCAGGACAACTTCGGCGGCAATAACCAGAAGCTCAGGACCGAAGGCCGAGTGACGACCCGAGGAGACTTTCTCTTTGACGTCAGCTTTACTGACCCCTGGATTGCCGGCGATCCCTACCGCACTTCTTACACCGCTAGCCTGTTCAATCGCCGAGCGACATCGCTGATTTTTGACAACGGCCCTATCGAGGTCGACTTGCCTAATGGTGACACGCCTAGAATCAACCGTTTGGGCACAGGCATCAGCTTCAGCCGCCCCCTAGACAATGGTCTATCGCTATCTTTAGGAGCCCAGTACGAGCGCATCGCTTTATTAGATGCCGACGGCTCTGTCACCCCCCGAGACGAGTTCGGAAATTTATTGACCGCCAGCGACTCTGGCCGGGACGACCTCTTCGCAGTGCAGTTTGGGGCGGTTTTAGATCGGCGCAACAGCCCAATTCAGCCGACCAGCGGCAGCCTGCTCCGATTGGGCACTGAGCAAACGGTGCCTGTAGGCTCTGGCGGCATCTTCTACAATAAGGTAAGAGCGAGCTATAGCCAGTATGTACCGGTTAATTTCTTTAACTCAGAGCGCGGTGGGGAAACGTTTGCTTTCAACGTACAGGGAGGTACTGTGCTGGGCGAGCTGCCGCCTTATGAAGCATTTCCGCTGGGCGGAGGCAACTCTGTGCGAGGGTATGAAGAAGGCGCTGTCGGCTCAGGCCGCTCGTATCTGCTGGGGACAGCGGAGTATCGTTTTCCGCTGTTTAGTCAGTTCTTAAGCGGGGCGCTCTTCGCCGATTACGGAACTGACTTGGGCTCTGGGGATGCGGTGCCCGGAAACCCGGCTGGCGTGCGAGGGAAGCCCGGGAATGGCTTCGGCTATGGTGCCGGGGTACGGGTACAAACGCCGTTAGGGGCGCTGCGGCTGGACTACGGCTTGAGCGACGAAGGAAGCCGCTTTCACTTCGGTTTTGGAGAACGTTTCTAGTGGGCAGCTTTACCGATACTGGCGGGATGACAGCAGAGTTGCAGCAGCGATCGCTCGCCGCCCCGATCAAAACCGAGGGCGTTGGGCTGCACCTAGGTCAGCAGACGGTGGTCAGCCTTATGCCCGCCGCCCCGGATGAGGGTCGCTACTTTGTTCGAACTGACCTGCCGAACGCGCCACGAATTGAGGCCGATGTTGCGCACGTTGTGAAGACGCAGCTTTCGACCGAGCTAGGAGCCGAAGAGACTTTTGGTACGGCCACCGTGCGTACCGTGGAACATCTGCTATCGGCGCTGATGGCCCTGGAGATAGACAATGTGCGCATTGAGATTGACGGGCCAGAGCTGCCGCTGCTCGATGGCTCCGCTCAAGCGTGGGTAAGGGCGATCGCCGCTGCCGGGTCGACCTTTCAGACCGCCGCTAAGCGTCGCCGTCAGCCGTCCGCAGAGGCGGTCTGGGTCAGAGCCGATGAGTCCTTTGTCGTCGCTTTTCCTAGCAGTGAGCTGCGCTTTAGCTACGGTATCGAGTTTGATCTGCCCGCGATTGGCAATCAGTGGCATAGCTGGTCACCTGCTAAAAGCAGCTTTGCGACAGACGTCGCCCCGGCTCGGACGTTTGGATTGGCGCATCAGATAGACTATTTGCGATCGCAAGGGCTGATCAAAGGCGGCAGTTTAGAAAACGCCCTCGTCTGCGGTGAGCAAGGCTGGATAAATCCGCCGCTGCGGTTCGACAATGAGCCCGCTCGCCACAAGCTGCTCGACCTAGTCGGCGACCTTAGCCTGCTAGGCGATATTCCTGTCGCTCACTATGTGGCTTACGCGGCGAGCCATACGCTGCATGTTAAGCTAGCCGCCAAACTTGCTCAACGCTGTCCTTTTTTAGAGGCGGTTGCCGTTTCTTCGTAGCGTCAAACACCGTCTAATGGCAAAATCGTGAGGGGCTTTATCCATTTGCCCGCTTTAGTGTCGCCACCGATATTTTTATGCCAACTAGTGCTCCTGCCTCAATTGAGGCGCCCGTTGCTGCTCGCGCAGCCGATGACGCTGTGACCCAAACCACCTACACGCTCGAAGAGCTCCAGCAGCTATTACCTCACCGCTACCCATTTGCCCTGGTAGATCGCATTATCGACTATGTGCCCGGAGAGCGGGCAGTCGGCCTCAAGAATGTGACCTTCAATGAGCCCCACTTTCAGGGGCACTTTCCGGGCAGACCGCTGATGCCAGGCGTGCTGATTATCGAGGCGATGGCCCAAGTCGGCGGCATTGTACTGACCCAGCTGCCGGGTGTCGATGGCCTGTGTGTGTTCGCTGGAATAGACAAAGTAAAGTTTCGGCGACCCGTCGTTCCCGGCGACCAGCTGATTATCACCACTGAGCTAGTGGCTGTTAAGCGACTGCGCTTTGGCAAAATGAAATCTCGGGCCGAGGTAGACGGTGAGTTAGCCTGCGAGGGCACGCTGATGTTTTCTGTAGTCGATTGGACAGCAACGTAAATTGGCTAGCGGGCAGCCTCGCTCACAGGTTCGATCACTACACTGTGATAATTAATATAGATAATTGATTAACCACAGTGATTAAGTCATGGTGATGATTGGAAAGGGTGACCTCGGAACCGAGCAAAAGCGTTAGCTGGCGACTGACTCTGTAGTCACCTCAAACTGTTTATGCCCTTTTTAATACATCTGTTTATGTGTCCTACTTGTGCGGTGGCTTTGCTGGAGACATGGCTTTGACTACTTTAATTCACCCAACGGCTGTGATCCACCCTGGGGCGCAGGTTCATCCGAGTGCCACCATCGGCCCCTACGCCGTGATTGGAGAAAAGGTCACGATTGGCATCGATACGAGCGTAGGGGCCCATGCGGTGATCGATGGGTATACCAAAATTGGCGATCGCAACCGAATCTTCCCTCATACGGCTATCGGCTTAGAGCCCCAGGATCTCAAGTACGACGGCTCTATGAGTTTGGTAGAGATTGGTGATGACAATGCTATTCGCGAATGTGTGACCATTAACCGGCCCACCCGACTGGGCGAAGTCACCCGCTTAGGCAACCGCAACTTGATCATGGCCTACGCCCACGTCGCCCACAACTGCTCGATTGCCGATCAGGTAATTATTGCCAACTCAGTAGCGCTCGCAGGCCATGTTGAAATTGAGTCCCACGCCAGACTCAGCGGCCTCGTCGGCGTCCATCAGTTTGTCCATATTGGTCGCTATGCCATGATCGGTGGCATGAGCCGAATTGAGCGGGACGTGCCACCCTACACCATGGTAGAAGGCAATCCCTCCCGGATCAGAGGGCTCAACCAGGTACTCCTCAGCCGCTCTGGCATCGCCAAAGAGGCCAATGGTCAGGTATACAAAGAGCTGAAAGAGGCTTTTCGTATCCTCTATCGCTCAGGGCTGACTCTAGAAGAGGCGCTCAGCAAGCTAGCGGTGATGGCCGATAATGCACATGTGAGGCACCTGTACGACTTTTTGCGGGTCTCTACCCATGAAAAAGGTCGTCGTGGCCCAGTGCCCGGTCGCAAAAAGTAGGTCGCAAACCACTTTAAAGATGTATTACAAGGCATATGACAAGGTGTGACTCTGAAGTGATTAAAAGCGCTCGTATATTTATCCACACTGGCGAAGTCTCAGGTGACTTGCAGGGAAGCTTGCTCATTAGTGCTTTATACCAGCAGGCCGAGAAGCGAGGTATCCCTCTACAGGTGCTTGGCGTCGGTGGGCAGCAAATGGCAGCGGCGGGCGCTGAAATATTGGTCAATACCGTCAAGCTCAGTGCCATTGGCCTGATTGAAGCGATGCCGTTTCTCGCAGAAGGCCGCAAGGCTCAAAAGCAGGTCAATCAGCACTTACTCGATAACCCACCGGACTTGATGGTGCTGCTTGACTATATGGGGCCAAATGTGGCGGTCGGGAAGTTTGTTCGTAAGCATTTGCCCGACGTCACTCTGGTGTACTACATCGCCCCGCAGCAATGGGTCTTTTCAACTAAAACAGATACGCAAAACGTCCTAGATGTCAGCGACAAACTACTGGCCATCTTTCCAGAAGAGGCGACCTACTACCGTCAAGCGGGCGCAGATGTCCGCTGGGTGGGCCATCCGCTGGTGGATATTTTGGCAGAGCCGGTGACCAAAGCCGAGGCGCGAGCCGCGCTCAGGATCGCATCCGAAGATCAGGTAGTGACCCTATTGCCAGCCTCTCGCCAGCAGGAGCTGAAATACATTATGCCAGTGATGTTTGCAGCGGCCCGCAAGATGCAGGATCAGCAGCCTGAGCTCACGTTTTTGGTGCCCGTATCGCTGCCGGATTTCAAGGGCGTCGTTGCTGAGGCGATCGCCCAATCCGGCCTCAATGCCCGCCTGGTTGATAAAGCTGACGGGCAGAAAGCGATCGCCGCTGCCGATGTCGTCATTAACAAGTCAGGCACCGTCAATCTGGAAGTCGCGCTCCTGAACGTGCCTCAGGTCGTGATGTACCGACTGAGTCATCTGACGGCCTTTATTGCCAAATACATCGTGCGCTTTACCGGTAAATATGTTTCGCCGGTTAACCTGATGGAAAACCAGCCGATTGTGCCCGAACTCTTGCAGTGGGCCGCCACGCCTGAGGCCATCGGATCAGCCGCCTTGGAGCTGCTACAAGATGCCGACAAGCGCCAAAAGATGTTGGCAGGCTACCGGCAAATGCGCCAGGCCATGGGTGAAATGGGCGTATGTGATCGCGCTGCTAACGAAATTTTGGACATGCTCGTAGCCAAGGGAGCCAATCTGGTTGAGTCCATCCCCGAAAAGATCTAGCCAGCAAAAATCTAGCTACCCTGAGCGAAAATACTTGGATAGGCCGAAAACTGTACGAAAGGGAGTGAGAGCTACACTCACTATGCACTACACTAGGTCAGAAAATAAGAGTACTTTGTGTCATTGCTGACAGCAGGTTAGCAGTCAGGGTGCTCAATGGTTAGGAGGCGAGGAGTGAGTATCTCAGAACTGTTTAGACAGGGTGGCATCGCCATGTGGCCGCTCCTCTTCCTGTCGATTTTGGCCTTGGGCACGATTATGGAGCGGATCTGGTTTTGGTCTAGAATTTTGACCCGCGAGCGTGAAGTTGCCGGTCGCGTCTTAGAATCTGCCAGACGTGAATGGTCAGCCGCCACCGTCCTCGCTCAGCGGGCCAGTCAGCTGCCAATGGGCCGTGTTTTATT
>JBARVU010000183.1:0-16406 GCA_049646425.1 Phormidesmis sp. | reverse complement strand
AAAGCCAGTCAGGCTTTGCAGGAGGCGCGATCTATTCTTCAGTTCCGCGTAGTTCATTTTCATCGAGCAACCTCCTGGCTAATGACGCTTTCCCTATTCTAGCGACCTATTTCCGATAAAGTCTTTTGGAAGTGTGCCCTCTTTCTTTTCATGTAGCAGGTAAACGGCAGCATCCCTAGGCCCTCGGTTAGCAAAGTCAATGTCAAAAGCAGCTGGCGAGTCTTTTTCAGGATGGTAGTCCCAACCTGCCAAACGATACTGAGGATACTGCTGCTGAATCTGTGCCCACAATGATTCAGTAATACGACCGCAGAGTGGCCTGAATAGCGTTGTTTCGACCCTGTATTTGGCGAACTCGTTATGCGCCTTCTGAAACTCTCTGAAAGCTTGATTTTCAGATACCATGAAGACATTCTTGTTGGGAATCCAACCATCGTGAATCCAGGCGTGGTTGGCAATTTCGTGGCCATCCTGAATGACCTGATTAAAGGTCGATGGATTTTTGGTGATGTAGGCTGCCTGCATGTAAAAGGTGACTACAATAGGGGGTTGACCGATTGCTCTGAGCTGAGCGTTGAAGTTTCTGAATATCTGCAACGCTGCGTTGGTGTAGTTGCCGCCGGCATCTTTATCTTTATGTTTGCCGTAAGGCCCGTCGTCAAACGTGAGCGCTATTTTTTTCATCTATCTTCGTCCTACCAGTAGCTGTGTTTAATCGCCAGCACCTATGAGTTGCTCAATTGGCTGAAATTTACTCTATTGAACAATCGAGAGTATGCAGAGAATGCTGTTTAGAAAGACCCGTGAAGCGAATGTTGCGATCGCCGCTTTCTCTTTCTTTAGAGCCATCCCTGCTCATTCTCGATTGCGCCTTTTGCTAACCAGATAGTTAACAAAAGGCTCTACGATTATGTCGCCAGTTCTTCCCGGTGCCCCTTAGCTGATTGCCGAAAAGCTCCCTACCCAGAGGCTTTCTGCCACTTTTCTGCCACTTCGTCTATCAGCGAAAGCACCTGCGCTAGATCCTGTCCTCGAGCCGCAAGCCCGTAGGTCACTTGGGGAGGGATAGTCGGTTTGTAGTCTCGGTAGAGAATACCTTCTGCTTCTAACATTCGTAGTCTTTCAGTGAGAACTTTGGCGGATATGCCGTTAGTTTTGCGTCTGAGTTCTCCAAAGCGGGTTGGGCCGTGGTTGCTCAGAAGCCAGAGGATGGTCAAAGTCCAAGGGCCTGACAACAGTTTTAGAATCTGCTCAGCTGGACAGTACAGGTGCTCTTCGGATGACATCTTTAGTTTCAGGGGTGTTCCCTGGTTACTTAAAAGTACCTACTTACCTCTTTCAGAATAGTCACTTATAGTAAGTAGTGCAAACTTTCGAAACTACCTGCCAACGAGGACTTTTTATGGCTGAGCCGACTCAGATTACAACGCTAGACAACGGCCCATTCCTGGTCAGGGGTGAGGTCAATCTCACTGATGCTGAGAGTAGCTCATTTCATTCAGAGGGTGAAACCCTTGCCCTATGTCGCTGTGGGGTTTCCACAACGAAGCCTTTTTGCAATGGCGCTCATGTGAAAATGGAGTTTAAAGCAGCTGAGCGAGCTGTTTAACCACAAACAAAGCTGATTTTGTAGACGAAGCGAGCGAGCTAATGTAGCAAAAACGGGTAGAGCCAGGTTTTTCTGTTGAAAGCGTACGTTATCTGTTTGTCTATTACTCATCGGGAAAGACCATGTACTTGATTAAAAAAGAAAGGTTGACTAAAAAGCTCCATAGCGTACAGCGTACCGCCGGTCGCCACTGGGTCGGCGATGGTTTTCCAGTGCGATCGCTCTTTTCCTATCCTGACGAGGGAGCCGCTACCAGCCCGTTTTTGCTGCTGGACTATGCTGGGCCGGCGGTATTTGCGCCGACTCAAGCGCGTCGAGGAGTAGGTCAGCACCCACATCGTGGCTTCGAGACGGTCACCATTGTGTACGACGGCGAAGTTGAGCACAGAGATTCGGCAGGTGGCGGCGGTACGATTGGCCCTGGCGATGTGCAGTGGATGACGGCTGCTTCGGGTCTGGTACACGAAGAGTTTCATGCGCCCAACTTTGCACGGCGGGGGGGAAAGTTTGAAATGGTTCAGCTTTGGGTGAACTTGCCTGCTAAGGACAAGATGGCTGCTCCGCGCTATCAAGGGATTACGAGCGATCGCATTCCCACTGTAGATCTGCCAGGTGGTCGCGGCCAGCTGCGCGTGATTGCAGGTGAGTTTTCAGGCATGAAGGGGCCAGCCAAAACCTTTACGCCTATTCAGGTTTGGGATGTTCGTTTGACAAGCAATCTATCGACGGAACTGGCGGTGAACGAGGGCCATACGACGATGCTCGTAGTGCTTAAGGGCGCTGTTCGTGTGAATGGATTACAGACGATTGGAGAGGCGGAGTTTGGACTCTTTGAGCAGTCAGGGCGGTCTTTTAGCGTTGACTGCGAACAAGACGCTGTTGCTTTACTGCTGAGCGGCGAACCGATTGATGAACCCATAGTGGGGCAAGGACCGTTCGTGATGAATAGCCAGCAGGAGATTAGGCAAGCGATAGCGGACTATCAAAGCGGTAAAATGGGACACCTGTCATAGCTATCTCTAATGAGTCTGTTTGTCTCAAGCCTTGAGTGAGGGCGTCTTTATGATCAGTCGATAGGGAGCAAGTTTTTGAGGCTCTTTTAGCTGTACTGTGTGACGCATTGACACAGACAGCGTAGGGGGGAGTCCAGCGCCGGGAGATGCTTCTCGCGATTCTTAAGGTGGTGCTAAGTTGAGGGCCGTTTTGGGTAAGTCACAGTATTATTCATTGGCAGCGATCGCGCTGCTCTCGGTTGGAACGTAAAGTATCCCTGCGCGCTTTTGAGAAAAACTGCCCTTTCACAGGCTTAATTTTTCTTTCTACAGTGTGAAAAAGGAAATCGAGCTTCGGCTTATATATATAGACAAGCGCGGATGCGTTCGTGTCTCCCTGGTCACTTTGCCCATTTCGTAGAGCGTTTAGCCGGTGTATCTTTAGCCGGTGCACTTTTAGCGGGCAGCAAGTGAGCAAAGCAAGGTGACAGACGCTATAGTTCATCAGTAGCCCATCTGTACGCATATTACGTCGCAGACTATCAACTTCGTTATGGATCAATTCCCCTGGCTGTCGTTCATTATCTTCTTTCCGTTTTTAGCGGCACTGCTCATTCCCTTTATCCCCGACGAAAAAGGGCGCACCGTCCGGTGGTATGCCCTGGTTGTGGGTCTTATAGACTTTGCCGTCATCGTCTATGCCTTTGTCAATAATTACGACATCAGTAGCTCAGGTATGCAGCTATACGAAAGCTACACCTGGGTGCCTCAGATCGACCTGCGCTGGTCTGTCGGAGTCGATGGCCTTTCGATGCCGCTGGTGTTGCTCACAGGCTTCATTACCACGCTGGCAATTTTGGCCTCCTGGCCGGTAACCTTTAAGCCGAAGCTGTTTTATTTCCTGCTGCTGAGTATGTACGCCGGTCAGATTGGCGTGTTTGCGGTGCAGGATATGCTGCTGTTTTTCCTGATGTGGGAGCTAGAGCTGCTGCCGGTGTACCTGCTGCTCTCGATTTGGGGCGGTAAAAAGCGACTGTACGCAGCGACTAAGTTTATTCTCTACACCGCTGGGGGATCGCTATTTATCCTGCTGGCGGCGCTGGGAATGGCGTTTTATGGCGATACGGTCACCTTTGACATGCAGTCGCTGATGGCCAAGGAGTTTCCGCTGCGGCTTCAGCTTTTCCTGTATTCGGGCTTTTTGATTGCCTATGCGGTCAAGCTGCCGATTATTCCGTTTCACACCTGGCTACCGGATGCGCACGGTGAGGCGACTGCACCAGTGCACATGCTGCTCGCGGGCATTCTGCTGAAGATGGGCGGCTATGCGATTATTCGTATGAACGTAGAAATGCTGCCGGATGCCCATGCCATCGTTGCCCCTGGGCTGGTGATTTTTGGGGTCGTCAATATTATCTACGCGGCCCTGACCTCATTTGCTCAGAACAATCTCAAGCGCAAGATTGCCTACTCGTCGATCTCGCACATGGGCTTTGTGATGATCGGGATCGGCTCATTTACGAATCTGGGCCTGAGCGGTGCTGTGCTGCAAATGGTTTCTCACGGTCTGATCGGCGCGAGCTTGTTCTTCTTAGTGGGGGCAACCTATGACCGGACGCACACCCTGATTCTGGACGAAATGGGCGGGGTTGGTCGCAAGATGCCGAAGATTTTTGCGATGTTTACCACCTGCTCAATGGCATCTTTGGCGCTGCCGGGAATGAGCGGCTTTGTAGCTGAGCTGATGGTGTTTGTCGGCTTTGCTAATAGCGATGCCTACGGCTTTAACTTTAAGCTGATTGTGGTGATGCTGATGGCAGTCGGGGTGATTCTGACGCCGCTATATTTGCTCTCGATGCTGCGCGACATTTTCTACGGGCCCGAAAACAAGGAGCTGATCGAGCATGAAGTGCTGATTGACGCGGAGCCGCGTGAGGTGTTTGTGATTACCTGTTTGCTGATTCCGATTATTGGGTTTGGGCTGTATCCAAAGGGGCTGACACAGCTTTATGATGCGAAGACGGTGCAGATTACCCAGCGCCTGCGGACTGAAATGTTTGCGATCGCCCAAAATAAAACGCCGCCGCTACCCATCGCGACCACGCCGCTGCTCAATGCACCGGAGTTGCCTGGAAAGTAGGCTTTGACTGCGTTCAGCCTACGGGCTATCCGATAAAGGCTGAGCGTAGCCGAAGCCTTGACACCCTACCCCTCAATCCCCTATAGCTCTAAAGAACATTTCTGCACAGGGCTGCTTTGTTGAATTCATCTTTTGTCAATGGCATCAGCCGAGTTTTTTCGGTGCAGGGCTGGGCGCTAGAAGCGAGGCTGCTGCGCTGGATGACGTTGCTATGGCTGTCGGTCGGCATGGTTGTGCTGTTTTCGGCTTCGTATCCGGTTGCCGAGATCGATTTTAACGACGGAGCCCGGTACTTTAAGGTTCAGCTGATTTGGGTTGCCGTTGGGCTGCTGCTCTCCCGGTGGATCACGCGCCACCCGCTTGAGCAAATTATGCGGCTCTCGGGCTTTTTCTTGCTGGTGAGTATGCTGTTGGTGATGATGACGCATATTCCGGGGGTGGGTGTTTCGGTTAACGGCGCGACTCGCTGGCTGCCGCTTGGCCCGTTTCTGATTCAGCCATCGGAGCTGATGAAGCCTTTTTTGGTGCTGCACAGCGCTCAGCTTTTTGGCAGATGGCACAAGCTCAGCAACCAGACGCGGCTGATTTGGCTGGGTATTTTTACGGGTGGGCTGCTGCTGATTTTGGCTCAGCCGAACTTGAGTACGACGGCGGTCTGTGGCATCACGATCTGGCTGATTGCGCTGGGGGCAGGCATTCCCTACCGCCAGCTGCTGATTACTGCTGGGACAGGACTATCAGCAGCGGTGATCAGCGTCAGCCTCAAGTCTTATCAGCGCGATCGCATTACCTCTTTCCTCAATCCCTGGGCAGACCCGAGTGAAAACGGCTATCAGCTCATCCAGAGCCTGCTGGCAATTGGCTCTGGGGGCGCAGAGGGAACGGGCTACGGCCTTTCTGCTCAAAAGCTCTACTTTTTACCGATTCAATACACCGACTTTATCTTCTCGGTGTTTGCAGAAGAATTTGGCTTTGTTGGCGGCGTGATGCTGCTGCTATTTTTGGCGGTGTACAGCACTGTCGCGCTGATAGTAGCCCTCCAAGCCAAACAGCCTGTGCACCGGCTAGTTGCCATAGGCTGCATGGTGCTGCTGGTCGGCCAGGCGCTGATCAACATTGGTGTGGCCACTGGCACGATGCCCACGACCGGTCTCCCTTTTCCTATGTTTAGCTACGGCGGTAGTTCAATGATCGCCAGCCTGCTGACCGCTGGTGTGCTGATCCGAGTCGCCAGAGAGTCTAAAGATACGAAAGTACTTTCCCTCTCGATAAAACCGCAGAGTGTCCCAAAGAAAGTTGACGGTTCGATACAATGAGGGGCGTAGCTTAAAGTGCTTTTATGGGCGACCGCCTGCAGCTTTTCCTCTATCACCTCACTCAGCAGGCCAACGGTTGGGTAGAAGGTCAGCTTGGCCATCTGTCGATTGCTAGCGTAGGAATTATTGCGATCGCCGGCCTGCTGACCAGCCTCACCCCCTGCATGCTCTCGATGCTGCCCATTACCGTCGGCGACATGGGCAGCTACGAGCTAGAAAATCGCTGGCAGGCAGTTGAGCAGTCATCCTGGTTTGCCCTGGGTCTGGCGACAACTCTGGCAGGCTTAGGTATCGCGGCCAGCAGCCTGGGCTGGGTATACGGTCAAATTGGCATCGGCTTACCCGTCGTAGTGAGTGCTCTGGCCATACTCATGGGCCTAAACCTCCTAGAAGCCCTACCGCTCCCCCCCTTACCCTCCTTTAACGGCACTGACTTTTTAGACAAAAACATTCCGCGCTCGGCCAAGTCCTATTTACTTGGCCTGACCTTCGGGCTTGTCGCCTCTCCCTGTAGCACCCCGGTACTGGCAACCCTACTCGCCTGGGTCGGCGAAAAAGGCGACCCGTTACTAGGCGGTTCACTACTGCTGGCCTACACCGTCGGCTACGTCGCCCCTTTAATGCTGGCAGGCATCTTCACCGCCTCGATCAAACGAATCTTAGAACTACGCCGCTGGTCCGGCTGGATCACCCCTGCCAGCGGTGTCCTACTCATCGGCTTCGGCCTCTTTTCGCTCTTCACCCGTCTCCTGCCCGTCACTTAGCCCCTCTCCCCAATTCCCCATTCCCCATTCCCTCCTCATGCAAACCGCAGCCACTGCGATCAAACGCTACTTCCGCAAAGACCTCCTCCCCCTTCTAGCAGACCTCCGGCTGGCGATCGCCCTCTTTCTCGTGATCGCCCTTTTCAGCATCAGCGGCACCGTGATCGAGCAGGGAAAAAGCCTCGCCTTCTACCAGGAGAACTATCCAGAAAGCCCTGCCCTCTTCGGTTTTCTTACCTGGAAATTTATTCTCATCGTCGGGCTCAACCATGTCTACAGCACCTGGTGGTTTCTATCGATTTTGATTCTCTTTGGGGCTAGTCTCACGGCCTGCACGTTTACCCGGCAGATTACAGCGCTGCGATGGTTTTCGCGTACCTGGAATTTTTACAGTCAGCCGCGTCAGTTTGGCAAAATGGCGCTGAGTACGGAGTTAGAGAGCGGATCAGTCGATGAGCTGAAGGGGGTGTTGGGCGATCGCCGCTACAAGATCTACGAAAAAACCGATGAAAACGGCAGTATGCTCTACGCCCATAAAGGGCTGGTCGGGCGGATCGGCCCGATTGTGGTTCACGCCAGTATGCTGTTGATTCTAGCGGGGGCAATCTTGGGATCGATGACCGGCTTTTACGCTCAGGAAATGGTGCCCAGCGGCCAAACTTTTAGAATTCAAAACATCTTTGAAGCCGGGCCCTGGTCAGCTTCTCAAGTGCCCAAAGACTGGTCGGTACAGGTCAACCGCTTTTGGATCGACTACTCTCCCGAGGGCCGCGTCGATCAGTTTTATTCTGACCTCTCAGTATTGGACGACAGCGGGGCAGAAGTAAAACGCAAAACCATCTGGGTGAATCAGCCCCTGCGCTATAAGAATGTCACCCTTTACCAGGCCGACTGGTCTGTGGGGGCAGTAAAAGTGCGCCTTAACAACAGTCCGGTCTTCAACCTGCCGATGGCCGAAATCGAGTCTAAAAGTGGCAGACTGTGGGGCACCTGGGTGCCGACAAAACCAGACATGAGCGAAGGGGTTTCTCTAGTCGCGCAAGACTTGCAGGGAACGCTGCTGGTGTATGACATGCAGGGTCGGCTGGTGTCTACGGTGCGAGAAGGCGGATCGACCGAAGTTAACGGCATTACGCTTTTTGTCGATGAGATTATCGGCAGCACCGGCTTGCAGATCAAAGCTGATCCGGGAATTCCGGTCGTGTACTTAGGCTTTGGCCTGCTGATGATAGGCGTGATGATGAGCTATATCTCTCACTCGCAGGTATGGGCGCTGCAAACAGAGGGCAAACTTTACTTGGGTGGCCGGACGAACCGAGCCCAAGTCACCTTTGAACGCGAACTTCTCGCAGTCTTAGATGACCTTACAGAAGCCTCCGAAACCACCGAAACGGAAACGCCAGAAGATGCCTTAGCAACTCCGGTAGGATAGTCGTACCCGTAAGCATAAATCGATTTCATACCGCTTCCAGCCACCGTCGCTGGGCATGGCCTCAATCATGCAGGCTAAGGTAGTACCACAAACAGGATCCCTCATGTTTCCATGGACTATCTATCAGTTAAAGAAGCTAAGGATAGCCTATACCGGCTCATAGACGATGCTGCTGAGCATCACAAGCCAGTGGTTATTTCAGGAAAGCGCAACAACGCAGTTTTGATCTCTAAAGAAGATTGGGATGCTATTCAAGAAACTATCTATCTAACTAGCATTCCGGGTATGAGGGATTCCATCAAGCAAGCTGCGGCTGAGCCCGATGAGGATTGCATACCCTTAGAGAATTTGGACTGGTGATCTGGAGCATCGTCTTATCCAAGCAGGCGGCGAAGGATGCGAAGAAAATCTTAAACGCTGGGCTAAAAAGCAGAACGCAGAAGCTTGTGGCAATACTTCAAAGCAACCCGTATGAGCCTCCGTACGAGAAGCTATCCGGAGATCTGAAAGGACTACTCTCGCAGAACTAATATTCAGCACAGGCTGGTCTATCAAGTTCTTGACGAGCAAAAGATGATTAGCTCTTACGGATGTGGAGTCACTACGAGTAAGCACTTGCCAACTGTTATCTTCCTTCAGACAGATCTATAACCTCTGGAAGAAGCCTGTAAAGCTGAGAGAGACATAATACAGGTACAGCTCTATCAAAGGAGGAAGGTCAATGAGATTTCTGAAAGTGCTTGCTGTATCAGGGATAACACTTTGTGGCTTCGCAGTCTTTGCAGCGTCTGGTCAGGCTGTTGAACAAGAACAACTCGACGAAATTGCAGAAGACCTTAGCGTCGGTAGTTATGGCAGCGCTGATTCGATCATTGAGCTTGACCCAGTTTACCTGGACGATAGGGCGGTGGACGTAGAGCTTCTGAGCAATCCTAACCCCAGAAGCCGAATCGAAGTGATCAATGACAGCTTCAACAGACCTTACGAAGGTTCGGGCGTAGAGATCATTGAGTTCACGCTGCCGGTCGACTAATCAGCTGGCTCACTCCAGGTCCAAACCAATGATCACGGGGTCGTGGTCAGAGGTGCGAAAAGGGGTTTGGCCATCAAAGAGCGCTTCATTCCGACCGAAGTCCAGATTGTAGTCAAGCGCGTCGGGCTCATCGGCGTTGATATGCCATTCGGTCGCCCCAGTAACTTGCGGACTGAGCGCTTCGTTTGCCAGCGCGTAGTCCAGGGTGCCAAGCTGCCCGTTGAATACAAATGAGTAGGCGCTGTCACCCAAAAACTGTGCGGCCAAATCGCTGTAGCCAGCATTTTGCAAAGCAATAATCGGCTCTTCCTGCGCGTAAGCGTTAAGGTCGCCCACAATCAAAAAGTCTGCGTCGCCGCTGCCGGTCGGGTCAGTTTGTAGCCAGGCGGCGATCGCCTCCGCCCCTCTCACCCGAGCCCCATTAAAGTTTCCCTGCCCGTCGCCCATATCGGCATTGTCGCCCGTGCCATTCCCTCCTTTAGATTTCAGGTGATTGACGGAGAGCGTAAAAGTGCCGCCGCTACTAATCTCTTCAAAGGTGACCGCCAGTGAGGCCCGGTTTGTGCTAGCGCCATCGAACAGCGGGCCACTCAGCCCAAGCGCCGGCAAATCACTGTCTGTGAGCGTTTCAACCGTCGTCCCCTCAGCTACGTTCACTGTTGCTGTTTTATAAATCGCACCGACCGAAATCGCATCGCCCGTATCGACAAAAGACTGACCCGGATCAACAAACGCATAGGTGTCTGCGCCTACCCTGTCATTGAGTGCTTCTACCAGCGTGCCAATGGCAAATCTGCTGTCGCCATTGGTATCAGAAAATTCATTCTCTAACTCAACCAGGCCGACAATATCAGCGTCTATAGTCTCTAGCGCCGTCACCAGTTTCTCTAGCTGCCGGTCAAACTCAGCGCCACTGTCAGCTCCCCGTGGGGGCAGATTGCTAGGGCCGCTGCCAGATCCCGGTTCATCCAGCGTGGTGAAAAAGTTCAGTACGTTCAGACTCGCGAGCTTGAGCGACCCGCCGACATCACTCGGGGTGGTCGGACGCGAATTGGTCGGCTGAAAGTCGACGCCTTGATTGGACTGAATGCGATAGCTGTTGAAGTCGTAGCTAAGTACGCCGGTGAGATTTGTGACCGTATCGCCGCCGCGCAAGGGATTGGTCGCGCTTAAAGGCTGTCCGCCGCGCCCAAAAATGAGAGAACTCGGGTTTTGGCGGGTGCTGCCGTCGTCCAGGATGATTTGGCGCAGGGCGATCGCTTCCTGATAAGCCGCCAACCCAGCGACATCCGGCGCATTGAACTGCGTATACTGATCCAAACGACCGTCCGTACCCGGCGCGTTGCCTGGGCCATTGCTGGACAAACGAATCTCTCCAAAGCGGTCGTAGTTAAAGTATTCGGTGACAAACAAAGGCTCAGAAATGGTCACTAACATGCCTTCTGCAGCTTCCAACACCGAACCAGAAGCCAGGGGAAAACTCAGCTCAGCGGCGGTCGGCAGCGGTTCTGTACCCACAGTTTCAACCGCCGTCACTGCGGTCAAAGCGGTTAGCGCATCAAAGCGTTCGCTGACAGTACCGCTCACCTGTACCTGGTCACCGACGGCTACATCTACACTAAAATCGTCATCGAAGACAAACAACCCTTCTGAAGTTGTGGCATCTCCATCCGCTTCAGCATCTTCCTCTTGCAGATAAAATCCTCTCAGCCCATCTTCTCCCTGAAAATCACCGACAACAACTGCTTCAATAGTCACCGCCACACCTGCTAATGGGCTAACCGTGCCGCTTCCCTGAATCTCACTAATTAGCGTAAATAGAGAAGTCCCATCCTCGCCCACAGGATTTTCCGGTGACTCGGCTGCAAATGTTCTTGCCGGGAAGGGAACGGCGGCGGCGCTATTCTCAACCGGCCTATTCAATACGCCTGGGCTGCTAAATGTCCACTGGCTCAGGCTAAACGAGCCATCGGCTGAAGTGCCGGGCTGACGATAAGCCCAGCCGTCTTGATACTCCCAGGGCTGACCAGTCCCGTCAACATCGGGCTGACCGAATACATCGACAACGGTGCCATTTTGAAACAGCTCAATGGCATCGTCGCCATTGATATTTGCGGCCCCGGCTGTATCCGTGGGGGCAAACCCAAAGAAGCTGGTGAATCCAGCTGTTTCGCTAGAAATGTAAAGATAGTCACCGGCTCTGGCCGAGCCTGAAAACGTATATTCCTGACCATCCGAGCCGCCGCCATTATTCGCCGCGCCAAAACCGTAAAGGCTCAGGTCAGCAATGTCATTGACCACATAGAATTCGACAGCCTTGGGCACTCCGCCCGCCAGCGGCCCGTCGATCACACCCGTCACAATCAGATCAATCACAGCTTCACACCTATTGGCTTGACAAACGCTGTAGCCGTTACATTGGCTACAAGTCCCCCTAAACAAACGAGCTTAAGTAAAGGTAGGCTTATGGAATTATTAACATCGCTCTCTTTACGCCGGGGGTTAATTTATGCCAGCTAGCACGCTAGTTGATATTCCACTGATCGATTTTGCGCCTTTTCTGATTGAGGATCCTGCTGCTGAGGACAGACAAGCTCAGCAGCAGGTCGCCAAAGATATCTTCAAAGCCTGCCATGAAGTGGGGTTTTTATATCTGAAAAATCACGGTATTTCGCAGACGGCGATCGCCCGTACCTTCGAACAGTCTCGCACTTTCTTCGATCTGCCCCTCGCCGAAAAGCAAACGGTTGCCTGGTCGAGCGAGTTCAGCAATCGCGGCTACGTTGGCATGGAGCGAGAACGACTCGACGAAAGCCAGCCGGGAGATCTCAAGGAAGCCTTTAACGTCGGGAAAGAAATCTCCCCAGCCGATGCCGCAGAGAATCCGGCACTTGTGCTCAACCGCTGGCCAGCAGGACAAGATACCTTTCGGCAGACCGTCACCGATTTCTTCGAGCAGTGCGCGGTTGGGGCTGAGCGGATGTTTCGAGCGTTTGCGATCGCCCTTTCCATGCCACCTGACTACCTCGCAGAGCGCCACCAAACCCACGGCTACACCCTCCGCCTCCTGCGCTATCCGCCCTTAGGCACAGCCCCCAAACCGGGCCAAATCCGGGCGGGTGCTCATTCTGACTACGGGACGCTGACGCTCTTGTTTCAAGACAATGTTGGCGGCCTAGAAGTGTTGAGCACTCAGGGAGAATGGATTGCGGCCCCAGCAATTCCTGGTGCAGTTTTGATTAACACTGGCGACCTAACCCAGCGCTGGAGTAACGATGTCTTTCGCTCTACCAAACACCGGGTGGCGCTGCCTGAGGGCGATCAGGTGAAGTGCGATGGCGAAGCCTTTCCTTCGGAAAATCGCTACTCTATTGCCTTTTTCTGCCAGCCCGATGCTGATGCCGAAATCACCTGCCTGCCCACTTGTTACAGCGAAGATAATCCGCCTAAATATCCACCTGTGACCTCCGGCGACTATTTACTCAGCCGCCTTTCGGCAACTTATTAACGCTCGGTCTAGTCATCTGCTGATACACTTCGCTCACTTTTTGCGTTTATTCTGTATCTATAATCCGTAATCTCCCCAAACTATCCAATGACACAACGGTTCTTATCCCGACAGCTTCGCTCGAAGATTGGCCTCGCGCTGGCCGTTCCTCTCCTGGCACTGACTGCTTGCACCTCCACACCGACGGCAACAGACACAGAAGCAGATCCGCAAGCTGCAGCCGATTCTGAAAACGAGTCGTTCAAAATGGCCCTTGTGCTCAGTGGCTCAGCCAACGACCAGTCCTGGGATCAGGCTGCTTTTGAGGCGGGTGAAGCACTGAAGACAGAAGGCGTAGAGGTTGCCGTTTCAGAAGCGGTCGATCCAGCGAATGCAGCTGCAGTGCTCAGGCAATATGCCGAAGAAGGCTACAGCCTAGTTGTGGCGCATTCGTTTAGCTATCAGGATGCGGTATTCGAAGTTGCCCAAGAGTTTCCGGACGTCAATTTTGCCTGGGCAGGGGGCATCGAAGGAACCGCAGAAAACGTTGCAGACTACGACCAGCCTTTCTACCAGGGTGCTTATCTGGTCGGTTTGATCGCGGCCAAGCTGAGTAAAACCGGGCAGCTCGGGGCGCTGTACGGCTTCGATATTCCGGCCTGCCACGCGATGGGCGAAGCGATGCTAGCAGGGGCCAAGTCAGTACGACCGGAGGCAACCCTCACCAGTGCCGCTGTGGGTGACTGGTACGATGTTGCTAAAGCTAAAGAAGCGGCCCTCTCTCAATCTGAAACCGGCGTCGACTACTGGATCGGCTGCGGTCAGGGGCCGACACTCGGAGAGATTGAGGCAGCCAAAGAGGTCGATGGCTATGCGACTGGCTATGTCGGCGACATGTCGTCTTTAGGGCCAGACGTGGTGGCTTCCAACCTGATCTGGAATATGGAGCCGCTGTTTCAAGCAATGATCGAGGACACGTCAGCCGATAGCTTTGCCAATAAGTACTATCAGCTCGGGGTGCCAGAGGATGTGATTACCGTAGAGGTGGCACCTGAGTTTCAAGATGAAGTCGGCGAAGAAGTCATTAGCCAGGTCAAGGAAACTGAGGCTAAGATTGCCGAGGGTAAAACCGAAGTGCCGTTCGTCCCTGAGTAGGGCCGCTCAGTCCAGTTTTCTCAGACAATAGCGCCCGCTGCCCTATCCCCTATGCCCCGTGCCGACTCTTCCACGCCGTCCCTCATCCACTCACCCCCTGCCGTCGAAATGCGGCAGATTTTCAAGCAGTTCCCCGGCGTAATTGCCAACCAGCAGGTAGACTTCGCGGTGCAAGCTGGAGAAATCCATGCCCTGCTCGGCGAGAATGGAGCCGGTAAAACAACGCTGATGAATATCCTCTGTGGCCTGTATGGGCCAGATGCGGGGGAGATTTATCTGCGAGGAGAGCGGGTGCGGTTTGGCCGTCCGGCGGAGGCGATCGCATCTGGCATCAACATGGTGCATCAGCACTTCATGCTGGTAGATCGTTTCACCGTGGCGGAAAATATCGTGCTTGGCCAGACTCGTGGCCTGCTGCGAGAAAATCCGCGTCAGCTCCACCAGCGGCTGCGAACTTTGGCCGAACGCTACGATCTAGAGCTGGATCCTACCGCCTTGGTATCGCGGCTTTCGGTCGGTCAGCAGCAGCGGGTCGAAATCCTCAAGGCACTCTACCGCCAGGCCAAAGTTCTCATATTGGACGAGCCTACGGCAGTGCTGACGCCTCAAGAAGCACGCGGGCTGATGATGATCTTGAAGCAGCTCGCCGCCCAGGGAACGGCGATTGTCTTTATTAGCCACAAGCTGAATGAGGTGCTGGCGCTGTGCGATCGCGTCACCGTCCTGCGCAACGGTCAGTCAGTCGGCACCAGAACCGTTGTGGGTGCGACCGCCCACCAGCTCGCCGAGGAAATGGTTGGCCGCTCGGTCGATCTGCAGCGCCCCGAAAGAACAACTCTAGACAACAACGTTTTGCCCCAGCTTAAGCTGGAGAATGTGACGGTAGCTGGAACCTACGCACGGCCTGCTTTGCAAGGCGTGAGCTTGAGCGTTCGACCGGGTGAGATTCTAGGGATTGCGGGCGTAGACGGCAACGGTCAAAGAGAACTCGAAGAGGCGATTGTGGGTCTGCGCCGCCTCAAGGCAGGTCAGATTCAGGGGGATGGCACACTCGCGCATATTCCCTCAGAGCGCTATGGCATGGGACTTGTTCGCAGCTTCACCATAGCTGAAAATCTGCTGCTGCGAGATATCGGCCAGCCCCCGTTTACGCGCAGAGGGTGGATTCGGCCCCAGGCGATCGCCCACCACGCCAAAGATCTCGTCCAGCGCTACTTGATCCGCACGCCCAGCGTTTCAACCCGCTGCGGCTCTCTCTCTGGCGGCAACGCTCAAAAGGTTGTTGTGGCCCGCGAACTTGCCCGTCAGCCGCAGATCATTTTGGCCGCTCAACCCACCCGAGGGCTGGACATTGGCGCGATGGAATACGTTCACGCTCAGCTCATGGCACAAAGAGATCGCGGCGTGGCAATTCTGCTGATCTCGACTGAGCTAGATGAGCTGTTGCGGCTGAGCGATCGCATTGCCGTCCTCTACGAAGGTCAGATTGTTGGATACCGAAATGCGACCGGTGAACCCTCCGCTCTAAAGCAGGAACTGGGTTTACTGATGGCCGGGAAGTCGCTGGCAGCGCTGTCTGAGGAGGCCGCGTGACTATTCAGACAACTAAGCGGCCTGCCCAACCCACTCTCAAATTTCTGGCTCCGCTGATTGGCGTGCTGATAGCGCTATTGGTCAGCGGTCTGCTGATTGCTTTGGCCGGCGTTGACCCCATCGCGGCTTACGGGAAACTGATTACAGGCGCGTTTGGCGGATCGCGTCAGCTCACTGAAGTCATTCTCAAAACAACACCGATATTGATTATCGCGCTGGGCCTGACGGTGGCGTTTCAAGCCCGCGTTTGGAACATTGGCGCCGAAGGTCAGTACCATTTAGGCGCACTGTTTGGCGGCATCGTTGCCCTGACCCTGCCAAATCTACCGGGCTTTATTCTCATTCCGCTGATGCTGATAGCCGGTACGGTAGGTGGCCTGTTATGGAGTGCGCTGGCCGGAGCGCTGCATCTGAAGCGAGGCGTTAATTTAATCATTTGTACGCTAATGCTGAACTATATCGGCATTTTGCTCGTGCAGTACTCAGCTCGGGTGCCCTTTCGGGACGAGAATGGATTTCTGCCGGAGTCTGCTCGCTTTGTCGCCGCCGCTCAAGTGCCCCGTCTGCTTGGCAGTCGGCTGCATATTGGCGTATTGATTGCGCTTTTACTGGTAGGGGTTGTGTATGTGCTTTTGTGGCGATCGCCCCTGGGCTTCCAGCTCAGGGCTGTCGGCGCGAATCTCAGCGTCGCCCGTACCGTCGGTATCAATACCAGTCAGCGCATTCTTACAGCGCTGCTGATTAGCGGTGCCCTGTCGGGGTTAGCGGGCGTGATCGAAGTCAGCTACAGCTACACTCGTCTCAAACAAAGCGTCTCCGATGGCTATGGCTTCACCGGCATCTTGGTGGCGCTGCTCGGACAGCTCCATCCGATTGGGGTACTTG
>JBARVU010000182.1:0-7627 GCA_049646425.1 Phormidesmis sp. | reverse complement strand
GTGCTGAGCTTGAGCAAGAAGAGCTTCTGCAATCAAAATTCAGAACGTATCACAAACAGGCTAAAGACGTTCTAAAAGAATTAGCTTTAACTGATGTTCGAGATATTCCTGGATGGTCGGTAATTGTCGATAAATTTCTAAGTAGTCGTTTCAGCCCAGGCTGACGGGTGATCCCAATTTCGTTGAGAATTTCAGTGAGCTAAAATAGGAAAAATGGATTAGGAGTTTCTGCTGTGGCAGTTCGACACCCTTGATACAGCAAGGAAGAATTTGCCCAGCGTGGGTATGAAATATACGAAGCCCAGGTGCGTTTAAAGGCTGAGGAAGGCAATTACGGCAAAATCGTTGCCATCGATATCGAAACGGGCGAATTTGAGATCGCTGACAATAGCCTGACTGCTGCCAAAAAACTGCTGATACGCCGCCCTGAGGCGCAGGTCTTTGGTATTCGGATGGGACATCGTGCGGTTCATCGCTTTGGCTTCCACTCTCCCAATGTGTTGCTATGATTCTTGACAATGTAAATTTGCACTGCGAGGCGATTATTTAGTTATGCTGCGGAAAACCCTGAAGCAAGAAATCGATAAACTTAGCGACGATCAACTGAGAAAAATTGCTGATTTCGTTAGTTTAATCAAGGTACAGGCTCAGCAGCTGACAAAGACTGTTCCCTTTTGGCAACGCGCAACGCCTGTAGAAAGGGCTGAGGATTTTCGCGTATGGGTTACCCAGCTACCTGAAACAAGCATTGCTTTAACTGATGAAGCTTTTGATCGTGGCGGCATTTACGAGTAGTGGCCAGATATCTGCTGGATACAAATATCGTTCTGCGGTTCAGCAATCCATCCGACCCTCAGCATGGTCTAGCGACAGAAGCCGTCGCGACTTTACTGATGCAGGCAGAGGAGTGCTTTCTGGCAGCACAAGTTTTGATTGAACTATGGGTTGTTGCAACACGGCCAACTAATGTGAACGGCTTGGGATGGACGATTGAGCAAACACAAGATGTAATTGACCAACTACTTGACCGCTTTCCTGTCACGGATGAAACACCCCAGATTTTTCCGAATTGGCTGGTTCTGGTGACTGAGAATCGGATAAAAGGAAAACGGACGCATGACGCTCGTATTGTAGCTGTCATGTTAGCTGCCAGAATCAGCCACGTTCTAACTTTGAACCCGAGTGACTTCTCAGGAATTCCTGGTATCACAGTCACGCACCCTCGGGAAATCCTCGATGAAGCTGATGGCACTGAGTAGGAGCCGCCTAACTTGACGCAGGAGCAAACGGAATTGACATTCAGGTATTGAGCCAATGATCCTGACCGCCGCTCAGTTGCTTGTTAAAAGGCGTTTTTTGTTGCCGGTCATACCAAAAGATTCTACGGCACCAGTTGAGCCGCCGTTCGACAACGCCAGCGCAGACGAGGAGTGCTGCCAGTGGTCGGCGATTTGATGAGCCACGGTGGCAGCGTGGTAAAAATGGAAGAAGTGTTTGCCTTGCGGGCATAGCCAGAGGCGAGAGGTGTTGTTGCTAGCGCGATCGCTTACTCTCTCCTCCAAAGAATCGCTTGATTTCGTCGCATCACCCCACAGCATTTGCTTTTGTGCGCCAATGATCGTATCGTCTTCGCCATTGCACACCAGCAGCGGCACGTCCGCCCCTCCCGGCGAAATTTCCGTGTGGTGAGCGAGAGAGTGCAGCGTCAGATTACTATCAAGGTCTCTCGCCAGTAGCTGTACAAGGGCTTTGGCAAGCCGGATCGGCTGCTGGCCAAATAACAGCCAGGTCATCTGCGCCAGGATGATTTCGCGGCTACAGGGTAGAAGCGATCGCAGCGCATAGTAGTGAGCCTGCCAGTTATCAGCGGGCATAGCACCCACCGACAGCAAAGTCAGCGAAGCTACCTGCTGAGGATAGCGGCGGGCATACAGCAGCCCGACTACGCCGCTGACCCCATGGCCAATTAAATGCACCTTGTAGTTGCCTTGCCCCGAGCTTTTCTCCAGCGCAGCCCGCGCATTTACATACTCATGCAAAGCTGCCACTACAGAGTCAGTGCAGCAAGGCTCATCCAACGTTTGGCAATATTCCCAGCGACGAATCGGGGCGGCTTTTACAAGCTGCGACAGCAGCCGCTGATCAAAACATTTCACGTGCGGGCTGACCGATAGCCACAGCGCGTCAAGTTCTTGCTTCATGAGTTTTGCTAGTCCTATTATTGACGATTAGTCTCAATAACGAATTGAGCTGAGTATATCGCAATGTGCACCATAATTTCGATTAGCAAGAAACTTCTCAATAGGAAAGAAGTGGCGTGAGTCGCATCCCTGCCGTACTATGCGATGGAGTATAAACGCTGATTAAGGGCCAGTTTATTGGCAAGTGAGCGCCAAAATTTCTCGCCTAATCTCGGTAATCATTCTTAACTATAAAGTTGAGCCAGGACATTCATCAATGCCCCAAAACCTGCCCAGCAAGTAGAGAATATGTTCTGGAATAGCTTCAGATAGGCAAAATGGAGCGCTGACAGGCGGGGCAAACGGCATGAATAGAGAGCTGACAGTCGAGAAGCTGATAGCCAGATTTCTCGGCTGTTTTAGCACCGACTTTTAAAACGGAATCGTTCTTAAACTCAATCGTTTTATTACACCGTACGCAGATCAGATGATGATGATGGTGAGGCGAAGGCTGATTGATTTCATAGCGTTTTTGGTCTTCGGCTAGCTCTAGCTCTCGCAAAATGCCCATACGAGCCATCAGCTTGAGATTGCGATAAATGGTCGAAAGGCCAATAGGTTCGCCCTCGTCTTTGAGCAGCTCACAGAGATCTTCGGCGCTCAGGTGCCTACCTTCGGGGATGTTTTGAAACGTCCTTAATATGGTTTCCCGCTGAGGGGTCATCCGCCAACCGCGCTCGTGTAGCTCTGCCTTTAAAGCAGCCGGTGTGTAAGCAGCCATGACTTTCCCTGCCGTATAATCAATAAGATCTAACTAATGAGAATGATAGCGAATCGACAGGGCATTTGCAACAGTCGCCGCTTATTGAGAAACATCCCTAAGAGATAAGCGATGAAAACCACCTTTTGATTCGCTATAATCGAGGACTTGAAAGGCTTTCAGCACGCTCAGCTACCCTCCCTGTCAGACTTCAAAAGTTCATAGTGCGCTCGGGTAGGGCATTCAAGCCGCAGCCTCGTCGAGGGCACTGATATCAACAATAGTCCCGCCCATTCAGCAAATCTGCCTCTCCAGAATTCAGGAATCCGTCAGTGTCCTAGACTGAAATCAAGGCAGAAGTGCTTTTTGATAATCGGTCGCTTTAGAGCCAGTTGTCTTTACCTGCTTGAAACCATTCCGCTGGACGTATTACAAAGCTGGACGTACTACAAACCTATGCCGCGCTTACGCTCTTCTCTGTCTGACGATCATAAGTCTTCTAAGCTGAGGCGCTATAAGGAGGGGTCGGCAAACTGGCTGGCAAGGTTGCTAAATGGCTGGGCGATCGCGACCTGGATAGTCGCGGCCCTGGTTTTTTTGCCGGTGCTGGTGGTGCTGGGCAGCGTCTTTACCGACGTCGGCGAAATCTGGGCGCATTTAGCCGGTACCGTGCTGGCCACCTACATCATCAACTCACTGGTGCTGATGGTGGGCGTTGCGATTGGTGTGTCAGTGATTGGCGTGGGCACAGCCTGGCTGGTGACGATGTGTCAGTTTCCGGGAGCGCGTATTTTTGAGTGGGCGCTGCTTTTGCCCTTGGCAGCACCGGCTTACCTGCTGGCCTATACCTACACCGACTGGCTGGAATACTTCGGGCCAGTACAAACCGGGCTACGTACTGCTTTTGGCTGGCAGAGTGCAACCGACTACTGGTTTCCAAATGTGCGCTCGATTTGGGGGGCGATCGCCATGTTTACCCTCACCCTGTACCCCTACGTCTACATGCTGGCTCGCGTCGCCTTTTTAGAGCAGTCCGTCTGCACGCTAGAAGCGAGCCGTTCTCTGGGCTGTGGCCCCTGGCGCAGTTTTGCTAAAGTGGCCGTTCCTCTGGCCAGGCCAGCCATTATCGCGGGGCTCTCTCTAGCGCTGATGGAGACCCTCAACGACTTTGGCACTGTTCAGTACTTCAGCGTGTCTACCTTTACCACAGGCATTTACCGCACCTGGTTTGGCATGGGAGAGCGGATCGCTGCCGCCCAGCTATCGGCAATGCTGATGCTGTTTATTCTGGCGCTGATTTTGCTGGAGCGATGGTCGCGGCAGCAGGCTCAGTACTACCAAGCGAACAGTAAGCAAACGCCGACGCTCTACCGGCTGGGCGCAGTGAGAGGGGCACTCTCTACGCTGGCCTGTTTGGCCCCGATTAGCCTGGGGCTGCTGATACCGGGCTGGCTGCTCGCCCAGATGGTGAGCAAAAACCTAGAGGGTCTGCTGAGCAATCGGTTTGTTGAACTGGCCAGCAATAGTTTGACCGTGGCGGGGCTGACAGCCGCGATCGCCCTCCTCCTCTCTTTAGTATTGGCCTACGGACAAAGGCTCGATGGCAGCCGACCGATTCGCCTGGGGGTGCGGCTAGCGGCAATGGGCTATGGCATTCCAGGCGCGGTGATTGCGGTGGGCATTTTGATTCCGGTGACGCGGTTGGACAATGCGATCGCTCGCTGGGTCACTGCCGCCTTTGGCAGCTCACCCGGACTGCTGATTAGCGGCACGATCACCGCCCTTGTATTTGCTTATCTGGTCAGATTTTTGGCCGTCGCCTTGAGCTCAGTAGAGTCCGGTCTGGCCAAAATTCGTCCTAACCTGGACGATGCCGCCCGCAGCTTGGGCTATTCGCCGACTAGAACCCTCGTCAAAGTTCACACCCCGCTAATGACGAGCAGCCTATTGACGGCGCTCATGCTGGTCTTTGTCGATGTGATGAAAGAGCTACCGGCGACCTTGGTGATGCGACCTTTCAACTTTGATACGCTGGCGGTGCGGGTGTATCAGTATGCCTCTGATGAGCGCTTGGTAGAGGCCGCCGCTCCGGCGCTGACAATATTGCTAGTAGGCTTGCTGCCAGTCATCGTCCTGAGTTGGCAAATTACCCAGAGCCGCCGTACCCGTCACGCTACAAGCCTCTTTGAGCCATAGAAATCGTAGGAATCTATGCCTATATTGCTAAGAAATCGGGCGCTAAGAAATCGAGGTAAATTTCGGTGTACATTTTAGAACATGGCTAAATCTTCTACGTCTGCGCAGCCCCCCGCGCCGCTCTCCCCGCTCAAGAATCCGCTGGCTTGGCTGCGGGCATTTTGGAAATTTTCTCGGCCACATACCATTATTGGCACGAGCTTAAGCGTAATGGCACTAGGCGCGATCGCCATCACCGCAACAGCTTCTCCGCTTTCTATGGGAACAGCGTTCTGGAGCTGGCTAATTGCCTGGGTCGCTTGCCTATGCGGCAATGTGTATATCGTCGGCCTCAATCAGGTAGAAGACATTGCCATCGACCGTATCAACAAGCCTCACTTACCGATCGCCTCGGGTGAATTTACTAAGCGACATGCGCAGTGGCTGGTCGGCGTGATGGGGGGCGGGGCGATCACCCTGGCGCTGATCTCTCAAAACGTCTATCTCATGCTCACCATTGGTCTGAGCTTGGCAATTGGCACCGCCTATTCTCTGCCACCTATAAGGCTAAAGCGCTATCCCTTCTGGGCGTCGGTGTGCATTTTGGTGGTGCGCGGGGCGATTGTAAACCTGGGGCTGTATTTGTACTTTGCCACTCAGATTGGGCTGGAGACCGCTGTACCAGCGCGCGTGTGGGCACTGACGCTGTTTGTGCTGGTGTTTAGCTTTGCGATCGCCATCTTTAAAGACATTCCTGATCTGGAGGGTGATCGCCAGTTCAACATCTCTACCTACACGCTGCGACTGGGCCGAAAAAGAGTATTCAGCATCGCCCGCTGGGTGCTGATCGCTTGCTATGGCGGACTGATTGTGGCCGCGCCCTTTCTACCCGGCGTTCAATCGCTCTTTTTAATCGTGGCCCAAGCCCTCGGCATTCTCTCTTTCTGGTGGCTGAGCCGCCGGGTAGATCTCGATCCCTCCCCGACCAAAAAAGACATCTCCTATCCAGATTTCTATCAGTTCATCTGGAAGCTATTTTTTGCAGAATACTTAATTTTCCCCTTGGCCTGCTGGCTAGTCGCAAATCCGTAAAAGCAATGCCAGTAATTGTCGAGTTTCTAATCGACTAGCTGAAAACACCCTCTACTATGATCGGAAAGAGCAGGAAATGGCAAAGTCTCGCAAGCTCGAAGCCGCACTAGCACAGATAAAAGAGATGCAGCAATTAGAGACTTTGGCAGCAGAGGATATCGTAGCGCTGCGGAATATCATTCAGGGCAAACAGCCGATGGCGATCGCCCCCACCACAAAACTCATTATTCGCCATCGCTTAGTACAGCTCATTCCCGACCTCAGCGCTGCCTTCGAGAGACTGCTCAGAAATGGTGAGAAAACAGATCCAGGCTGTAAGGCTAAGTGGGCGATCGCCAACACCCTATACCAGCTAGAGCAGCCAGAAGCAGCGCTTTTCTTAGCAGGCATTCGTCACATTCAAAAAGAGCCCGTGTGGGGTGGCACGACCGATACCGCGCCGCCCTTGCGCAGTCTATGCGCACTCGGGCTGGTGCAAGCCAACTATCCCCAGGCGCTAAGCGAACTCGCTGATTTGCTCGCCGACGCGGAGCATGACGCCCGAGCAGGGGCAGCGCGGGCCGTGGGCTATAGCCAGAATCCAGCAGGCATTCCCCTGCTGAGGCTAAAAGTCCATTTAGGTGACTCAGAACCCCAGGTACTCTCAGAATGCTTTATTGCGCTGCTTCAGCTTTCAGAGGAGCAAGCACCTTTAGTGATCGAATCGCTCACCACCGGCAGTGAGCCGGTGCAAGCGTTGGCGGCTTTGGCTTTAGGGGAAGCGAGAATCCCAGCAGCATTTGACCCAATCAAGCAACAGTGGCAGCGTACCCGAGCGCCCGAACTGCGACAGAGTTTCTTGCTGGCGATCGCCTCACTGCGAACCGCAGAAGCGATCGCCTTTTTAATCGACCTGCTTGAGCGCGGCAACGCCCAAGATGCCCAAGACGCACTGATCACCCTAGACATTTACCGGCACACAACAGAAATATGGCAGCAAGTGACAAAGGTTGTTCAGCGACGAGACGAGGCTAGCCTGGTTGCTATGCTCAAACGAGCACCGTAGCTAAGCGCGGCTGCCAATGCCGTAAAGCAACCCACACCCAACAGCCAGCAAGATCAGCGCTAAGTATACAGTATTGGAAACCGCCGGAATCAGGCCGGTGGCCTGTAACAAAAGCAACGCGGCAAAAACAACCAGAAGCACGCCCCCTGTGTAAAGTCCAATTGTCGTGATGAGGTTAGGCTTTCTGCGGCTCATGATTTTACCTGTCGCTGGGATAGGTACTCAAGCTACCCAATTCGGACAAAAGCTCAACAGCCAATATTAAAAACCTAGATAGACAGCTTCCCAGTGAAAATGCCTCGCCGCTGATTCTGAGCAGGGGCGAGGCATCTAAGCAACTAGTCGAGTTATTCAAACAGCTAGAAGCCTTACACC
>JBARVU010000181.1:0-23633 GCA_049646425.1 Phormidesmis sp. | reverse complement strand
GTCTGGCGCTGAGGTGGGGGCGGGCAAAGCAGCCTGCGTCAGTATCAAAGGTTGTTGAGACTCCTGCTGAGATGGTTTCAGTGGACGCAACTAGCAAAGCCCAGTCCAATCCGGTGCCTGCCCGTTTCGCCTTGGCGCTGAGTATCCTTTTCGCGCTGAGTGTGCCGCTGATTGTGCCGCCAGGGGCCGGGGGCAAGCAGTGGGGGCCGAGGTTTTATCTGATTTTGGTGCCGCTTTTGTCGGTGGTGCTGGCTGAGCAGCTGCGAGCGCATTACTTCCGTGCCTGGGCTCGCCGTATTGCCTTAGTAGGCGTTGCCATTGCCCTAGCGCTGGGCATCCAGCTCAATACGATCAACGGTGCGTTTAGATCGTTTGAGCAAAAGCAGTCGATTTCTCTGATGGGAAACTATGTGCCGATTGCGCCAGCGATCGCCGAACTCCAGCAGCAGCCCTTGCCCTGGGTGGCGATGTCTCACGAATTTGTCGCTCAGCAGCTCTGGAGCGCCCTGCCCGAAAAAACCTTCTTCCGCACAGAAACCATCGCCGAGGTAAAGCAGCTTGCAGCGGCGCTCATTGCCCAGGATGAAAGTGAATTCTTATATGTATGCTACCCTCACCGGGAATGCCCTACGCCTGATACCGCAGCCAGTGATCTGCGGCTCGACCAAACCCATGTGCTAAAGTTTGTGCCTTTAGGTACCTACGGAAAATATCCTCTCTATCAGGTGAATATCGAATCGTGAAAAGAAAAATCCTGCGGGCTCAGCGATTTCCCATCGGTCGATTTCTGCGGTTTGGAGTCGTTGGCTTCAGCGGTTTATTTGTCGATATTGTCGTATTTTATCTGCTGCGCGAGCTGATCGGGCTGCCGCTATACCTCAGCACCGCGCTTTCGATTGAAGTAGCCATTATTAACAATTTTTTTTGGAACGATGCCTGGACATTTGCTGATTTGGCACAGCAGCAAAAAGGCTGGCAAGCCAGACTCAGACGATTTTACAAGTTCAACCTGGTCTGCCTAATGGGTGCTTTTCTGCAGGTTGGCGTCATGACTTTGCTGCTGCTACTGCCAGCCGTTCAGCAGCTACCGGACTTGATTGCTCAGTTCAGCGCTGTCGACTGGGCGGACAATGCCCACGAGTATTTTGCCAAGATGCTCGCGATCGCCCTAGTCACCCTCTGGAACTTTTGGATCAATCTCAAGCTGAGCTGGCGACAGAAGTAGAGTGCTTATTGATACACCTGTAGCTCAAAGCGATCCAGGTTCATGGTGCCTCTGAGCTTTTGGCTACCAGCTAAGGGATGTTCTGCCTGCAACAGCGCTTCTGTCTCTGTGGTCAGGGCCCTGGCTTCGGTCTCTGTTTCTGGCAGATTCCAAAGCGGATATTCAGATTTTAGCCACAGCAGCCGGTCATAATTTTTGGCGACCAGTGCCGTTTTGAGCGCTTCTGGTAGCGCCGCCGGACTGGTCGCCAGCACCTCAGCATTGGCCGTCTCATCCAGGTAGTACACTAGCCGCAGTACGTGGCCCCAGGCGCGCGAGTTCATCACTACCAGCGTGGGCTCGTCAGTTTTGAGCAGTTCGCTATTGACCGTGTGGAACATCTGGCGATCGCGCCCCACAAAATCCCCTACGACTACGGCCAGATATATCACCAGCAAGCCTGCCGTTAAGGTCGTGCGCCAGCGCCCAGTCCCCAGCTCCAGCCAAGCAGCCACCAGCAGTAGACAACCCGGTAGCGCCACTATTGTCGAGCGTCCCCAGCCAAAGCCCACCGTGTACTTATGGGTGATAATATCAATCGCGATCGCCACCGCCAGCGGCAGCAACCCCATCAAGCAGCCAATCATCAGCGCCCGGTACTGACGGCGACGGTAAAGCCCCACCACACACACCGCCAAAAAGCCAATCACCGCGCAGCCCGCCGCCACCGCTGCCGGCTTAATCGGATCGCCGACGGGCGTCATGCTCGTCGTCAGATGACCCAATAGCAGATGGTTTGCCAGCGTCTGGGCCAGATCTTTTCCATGCTGCAACGCAGACCGTAGCGGCCCGCCTACCGACGAAATTTGGTTGAGTACATCCCCCCGGTTCTGCGCTTGCTGACGGGTACCCCACAGTGCCCAGGGCATGAATAGAAGAATGCTAGCCGCGAGCGTCAGGCCATGCTGAAGCCAGTGCTTGCGATCTAAACACAGCATGAGAGCGGCGATCGCAAAGAACCAGTAGGCAAACAGGTATTGAGTCAGAAGACCAGCGGTCAGAGCGACAATTATCCCGCCCCGCAGCGCCCACCGCCGCCAATCTATAGTGCCCCAACCTGTAGCGCGACTGTTGTCAGCAGATATCTCTACCTTTTCTGTCCCCACCAAAGCCAGCAGACACCCGCCGCTGACCACGACCCACAGCACCATAGCAGAATACATTCGCAGGTTTAAAGAATGGGAGAAGAAAAACGGATTGAGCGATAGCAGCGCCGTGAAAATCAGTCCCCCTCGCTGGCCTAGCACCCGCCGGCCCAGACTGTAAGCGACCAGCAAAGTCACTAGACTGGAGAGCAATACCAAACTTCGCAAAGCTGCTTCACTATTGCCGAATAGCCGCATCCAACCATGCTCGCTCAAGTAAAACAGCGGTGGATGCGGGTCGCCCAGCGTCCCTTTAATCAGCGTCTTGACCGTTTCAACTGACCCGCCCAAACCCTTTTCAGCAGGAAGATCTAGTAGCGATGAGATATTCCTAACGTTGAAGGGAACCTCTGGCAGCTTATAGGCATTCTTTTGTCCAGAAGACAGCAGCACTGAGAGCACCTCGTCGTACCAGAGCTCTCGCTTGCCGACCCAGAGTGATCGTAGCAGCACTCCCAAGGCAGCACACAGCAGCAAAAAAATATCCAGCGCTCCCAGCGATTTTGTAAGCGATTCAGACTGTGCGGGCTCTGCGCTAGAAGCTGCGCTCAGATTAGGGCGATTCATTGCGTCACTCATACTCTCAGGTGCTTTCCAGGTTTCTTAGACAGCGGGTCATTGGCGGATAGATTGCGGATCTTGCTCAAGCGGATCTCGCTCAAGCGAGCGCGGTACGACCAGGTCTGAGGGCGATCGCTCACCGACCCCAAAGGTATCGCGCACCAGATACAGCGGACGCCCTTTCACTTCTTCATAGACCCGGCCCAAATATTCACCCAAAACGCCCAAGATTACCATCTGCACCCCCCCCAAAAACAGGACTGCCACCATCAAAGAGGCATAACCTGGCACATCGACCCCAAACAGCAGGGTGCGCAGCAGCAGAAAAGCGCCATAGAGAAAAGAGATCGTGGCGAAAACAATCCCAACATAGCTCCAGATTCTTAGCGGCGCTACGCTAAATGAGGCAATCCCATCAATCGCAAAATTCCACAGTCGCCAGTAGTTCCATTTGGTTTCGCCGCTGTAGCGAGGTTCTCGGTCGTACACCACCTCACTCTGACGGTAGCCCACCCAGGCAAACAGCCCTTTCATAAACCGGGTGCGCTCGGGCAGCCGCTTCAGAGCTTCGACGACTTGCCGGTCTAGCAGCCGAAAATCCCCTGTGTCGCGCGGAATCGGCACTTTGCTCATGCGCCCTATGATCCGGTAAAAAGAATTGGCTGTCGCTCGCTTGATCCAGCTTTCTCCCTGGCGCGATCGCCGCTTGGCGTATACCACGTCATAGCCCTCTCGCCACTTTGCCACCAGCGCGCCGATCAGCTCTGGCGGATCTTGCAGGTCAGCGTCGATAGGTACCACGGCTGCCCCACAGGCATAGTCAATCCCAGCCGTCAGCGCCAGCTCTTTGCCAAAGTTTCGCGACAGCGCGATGACTTTGATTCGAGGGTTGCGCTGACGGTGCTGGCGCAGACCCTCGACTGTGTCATCGTAGCTGCCGTCATCGACACAAATGATTTCGTAGGTGCACTGTAGTCGATCTAGCACTGCCTCTAATCGCTCGAATAAATAGTCAATATTAGAGGCTTCACAGTAAAGGGGCACCACCACAGAAATCTCCACAGGTGGCTGGGTCGGTGAAGTGACTTCCATAGGGTTTTGTCTACATCTGATAAGTTTTTTAAGGGAGCCTGTGCTTTCATTTTACAAAGGCCCATGGAATTACGAAGGCCCATGAAATATCATTTACGTCACTCATGTTGCCTTTCACAGGGACGCTATTTTCGGCTTGTCTTTACCCAGAGGTACTGGATAAGCCTATCGACGTCAAATAAAAACGGCTGAACCCCGCTTAAACTTATCTGTTGTGTGCAGCAACTGTGCTGATTTGTCGTGATGCTTGTGAGCCATATCGACCCTATGTTCTAAAAGAGTATAGACCTGCTGTATCTAGGCTGAGCGCACCCACAACCCCAGCACCTCGCTTGCAAAATATCTTCTGGGTAACCTGCTAATACGCTTTTGTGACCGCACCTGCTCGTCATTACCAGAACCTCGCTATGATCCATCCGCTGCTTTCACCCCCCTCCGGCCCCCTACAGGTGCTGTCTGCCGATTCCCTGGCGAGTGCTCCCCTAGCGAGCGCAGTGACCTCATCGGAGTCTCGCTCAAGCGGGGCTGAGTCAAAAGTCAGCGCGACGCCTTTAAAGTTTTCTTTGATTATTCCCACCTATAACGAACGGGGCAATGTCGCAAAAATTGTGGCTCAGCTTACCCAGTTACTGGAGGGGTTTATCCCCGGTGAGTACGAGCTGATTCTAGTCGATGACGACAGTCCAGATCGCACCTGGCAAGTAGCTCAAGATCTGACCGAAGCATACCCGCAGCTTCAGGTAATGCGACGGCAGGGCGAACGAGGACTTTCTTCAGCCGTCATTCGCGGCTGGCAGGTTGCCAGAGGCGAAATTTTAGGCGTGATCGACGCGGATCTTCAGCATCCCCCAGAAGTATTGCTCAAGCTGCTACAGGCGACTTTAGACGGGGCTGATCTGGCGGTAGCTAGCCGCCATGTCGAAGGGGGTGGGGTTAGCGACTGGAGCATTATCCGGCGGTTTTTGTCGCGGGGAGCCCAAGTGCTGGGGCTGATGGTGTGCCCGGCGGTAGTCGGTCGGGTGAGCGACCCGATGAGCGGCTACTTTATGGTGCGGCGATCAGCGATCGCTGGCCCCCACATGAATCCGGTTGGCTACAAAATTTTGCTGGAGGTAATTGGCCGGGGCAACATTGGCGAGATCGCCGAAGCAGGCTACGTTTTCCAAGAGCGGGAATCAGGTGAAAGCAAGGTCACCTGGAAGCAATATGTTGAATATCTGGGGCATCTAGCCAGATTGCGATCGCGCGGCAGAGTCGGTCGGCTCACCCAAAAGCTGCCGTTCAAGTTTCCTACCCAGCGGTTTGTGCGCTATGCGCTCGTTGGGCTGAGCGGCATGGTCGTCGATATGCTGATTCTCTATCTGCTGACCGATGGCGTAGGGTTGGCCCTGACTCGCAGCAAAATCTTCGCGGCTGAAGTCGCGATTATTAACAACTTTTTCTGGAACGACGCTTGGACGTTTGCTGATATGGCTCGGCGGCAGGCAGGCTGGAGTAGCCGGTTCAAGCGACTGCTCAAATTCAATACAATCTGCCTGGCCGGACTGGTTTTGAACGTGCTGCTGCTCAACGTATTCTTCAACCTAGTCTTCGGTCAAAACCTAAAATACCTGGCCAACTTGATTGCCATCAGCGTAGTGGCGGTCTGGAATTTTTGGATCAACTTTAAGCTGAGCTGGCGGGTGACAGCTGTGGAGAATCTGAAAAAGTGAGCTCTAGATAAAAGGCACAGCTGATCAATTGTTTCGCCAAATCTCTAGCAGCGCGATCGCCCGCTGCGCCCCCGAGTCGTCTGACTGCGCTTGATAGAGTTGGTGTGACCGTTCCAATGACTCTATTGCCGCGCGACTGTTTCCCTGCCCCCAGAGGGCTAGTCCCAGATTGTAGCGAATGCCCGGATCCTCTGGAAAAGCGCGAACCAATCGGCGATAGGCTACGACCGCTCGTAAATACTGACCCCGGGCCAGCAGCATTTCTCCCAGCGCTGCTTGAGCCGGGAGGAGTTCGGCGTCGAATTCGGCTGCTTGCTCGAAGTGATTAAGGGCAGCGCTTTCATCGCCGCGCCCACGCAAGATTTCGCCCAGACGATACTGCGAATCAGCATCGTTGACATTGAGCCTGACGGCATTCTGCAAAGACTCAAGCGCCCTGGATTCGTTGCCCTGCAATAGCCAAATTTTGGCCAGGTTGGCATGTACGCTGCTGCGATTTGCGTCTAAAGAGAGGGCTCTTTGCAAAGGTGCCAAGGCCGCATCGTAGTTTTCTTGAGCCATGTAGAGGAGGCCGATGGCCTCGTAGGCTTGGGCGTTATCAGGGGCAATGCTAACGGCCTGTTCGTAAGCGCTGCGAGCCTCGTCAAAGTCTTCTAACCGCAGCAGCGACCCGCCTAAGCCAACAAAAGCATCAGCCGCACGTGGGGCAATGTCAATCAGATCGCGGTAGGCAGCGGCGGATTGCTCATAGCGCTCGTCCATGAAGAGGCTGTGGGCTAACCCGTAATGAAACGGAAGATTGCGGGGGTCTCTCTCTAGCGCCTGACGGTAGTACTCAGCGGCGGCATCGAAGTTGCGCTGCTTCACGTGCAAATAGGCAATGCCAGAATAGAGGCGAATGTTGCTCCGATCTATCTGGAGGGCCTGCTGGTATAGGGCGATCGCCCCAGCGTAGTCGCCTGAGTCAATCTTCTTCTGGGCATCTGTCAGTAAGTTTGCAAGCTGCTCTTTCTGCTGATCGCTCAGGCTGTCACTGCTGCTTTGAGCGACCAGTAGGGTTTGGCGCTCAGCAATCTCAGTAGACTGAACGATCCCTGCTTGAGAATCTGCGGCGTTAAAATTTGCGGCACTGGCAACGTCAATCGAGAGCAGAGGGCTGCTTGCTAGCCCGACGGTCGCTAGCGAAAGGGCAAATCTGTGCAGGTAGCCCATCAAAGAACCTCCTAAAAGAGCAGAACATAAGCAAAGATAGAAATGAAAACCAAACTCTGCTGGGTTCGACTCATGATTCTATCAACAACTGACTTTATTCAGGGGAAAGATATTCAGAACTATTTAGGAATCGTCACTGCTGAAGTGGTTTATGGCAGCAATGCGCTAAGAGATTTTTTCGCGGGTATTCGAGATGTGTTGGGCGGGCGTACAGGGGCTTACGAGCGGGTCTTTGAAAAGGGGCAGCAGGACGCCCTCAAGGAGCTAGAGAGCCGAGCAAAGAAACTTGGCGCAGACGCAGTTGTAGGCATCCGTGTGAAAACAGACACCATCAACATCGATGAGCATGGCGTGTTGATGCTGATTACGGCGACTGGAACGGCTGTTCAGCTGTAGCGTAGCTAGGCCGAATCAATCAGGCAGGCGAGGGGTATCGTCGGAAGGTGACCGAAAAATTATTGGCGGGCATCGCCACCACATTTTCTAACTGTAGCGAGTGCTGACGGGCGATCTCTGATACCGCTGCCAAGTCCCGAATGCCCCAAGCCGGATTGCGCTCACGCAGCATCTGGTCAAATGCTTCGTTACTTGGCGAGGTATGCACGCCCTCTCGCTTGAAGGGGCCGTATAGATACAGCACCCCCTCACTTGGTAAGATTCGCTCAGCGCCTGCCATCAGATGCTGACACATATCCCAAGCTGAGATATGAATCATGTTGATATTGACAATGGCGGTAATGGGTTGCCTCAGCCCAGGAATTAGCCTTTCTACAGGCCAGGGAGAGCGGCTGACGTCTAGATCTAATGGCGGTAGTCGTAGGTTCTGGGTGGGTAGCACTTCTCCCCACGCCTGAATACTTTTTCTCAAAAGCGCATCTGGTTCACTGGCTATCCACTGCAGGTGGAGCAAGCGAGGCGCGAAGAACGTAATATGCTCCCCTGTACCGCTAGAAATTTCTAGCACTGTTCCAGTCGCAGGCAGGGCCTGCCGCAGAACGTCCAAAATCGGCTGACGATTGCGTTCAGTGGCAGGCGCATACTGACGAGCATCTGACATAGGCGCTCGATCTACTCGGTTGCCTCAGGCAGAGCCCGGGTACCTAGGGCCTCACCGGCGTAGTGACCCAACGTCGTACTGAGAAAGGAAAGTGCGAGCGGGCCAGCGACAAAGCCAAATAGGTTATAGACGTGGAACCCAGGCACCAGCACAGACGCCAACCAGAAACAAAAGCCGTTCACCACTAGTGAAAACAGGCCAAAGGTCACGACTGTCAGCGGCAGCGACAGCAGTTTGATGATGGGCTTAATCACTGCGTTGACAATACCGATAGAAGCCGCTGCCAGCAGCGACGCTGTAACCGTGTCTAGCGCCACACCAGGCAGCAGCCAGTCTATTATCAGCAAGCTAATAGCGGTGACGAGAGCAGGGAGCAATATACCTAGCATTTTTGATCTCCTTGGTTTTCTGAACCGTGGGGTTTATAAGTCGCCCCTAACAGTGACAGAGGGCAGCGATCGCCCACATCCCCACGCAGACAGATCACCGTCTTGCTAACGTCAAAATCCCAGCGAGCCTGCTGGCGAATTTAACAGCATTTCCGCTGTGCGGTAGTAGGTTGCCCAGTAATAAGTGTCAGGTCTAGCCAGCCACTGGTCGCGGTCTACCCGCAGCGACAGAATAGGTACGGTCGCCCCGTTCCCTTCTACGACGACCGTCACAGCCACGTTGGTGATCAGCAGATCTTGGTCGAAGCTGCGCTGCGCTCCGGCCCGAGCGGCCATCTCGCCTCGCCGCAATAGGCTGTCGTAGGGCTCTCCTGATTCTCTGGCTAAGAATAAATCCAAACGCGAAGTATAGGCTTGAGAGGGCTGCGGTGCAATCAGCGCTTCGGTGATCCACACCCCGGTTCCTCCAAGCAGCGCGGCTAGCCCTGTTGAAAGCAGCGAGCGTTGCCACGAGCGGACATTTCGATTGCGCAACGGTCGAACGCGCCGGGAACGACGCGTCTGATAGCGAATTAGCCACATGTGGTTAAGTCAGAGTAAATTTCAGTTCAGTCCAGACGTGACTCTGCAAAGATCGTCAGAGAAAAGACTTAACCCAACGATCAGGCTTTGAGCAAGCTGAGAATGCACGAATCATCTATCAAGTTTCCCAGTTTAGAAGATCTCGCTACACTTTTTGAAAATCGACTGCCCGAAGCGCTGTGCTTGTGATAGCTTCTGGAAGCGCACACGATTGGGCTAAAGACTGATCTTAGTCATAGTCGCTTCTCACGGAAGTTAGCTGTGGGCAAGTTTGTGAAACTGACCATTTGTCATAGTCTCGGAGACGTTCAATGGCTAATCACTGGGCCATCACCATCGGCATCAACCAGTACCGGCATCTACAGCCCCTCATGCACGCGCAAAACGATGCGCTCTACACCTATCGGTTTCTGGTCGAGGAGGCAGGGTTTCCGCGAGATCACTGCGTTCTCCTGAGCGATCTGGCTGTCTCTGTCGGGCAGCAAGCGGTCTATCCTGACAAGCCTGCGCTTCTAGAATGGGTGCGAACAATCACTCAGCAGGTGAAGGAAGGCGATGTCCTCTGGTTCTTCTTCAGCGGCTATGGCGCTCAGCTAGAAGGCGAAGACTTCCTCATGCCGATTGATGGCGATCCGGCCCAAATTGCCAGTACGGGACTGGCAATGTCAGCCCTGATGGAGTCTTTGGCACAGCTGCCGACCGGTAAAGTTTTGGCGCTTTTAGATATCAATCGCGCTCAAGGCTCTTTGGCGGGGCAGGCGATTGGCCAACCGGTGATCGAGCTTGCTAAAAAGCACGGCGTCGCGACGCTGCTATCCTGCCTGCCGGAACAGTATTCTCACGAAACATTCGGCACTCGTCACGGCCTATTCACAGCGGCACTTTTGGAAGCACTGCAGCAGAAGTGCACGACGATAGGTCAAATCAGTGACTATCTCGCTAGGCGACTGCCTGAGATTTGCGATCACCACTGGCGGCCCATTCAAAATCCGGCGAGCGTGATTGACGATAATCAAAGGTCTATGACGGTGGTATCTGAGGCTGGGGTGATCGCCGATGTCACCGCCAAAGGCGCCTCTGACGCTCCCTTATTACCGGTCGAAAGACCTGCCTCCGAACCTTTGTCACCTCTCTCCTTGACAAAATCCTCAGCTGAACCGTTTAGAGATGAGGATAGTGATGTTATGGCAGGTGCGGGAGCGGCAGCTGGAGTAGCGTTAGAGCCGCCCCCCCCTGCGGCAGATATCGCTACGATCAACGGTTCGCCGTCCGCCAGGGACATCCCGGGGCCAGTGCCTTTGCCCATTCCGTCGTCTGGCAGCCGGGAAGTCGAAACGCTGCCAGCTGACGGCCGTCCAACCAGCGATGAGAACGGTACTGCTCTCCCCTCTCGAAGAGAATCTAGTTCAGGTGTAAGCGGCGCCAGGTTGCGTAACTGGGGATTGTTAGCGCTGGCGCTTTTGGTTGTTGGCGTTGTGCTCAAGCAGCCTTTTGTCACAGCGGCCTGGCAGGGTCTGACTGAGCGCCTGAGCCCGCTCACTGCCGATAGAACGGTCTCGCCAGACGGCGATGACAATATTATTGAGGATGCTGCTGCCGGTTCTACAGCAACTGAGCTACCTGCTGGAAGCGTAAATTCTGCTGGTGAAGTTGAGCCAGCGACTGCCCAAACGCCAAATAGCGGCGAGACAGTTACTAGCAACTCTCCCCCCACCGAAGCAGAACAGGCCGAAGCGCTGATTGCTCGGGCTCAAGCCGCACTAGCGCAAAGACAGTATTCAGAAGCACTAATTGCCCTTCAGCGGGTGCCGCAGTCTCAGCGAAACGATGCTTTTTCATCGGTACTCACTCAGGCGCGGGCAGGGGCGGCAGCAGCGCAGCAAGCCAATGCGTCTGTGCTCACAGAGGCACGCACCGCGATTCAGCCCATTCAGGCTTTTCAGTTTACTGAGGCGATCGCCAAAGCTCGGTTGATCAAGCCTGGTGAACCTTACTACGAGACAGCTCAGGAAGATATCCGCGCTTGGAGTCAGATCATTCTAGATGTTGCCGAAGGGCGGGCGACTAGCGGCGATTTAGAGGGTGCGATCGCCGCAGCGACAATCATGCCTTATGACAACGCTCAGCTGTACGAGAAGGCCCAAGAGCGAATTGGCTTCTGGCAGCAGCGTCAGCGCAGCCGAGAGATTATTGCGCAAGCACAGGCGATTCCTGTATCAGGTCAGGCCAGCTCTTACCAAGAAGGCATCGTCAAGCTGCAAGAGGTGCCCATCGAACACCCAGAATATGAAACTGCCCAGCGACTGGCCGATGATTGGAGCGAGCGGATTTTTAGTATTGCTCAGGCCCGCGCCGCTCAGGGTAGGCAGGAAGCAGCGGTTCAGGCGGCCATCTTAGTCCCCGCTGGTACGGCGGCCTATGAGCCTGCCCAGCAGGCCATTCGCAGGTGGCAGGCAGAGACAGTAGAGTGACCTGCTACTGCAAATCGGTACGAACGCCGCTCAATCCGTCCACCGCTCGCTGAAGCTTGACTTCTATTGCCTGCTTGCGGAGGGTGAGCTGCTTGAATTTTTGATAGCGGGCGATCGCCGTACTGACGACAGCCATTTGCCCGGGTGGGCAGGGTTGCGATCTCAGCTTTCCCTCCGTATCTAACGAGCACAATCTGTATTGAGCTGAAGCACTCGCAGGGGTGCCTTCAGTCCTAGCTTCAGAATGACCCGCCTCCAGTGCCGCAACCTGCTGCAACAGCGCCTCGGTCTCTCCGTGCCGCCAAACCAAAGAATCGGCTGCTGATTCGGCCTTTGCAGCCTCCAGAGAGGATTCCAGCCAGCCATCTACCATCGGCCCCTGAGCGCAGAGCAGATGGATCGCCTTGACAATCTGTCGCAGCTGTTTCTGCCAGATGGTGACCACTGTTTGAATATCTTGAAGTAAATTGAGCGCCAGGGCCGGATTGACCTCATGGCGCTGGCTGACTACCGTATCAACGCGAATGGGTGGCAGCATCACCCTGTCTGGGTGAGCTAAAAACGTATCGATTGCGTCGACTGTATCGGGCCGCGAATCCTGGGAGGGACCCGAACTGTGAGAACAGTCGGCAAACGGCTGAGCAGCGTCGGAGGAGTGAAAACCCATAATAGTAAGACTGCACGTGCTAGATAAGGGATGCGTTCACTATTCCAAACATAATCGTCTCATACGACAAGATTTATTTATACAGAAAAACCTGAAGGCTGTCTAATTTTTTGTCATAAAGTATGCTACAGGCAGAGGAGGCAGCTGAGATAATTTGCTAAGATACTCACAGCTCACTCTTTAATCCAAGCACACCCGGTTGTACTGTCATGGCTCCCCCTGCTTTCTTAAGATACCTTCCTGCTCGCCTTAAGCCGCTGGGTTCTCCCCTGGTGTGGGCGCCGCTGACCGCATTTTGCCTACTCAGCGTTTTTATTTGGGAGTATCGTAGAAATCCTGAGTGGTCGAATCGTCAGCCGGTGACTGATCTGGACGCAAATGCTGACGGTGCTGAGCTGACACCAGAAGAACAGGCTGGCCTGTCTGAAATTGATACGTTAGATGTGTTGCTAGAAGGTGCGAAGGTGCCGGGTGGCATTCCTGTCCCAGCCGCGTCGTCATCCCTGGAGCCGCCGACGGAGGATAGCAGCCAGCTGACAGGTCGCCCGGATCCCTTTGGAGTATATAGCCGCGAATATGGGTTTCCCGGTGCCTCTGGAGCGACTTCCGGGGGCTCCACAAGACTTGCTACCCCTTCGGCGAGTGCTCTGCCGGGCCCGATTCGACTTAACAGTGGCGTGCAAGAACCGTCCTCTGCGGCTACGGGTAGTGCCCTTTCAGATGCCCTCGACCGGCAGTCAGCTCAGCCAGCGCGGTCTACTGGTAGCTCAGCTGAGAGTACAGGTGTCGCTGTGGGCGAGCAGCCGGCGTCAGAGGCTTTGGGTAGTCAGGAACAGCCAGACCAAACGGCGGGTAATTCAGGCAGCAGTATCCCGGTGCCTTACATCCGCACAACTCCTAATATGTCGCCGCCTGTTGGCACCACAGGCTACAGACCGCCTGCTACGTCAAACCTACCGGTTTTTAACCAGCCTCTGCCGCAGCCCAGCCGGAACCCTTATTCTGCTGCTCCAGCGGCTCCTGCCGCGCAGCCTGCGCCTTTGCCGGGAGCAGCGCCTCAATCAGGTATTAGCTACACCGCACCTAGCTTCACGCAGCCCGATCAAACTCGTCGCGTCCGATGAGTTCATCTCCAAAGCTGTGTACCCATCTGTTACGACAGGAATATTCCTTGGCAATGCCGTGGCGGGTCGGGAGTCGTGATGAAGGCGTAAGCCCTCCACTCGTATAGATCCCTATTTGCGATAGCATTGTGACTACTATGTCAGCAAAGACTTTGATTCTTTGGCGTAGCTTTAGTCGTAGAATGCAGAAAATTCTTATTGTGGACGACGATAGAACCCTCAGAGCTGCGCTATCGCGCTATCTGACAGATCAGGGGTTTGTAGTCAGTAGTGCTGCTTCTGGCACTGAAGGGTTTGAAATCTTTACACTGGATACGCCCGATCTCATTGTTTCTGATGTCGTAATGCCAGAAATGGACGGATTTGAGCTTTGCCGCCGAGTTCGAGAGAGTGGCAGCGGGCAGCTGATTCCTTTTATCTTTCTGACGGGGCGCTGCGATCTCGAATATCGTATTCAGGGTCATAGCTTGGGGGCTGACGATTACCTGGTCAAACCCTTTCATCCCAAAGAACTGATTGCCAAAATTGAGGCTCAACTTGCGCGGGCGAGCCGCATTCGCGCTGAGATTGAGCGCGCCCTTGATGTCCCTAGCACAGACTCGTCAGCGAGCGTACAGCTGCCACTACCGCTGACCCCCGCCGAGGAAAAGGTCTTCTGGGAAGTTGTTCAAGGGTTGACCAATAAGAAGATTGGCGATCGCCTATTCATCAGTCCTCGAACCGTTCAAACTCATCTCAGCAGCATTCTTAGTAAGCTTTCTTTAGAAAACCGCTCGCAGCTGATCCGCTATGCTTTTGAAAATGGCCATAAATTTCCCCAAAGCGCATTAGAGAAAAGCCGATGACTCTGGGTAACGCTACGATTTTCGAACTGCCCTAGTCCCACGCAGTGCTAACTCGGGTGCGGACGGTGCGATATAGTTACATACAACATTCAACCCAATTGGGTATATGTCTTCAAACGCGACTGATTCGCCTGAATCTGCTGCAAACGTATCTTCGTTAGGTCCTCAGCGGCTCGATTCAGAGAGTTCTGACATCCGCCAATTAGCTGAGCTGACCGCTGGCCTTTCTGCCGATAGCCTCAAGCAGCAGCTCCAGGCTATTCATGCCTTAGCAGCGCTGGGCGGGGTGGGTGAACCTGCCCTGGCAAAATTTATTCAGGATCGGATGGCCGAGCAAAATCCTGACGATCCTACAGCAGCCCACGGCAGCGCCTATCAGATGCTTTACCAGGGGTCTTCGGCAGAGGCTAAAGCGTTGATCCAAGCGTTTCCTGATGGCCTTGTGTGTCCCCAGTCAGACAGAGGGGTGGACTACCGCGGTTTGCAGATGCTGCTGGTGCAGAAAAAGTATCAGATGGCCGATAAGGTAACCATGCAAAAGCTCTGTGAACTAGCTGGTGAGCAGGCAATTGAGCGAAAGTGGGTGTATTTTACCGAAATCAACCAGATGCCGCTGCTTGATCTACAGGCGATTGATCTGATCTGGGGGCTGTACTCTGAAGACAAATTTGGGTGGAGTAAGCAGCGTCAGCTGTGGCTACGGTTGGGTCAAGACTGGAACCGCCTGTGGACACAACTTCAGTGGAAAACCGATGGTGCTTGGACCCGCTACCCGAACGAGTTTATCTGGGACCTGTCAGCACCTGTCGGGCATCTGCCCCTTTCTAATCAATTACGGGGTGTGAGGACGATGGATTCACTCCTCTGCCACCCTGCCTGGAGTGATTGACGCTAGGGGGTAGCCGAGACTTTAGCCTGGTAGGCAACCGATTCTCCTGCCTCAACCAGCTAGGGTTGACAAGCGTTTGTGCGGCACCGAGCAATTGTCGGGGGTGATCGATCAAAAAAGCAGGCTGCTGGGCGGCGAGTGCTTCTCGGCTGCTGAATCCCCAAGTGACCGCCGCAACTAAAATGCCGACGCGATGAGACGCATCAATATCTCTAGTTTCGTCGCCGACGTAAATTACCTGAGAAAAGTCGAGGTTGTTTCTCTGGACAATTCGCTTTAGCACCCTGGCCTTACTCAGCAGACCTACCCCCCCCTGTACAGACTCGAACACGTCGCTGAGGCCATGCCGATTCAAAAAGCAGTGAATATTCTGCTGAGAATTGGAGCTCATGACGATCAGCTGGTGGTTCGCAGCAGCCAGATCTCTCAAGGTCGCAGCTAAGTCAGGCGCGATCGGCACGGTCATAATCTCAGCGCCCATCTCTCGGCGTACTCGGCGCAGCAGGAAGGGGAGCCGAAAGAGTGGAATCTCAGCTTGCTTGAGCATATCTTGCGTGCTCAAAGACTGGTAGTATCTAAGCTTTTCGGGCGTGGTGGGCGAATAGCCGTACTCTGGAGCAATGCGGTTGGTGATACGGACAATGGTCGCTAGCGTATCGGCAATTGTGCCGTCAAAATCAAATATTAAGAATGCCACGTATCGCGGGTCACGTGCCCAGGAGTTGAGAAAAGTCAAAGCGGACTAATGGTCTATTGTACCGCATAGATGCACCCTCTCCAGCGAGTGTCTTCACTGCCAACGGCCAGATCGGAGAATACTGACGATCAGCCAGAGTCCTAGGAATGAAGCGGCGGCAAATAGGAGGGAGCTCAACCACTGGAGCTGTGCAGTTTGTTGACTGGTGGAGATAATGGCTGCGCCGATAATCAAGGCGGCGACTACGGTGCTAAAGGCGCGTCGATTGGCGGCGCGTTCAATACTGCGCTGCATAGATTCCAGCCCCTGAATCCGCAGATTCCACTGGAGGGTTTCGTCGCTCAGACGATCTAGCAAAAAGCCGAACTGCCTGGGCGCAGAGAGCGACAGGTTACGAAATTCTAGGCCGGTTCGCAGAAACATTTGCAGCGGGTCGTCGCCGACGAGCTGCTGACGGAACAGATCTACCATCAGCGGCTTAATTTCGGCCATCAGGTTGATAGAAGGATCGAACTGACGAGCTGCCCCCTCTAGGTTTGCTAGCGATTTGGTAAATAGTCCAATGTTGGCAGGCCAGCGCAGGTTGTTGCGAACGCCGGTTTCAATCACTGCGCCAAAAGCTTCGGCGGTATTGAAGCGGTCTAGCGAGATGCCATAATAGCGGCCCAACAGGCGGCTATAGTCACTTTCCAGGCGCACCAAGTCTACCGGCTTGAGGGGTTCGGTGAGCTGTAAGGTGAGCTGGGCGCACCGTTGAGCGTCGGAACTGACGACCGCGAGCACAAGTTCTGTCAGGGTAGAGCGGGTCTGTGGGTCGAGGCGGCCCATCATGCCGCAGTCGAGCAGGGCAACGCGGCCATCTTTGAGGTAAAACAAGTTGCCAGGATGCGGGTCAGCGTGAAAGAAACCGGTGACAAAATACTGGGATAAAAATGCCCGGAACAGCAGCGAGGTAATTTTGCTACGTTCGCTGGTGTCGGCACCTGGCAGCAGGTTCTCGAACGGATTTTTGAAGGGGGGCTCACTCTGCGGGCTGCCCTCGGGTGCGGTTTCCGTCCTAAAAGGCATATCCACTGGGCTTCGAACGGGGAGATTGGCTTGGAGCAGCGGCAGACCGTCTAACCACTCCATGACGAGGATTTTAGCGTTGGTCAGCGGCCAAATTATCTGGGGGACGGTGAGTCGTTCAGAGTCGACCCATTTGCTCGCGATCATGTCCTGACGAAGCTCATCGGTGTAGCGGGCTTCGGTGGTGAAGTCGAGTTCGTTAGTGAGGGCTGACTTGAATTCGTCGGCGAGCTGGGTGATGTTGTAGCGCTGGCCGAATTGGGTGGTAGAAACCAGTCTGGCAATGTCTTTGATCAGTGCCATGTCGCGCGCGACTAGCTGTTCAATGCCGGGGCGCTGCACTTTGACGGCCGCAGCATGACCGCTTTTGAGCACGGCCCGGTGAGTTTGGCCGATTGATCCGGCGGCGATCGCCACATAGTCAATCTCAGCAAAAATCTCTTCGGGCGGGCGCTGCATATGCGTTCGCACGTATGCCTGAATTTGCCCCGCCGGCACTGCTGGTACCGTCGACTGCAACCCGCTCAGCGCTTTGATATAAGAAGGGCTGAGTAAGTCGGGGCGAGTACTCAGCAGCTGACCGAGCTTCACATACACCGGGCCCAGCTCAATCAAGATATTTCGCAGCACTTCTGGCGGGGGCAAATTGGGTTCATCCGGTGCACCGCTGGTGAGCAGCCGCCGCATGTAGTCCCAGCCATTGCGCAAAAATACCTCAACAATTTCACGCTGACGCCCAATTAGATCGGGTGTCAGCATCGAGGGGAGGGGGGAGCGAGGCATAAAGGTGCGATTTTATAAAGTCACTGAACTGATGCTAACAATTTTGCAAGTATCGGCCCCGATTAATTATTGGCCCCGATTAATTACTAATTGCAAGCGGGGGAGCGGGGTGGGTGGATCAAGGGTTCTCCTCCAAGCGTTTTTTCTCGATGAGCTTAAGCATGATCTCTGCGTGAACTTCTCGGGTAATTGGGTAGAATTAGATCAAGATCACACCGCAGATGAGCAAAACCAAGGGCACTGGCCCCATAAAGAAGCGAATGGCGTTGAGTGCTGATGTGGGCTGCTCTACGGCTTCTTTGACAAAGCCAGAGGCTTCTAGCGCGGCGCCGACCAGGAAAATGCCCAGGGCGAGGCCGATCTTTTGCAGCAGGGTCATAAAGGCGTAGAAGGTGCCTTCGCGGCGACAGCCGGTATTGAGTTCGTCGAGCTCAATCACATCGGGCAGAATTGACCAGGGCACGACATAAGCAGTCGCTACCCCGAAGCTGGCGAGTATGCAAAGCGCGTAGAGAAACGAGGTTTGCCCGGGCTGCAGGAAGAACAGCCCGATCTGTACCAAGATCCAAACGCCTGAGCCGAGAAAGTACAGGTTCTTTTTGCCAATGCGCTTGCTCAGCGCCGCGCAGATAAACATCATAAAAATGGCGGTGCCCTGGACGATCAGCGCCACTAAGTTCTCATCTACGCCCATCCAGAACTTGGCGTAAAACGGAATCACCGCTGCGGTAATTTGCAAAGCTAGCCAAGAGAAAAGGTAGATACCGACGACAAAGAGAAAGGGGCGGTTGCTGATGACAATTTTGAGCTGCTGAAGAAAGGATTCTTGCTCAATATCGGCGATCGCGTTGAGCGATCGCCCAGATGCTCTGGCCTTTTTCTCCATGTAGCCGTAAGTACCGAAGATACACCAGTAGATAGACAGGATAGAGACTGCGCCACCTAATATCCCAAGCGCTCGATACCGCTGCGCATCATCGGGAATGAGCTGCCCAAAGATACCAGCGGCAATCAAAATGGCCACACCACCTGCAATCGAAAAGGCCAGTCGAAAAGATGTCAGCTCGGTGCGCTCGTCATAGTCCCGAGTCATTTCGGCGGTGAGCGTGGTGTAGGGCAAGTTGGTCGTGGTGAAGAAGACCTGGAAGATGGTGGTGATCACCACGTAGTACCAGAACTTAGCTGCGTCGCTGGTATTTGCCCCAAAGGGGGCAATCCAAACCAGGAAATAGGACACTCCAAACGGAATGGCAGTCAAGAACATCCAGGGATAGCGGCGACCCCAGCGGGTTTGGGTGCGATCGCTCAGCAACCCTACCAGCGGGTCATTAACAGCGTCCCAAATCTTTCCCAACGCCAAGACAGACCCGGCGACCAGCGGGCTCATCCCGGCTACATCGATTAAGAAAATTAATAGAAAGAACGCTAAAAACTGAGAGGTTAGCCCCGCACCTAAGTCTCCAGCACCATAGGCTAGCTTGACAGGCAATGTCAGTTTTGGGGCGGGCGGCTTAGGTGCGACAGGCCCAGTCTCTCCAGACGCTAAGCGGTTAGCCATAGAAAAACCCTGTATAAATAACTATATAGATTAGCCTTCACCCAACACCCCTCTAGCACACCGTCCAATGTCAGATCTCTACGTATCCTGGTCAGATTACCACCGAAATATTGAGCAGTTGGCCCTGATGGTACACCGCTCCGACTGGCAGTTTAATCAAATTGTGTGTCTGGCCAAAGGTGGCCTGCGCATCGGCGACATTATCTGTCGGATTTCTAACCAGCCGCTGGCCATTCTGTCGACGGCCTCCTACGGCGGAGAAGGCAATCGCATCCGGGGGTCCATCACCTTTTCCAAAGATTTGAGTATGACAACAGCTAACTTGGGCTCCCGCGTGCTGCTGGTCGATGACCTGGTCGATTCTGGGCAGAGCTTGAAGCGCAGCATTGCCTGGCTGGAGAGCAGGTACGGGTTTTATATTGATGAAATTCGCACAGCCGTGCTCTGGCATAAAGACTGCTCTGTCATCACCCCTGACTACGCAGTGCACTATCTGGAAGATAATCCTTGGATTCATCAGCCCTTTGAAAACTACGAAGAAATGAGCTGGAACGATCTCGAAAGCATAGAAGCGCATTCCAGCAGCTCAGCGCCCGTCTCTAGTTCCTCTATGCGCTGATCGGTTGGCTAGCGACACGATTCGGTTTAAATTGCTATAGACTGAGCCAAAGGTATTGCCGCTTTAAGCCAGTTATCTAGTCCGCTCTCCAGGGAACTGATCGCATCTGAAATCCTTCTATACCTGTAACCCCCAAATCTGTAGCGTCTGTGAGTCTTCCGCCTTCTCATATCCCGGCTAACGACATCCCGCCCGCTCGTCGTCAATCAACCTCTTCTGAGCCGATGTCGACCGCAAAACCCCCAGGTGGCTGGTGGAAAATGGCGCTGGCGCTGCTGGTTTTAGTCTCGGCAGGGGGGATGGGCGTCTGGCAGTGGGACAAGCTGAGCGCTTTGACAGCAGGAAGAAAGGCTGCGATCGCAGAGGGTGGCCTGCCGTCAGCGGGGGTGCTAGCCGAGGAGGGCGACGGTACCGCTAGTCAGCCTGATAACCCTTCACCCAATGTAGAAAGCGACTTAGAAGCTGTCCAAACGGTGGGGTCAGTACCGCCTGAGCAGCTTCTGAATCATCGCCATTACAAAGAAGCTCCGCCAGAAGAACTGGTACCCCTAAATTCAAACAGTCCTATCAGGCTCCAGCCTGCGACTCAAGCCGCCGTTAACGCGATGATTGCACAGGCAAAAGCAGACGGCGTAAAGCTGGGGATCATTTCTGGATTTCGCTCCCTGGAGGATCAAAACTATTTGTTTTTCGAGGTGAAGGCCGAGCGGGGAGAAACCCCTCGAACGAGGGCTGAAGTCAGCGCTCCGCCTGGATATAGCGAACACCATACGGGCTATGCGGTTGACTTCATTGACGAAAGCCAGCCTGAGACGGATATAGAGGAAAGCTTTGAAACCACTGCTGCTTACCGCTGGCTAGAGAAGAACGCCGCCTCTTATAGCTTTGAACTGTCTTTCCCAAAAGATCCGTCGTCGCCAGTCGGCTATGAGCCCTGGCACTGGCGTTACGTTGGGGATCAAGAGAGTTTAGAGCTATTCTATAAAGAATAATCGACAAAACAGCCTGTTTTGGATTGGCCACCGGCCTGCTTTTTGGATGAACCCAATCACCTTCAACCTGTTAGCTGTTTCCGTATTTGCTTTTGTGCTGCTGAGCCTGGTAGGGCCGCTGCTAAATATTTCACCGGGGGCAGTCGCTGTCGTCCTGGCGGGCTGCGCAGGTATTATCGCCGTAGATCGCTTTGGCGCTCAAGGCAGAGGGGGCAATCTGCTGATCGATCTACTCTCTGGGCGCTCTTCGGAGTACCGCCAGCGCATTCTCCACCATGAAGCAGGCCATTTTCTGGTGGCTCACCTGCTAGGCATTCCGGTGGAAAGCTATACGCTGAGCGCCTGGGAAGGGCTGAAGGCCGGCTTGCCGGGTTTAGGTGGGGTTGTCGTCGATACTGCTGAGGCAGCTGAAGTGTCCCCGTCGCTCCAGCAAATCAATCGCTACTGCACGCTCTGGATGGCGGGCATTGCGGCGGAAGTGAAGACGTACGGCAGCGCTCAGGGTGGCGACGACGATAAGGCTCAGCTCAAGCAGCTATGGCAGGGTCAGCACGATCGCACCGGAGAACGGTCTGACGTCGACACTCAGCTGCGCTGGTCACTGCTCCAGGCTCAGACCCTGATAGAAACGCAGCAGAATGCTTACGAGGCGCTCGTCAGCGCAATGAGCAATCGCGACCCGGTAGACATCTGCTGTCAGCAAATTGAGGCGCACCGGCTACCGGCTGAATAGAGCGCCAGTGAAGCGTCAGGTCTCTGCACAATTAGGGATACTTTCCCTATCAAACCGGTCGAAACCTTCGAGAGTATGGCACCATTGATCAAATCTGAGCGCCTCATCTCTCACCGCTGTCGTTATTATGTCTGTCCAGAAAAACCAGTCCGGTTCCTCACGGTCTAATCCTGCTTCAATCTTTTTGAGTGGCGCTGACATTCGCCAGCAGTTTCTAGACTTCTATGCGGCCAGAGGCCATAGAGTGATGGCGAGTGCCTCGCTGGTGCCAGAAGATCCGACAGTGCTGCTGACCATCGCTGGAATGCTGCCCTTCAAGCCGATTTTCTTAGGTCAGCGGGCAGCTGAGTTTGACCGGGCGACAACGGCGCAAAAGTGCATTCGCACTAACGATATTGAGAACGTTGGGCGCACGGCTCGTCACCATACGTTTTTTGAGATGCTGGGCAATTTTAGCTTTGGCGATTATTTCAAGCGGGAGGCGATCGCCTGGGCCTGGGAACTTTCTACCAAAGTCTTTAAGCTGCCCCCTGAGCGAATTATCCCCAGCGTTTTCACAGAAGACGACGAAGCCTTTGCAATCTGGCGAGATGATATTGGCATTGCCGAAAACCGAATCATTCGCATGGGCGAAACCGACAACTTTTGGAAATCGGGCGCGACTGGCCCCTGTGGCCCCTGCTCGGAGTTGTACTACGACTTTCACCCAGAGCGCGGGGACGAGGCAATTGATCTCGAAGACGATAGCCGCTTTATTGAGTACTACAACCTGGTATTCATGCAGTACAACCGCGATGCCGAAGGTCAGCTCACGCCCTTGCAAGCGCGAAACATCGATACGGGTCTGGGTCTAGAGCGCATGGCCCAAATTTTGCAGGGCGTGCCGAATAACTATGAAACCGACCTGATTTTTCCGATTATCAAAACCGCCGCTGACATTGCAGGCGTGGACTATCACCAAGCCAGCGATGCTCAAAAGGTGTCGCTCAAGGTGATTGGCGACCACGTGCGCTCAGTGATGCATATGGTCGCCGATGGTATCGCTGCGGAGAACACCGGTCGGGGCTACGTGCTCAGGCGGCTGATTCGGCGTGTGGTGCGTCACGGTAAGCGGCTCGGCATCGAAGAGCCTTTTACAATCCGTGTGGTAAAGACGTCCATTGAGCTGTCGGAGCAGGCGTATCCAGTCGTGCGGGCTCGTGAACAAGCCATTAAGAATGAACTCTCTCGGGAGGAAAGCCAGTTTCTGAAAACCCTGGATCGGGGCGAGAAAATCCTGGCGGATATCCTGGCCGAAAACCCCCAACAGGTTTCCGGTGAAGATGCTTTCAAGCTCTACGATACCTATGGATTTCCGCTGGAGCTAACTCAGGAGATCGCCGAAGAAAGTGGGATTGCTGTGGATGTAGACGGCTTTCAAATGGAGATGGAACAGCAGCGCGAGCGAGGCAAAGCAGCGCACGAAACTATTGATTTAACGGTGCAGGGCAGCTTGGACACCCTCGCTGAACAAATCGACGCGACCGAATTTGTCGGCTATGAAAAGGCTGACGCGGATAGTCGGGTGGAAGCAATTTTAGTAGCGGGTGAGTCAGTCGCCCAGGCAGTGACGGGCAGTGACGTACAGATTGTGCTGAACCAGACGCCTTTTTATGCGGAGTCAGGCGGACAAATCGGCGATCGCGGCTACCTTTCTGGCGCCGGTCTAGTTATCCGGATTGAAGACGTCAAAAAAGAAGGCGCTTTCTTTGTGCACTTTGGCAAGGTAGAGCGCGGCACGATTGACGTGGGAGACCCTGTCAGTGCCAAAGTTGACCGGGCCTGCCGTCGTCGAGCGCAGGCCAATCACACCGCGACTCATCTCCTGCAAGCCGCACTGAAGGCTTTGGTCGATGACTCCATTTCTCAAGCCGGTTCGCTTGTCGACTTCGACCGCCTGCGGTTTGACTTCCACGCGCCTAAAGCCCTTACCGCTGAGCAGCTCCAGCAGGTAGAGAAACAGGTCAACACCTGGATAGCGGAAGCCCATGGCGCCGATGTGCAGATTATGCCAATCGCCGAGGCTAAAGCTAAAGGGGCAGTGGCGATGTTTGGTGAAAAGTATGGCGACGACGTGCGCGTGATCGACTATCCCGGCGTTTCGATGGAGCTGTGCGGCGGTACCCATGTTGGC
>JBARVU010000180.1:0-5305 GCA_049646425.1 Phormidesmis sp. | reverse complement strand
TTCAATCACTGTACGACATCGACGCAACTATAGATGAGGGTGAGATTGTGGCCATTGTAGGTTCGAATGGTGCCGGAAAAAGTACGCTGCTCAAATGTCTCTCAGGGCTATTGCCACCTTCCTCAGGTCAAATTTTTTTTAGAGGAAAGTCAATCGGTCAGCTGACGCCGCGCGAGCTCGTACAGCAAGGCATAGCCCTTAGCCCAGAAGGCCGCCGGGTATTCCCCCAGCTAACGGTATCTGACAACTTGCGGATGGGAGCCTATAGCCTCCCAGGTAAAAGATGGCGATCGCGGATGGAATATATGTTTAATTTGTTTCCTCGCCTGCAAGAGCGCCGACAGCAGCTAGCCGGAAGTTTGAGCGGTGGAGAACAGCAAATGCTCGCTATTGGGCGGGCGTTGATGGCTCAGCCTCGTCTGCTGATGCTGGATGAGCCATCCCTTGGCCTGGCACCTGTCATTGTGGATGCGGTGATGGATGTTGTCCAGCAGGTTGCCAAAGACGGCGTATCGGTGCTGCTGGTTGAGCAAAATGTTGCGATCGCGCTAAGCCTGGCTCACTATGCCTATGTTCTAGAGCGAGGCGTGCTAGTTCAACAAGGGAAAGGACGTTCGCTCATGCAGGACAGCAGCATCCGGTCTGCCTATCTAGGCGTGTAACGTCGTTTTTGACTGGCTTCTTTGACTGGCTTCAAAGATATTTCAGGTATGTGATTTTACTATTTTTGGAAAGGAGATTCGCTATGATTCTGTCACCCCGTAAGCGCTTTTTGACAACAGGCGTTCTGGCCTCGCTGATGGCCTTGACCACAGTTGCCTGTAGTACCTCTTCCTCGGTTGAACAGCCGTCTGAATCAGCCGCAGAACCTGAGGCAGCAGCTGAAGGAGAACCCATTAAATTGGGACTGTTGCAGCCCCTGACTGGCCCGGTCGCCGCTAATGGAATCGCGATTCGGGATGCTGCTGTGATTGCTGTAGAAGAAATAAACAGCGCTGGCGGTGTGGACGGCCATCCGATTGAGCTGATCATTGAAGATACGGCCAACGATCCAGCTCAATGTACCAGTGCGGCGACCAAAGTTGTCACCCGCGATCAGGTCGAAGCCATTATCGGAGCCCGGGGAAGTTCATGCACGCTAGCCGTCATTCCGGTCATTCAGCAATACGAAGTTCCCTTGCTAGTTGAGACTTCAAGCTCCTTCAAAGTAACCGATCCAAAAGAGTCTGGTAACGACTGGACCTTTCGCCTGAGCCCGCCCACTGCGCTAGAGGCGTGGGCCGTGCGCGATGACTTAGTAACAACTCTAGGTTTCAACAAAGTGTTTTTTCTAGCAGTCAACAATGACTGGGGGCGAGGCTCCTTCGTCAGCTACAGTCCTTACATTAGTGAGAACGGGGGCGAGGTTGTTGGAGAAGAGTATTTTGAGCAAACAGAGGTAGACTTCAAGCCCCTGCTGAGCAAAGTTAAGGCAGCAGGCGCTGACTCTGCCATCGTCACCACTAGCAACAGCCAGATTGCGCTAATTCTGGAACAGGCAAAGACGTTGGGCATCGACGTAAAGATTCTAGCAACGGGTGGAAGCTGGCCCGAAAAAGTACATGAACTTGCGGGTGAGGCAAGTGTGGGTAGCTACCATACCGTGTTTTTCCCAGGAGCCTATGACTCGTCACTGTCTCAAGCGCCTGAACAGGTAGATCAATTTGTCGAAGGATGGGAGAAGCAGGGATACAAGTTTTCGGAGCTAGGCGAGGCAGGACGGGGCTATGACGCGGTTTATACTATGGCAGCAGCGATTGACTCTTTAGATAGCGAGATCAGTCCTGAAAATATTCGCGACGCACTGAAGTCGGTGAAGCATGAGGGAATCATGTATGGCGACATTTCGTTTGGTGATTGGCAAGGCTTGGTCAACCAAAACGTTCCACCTGTGTTCATTGGCATGATTAAGGAAGATGGTTCGGTAGACTTCGTCGTCCAAAGCGAATAGCTACATCCTGGATATATTGGATGCCTCAGCTAATTCTCAGTCGTTGAACGTATCGACAAAAAGTTAAGGGTAATCTGTATGGAAGAGTTTGGACAGGTGATTGTCAACGGCATTGTTCTGGCGGGCACTTATGCGCTAATGGGAGTCGGTATGACTCTGATATTTGGCCTGATGGATTTGGTTAATTTCGCTCACGGCGAATTTTATATGCTGGGGGCCTATTTTGTTTTTACGACTACGGCTATGCTCGGGATACCATTCTGGCTGGGGTTTCCTTTAGGCATACTAGCGGTAATGGTGTTTGCCTATGGGATCGATTTTCTTTTGTTTCGCCCCTTACGCAACCGAGATATTCTGATTCGCATGGTGACAACCATCGGGCTGATGCTGGTGTTGCAAAATGCGGCGTTACTACTCTGGGGACCAGTTGAAAAGCGGCTTCCCGTCCCGCTTAACGTTAGCTCATGGTCGATTGCCGGAATATATGTAGCACCGATTCATCTGTTAGCGACGGTTCTTGCGATCGCGATTATCTTAGCCCTTCACCTGTACCTGAGAAATACGAAAGAAGGCATTGCTTTAAGGGCTTGCTTTCAGGATCAGGAAACCGCTCAGCTCATGGGGGTCAACGTTGATCGAGCCTACGGTCTGACGTTTGCGATTGGAGCGGGGTTAGCCGCAGCAGGCGGCGCGATTCTCTCAATGGTGTTTTTTATGACCCCCTCTATGGGCGACTTGGCAACGCCAAAAGCGTTCACGATCGTGATTCTGGGTGGGGTCGGAAGCCTTCTAGGGGCAATCGTCGGAGCCATTGTCGTCGGGCTAAGTGAGAGCCTGGCAGCCACCTACATCGCCGTAGGATACAAAGACGCGATCGCCTTTGTCTTACTGCTGGCGCTGCTATTCTTTCGGCCTCAGGGACTCTTTGGCCGGACTGAGTCGGTTGAGTCTTAACATTCTGGTGTTTTTGTTCTGGCTGTAGGAATTTATCTACCGGTCTAAGTGATCTAATGCGTCTAGCAATTTCCTCTGTTCTGCCAAAGCGTTTCGTTCAGCAGATTCCCTGGCTGGCTGTATTAGGGGTGCTTGTTATCCTGGTGCCGCCACTGGTAGTCACATCCCCCTATGTAATGCATTTGCTGGTGCTGTCTGCAATTTATACACTGCTGGCTTCTAGTCTCAACTTAGTGATGGGCTACTCTGGGCTGCTGACATTGGGACACCATGCTTTCTTCGGTATCGGGGCGTATGCATCAGTGTTGCTGTCTATGCAGTTGTCTTTTCCGCTATGGCTTTCTATCCCATTGGGAGGCGTCGCAGCAGCGCTTTCGGGATCGTTGTTGAGCACTCTACTACTGAAATTGCGAAGTGCCTATTTTGTGATTTCAACGATTGCCTTTGCTGAGATTATGCGTCTGGTCGCTACTAACTGGGAGTCTCTGACGCAAGGCCCGATGGGTATTACTGGGGTGCCAACGCTATCGAAAAATCTGCCGCTGCTGTCCAGATTGGATTGGTCACCAGCTCAGAAATCGTATTTTATAGTAGCGACGGTTTGCGCTGTTGCTGTACTGTTTATCTCTCGACTGATTGCCTCCGACGTCGGTAGAGCCTTGATGGGAATGAGAGAAGCCGAAAACTTAGCAAAGTCGCTGGGGATTGACACGCGCTCTTATGCCCTGCTGTCAGTGATTACTGGTACTTTTTGGGCCGGTATTGCAGGAGGGCTATATGGTCACTACACTCAGTTTCTGAGTCCGGACGTTTTCTATTTTGTGCTGATGGTTTCGATCATTATCATGGTTCTGGGCGGCGGCATGGGAACCGTAGTAGGCCCTGTCTTAGGTGGCGTTTTATTTACACTGCTACCCGAATTACTCCGCAGTTCCGACCAATATCGAATGCTGATCTATGGCATCATCATCATCTTATTCGCTCGGGTTGCACCGATGGGAATATGGGCAGGTCTACAGCACAAAATAAACTGCGCTACCGAAAACCCCTTTCTAGGGTGATCTGTCAGCCAGAATCAAAACAACATTCGTTAGCTGAGGCGAGATAAAGCCGCCGAATGTGACTTGGCCAAATAGCAGGCTGGGGACAAAGAAAATTCGGGAGGTGACATTTTGGGCGGTGAGGCCGATGGCGCTGAAAAGAACAAAGATAAGACCTGAAAGCGGTTTGGGGGAAGAGTCGGAGCGTGTCATTTAAAGGCCGTCGGCATAGTGGCAGGCAACCTGATGATTATCGCTGATAGGCTGTAGGGTGGGCTGAACTTGCAGGCAAAGATCGTCTCCTTTAGGGCAGCGGCCATACAGCCTGCAAACGTGAGGAGAGGGATTAATAGGGCTGCGGGGTTCCCCGGCTAGCCTTTCGGTTGAGGGAATGTCGTAAGGCGCAAAGGTGGGAATAGCGGAGACCAAAGCCTGGGTGTAGGGATGGTTAGGCCGGTTGAAAACGGCGTCTGTAGGCCCGGTTTCAACGAGTTTGCCAAGGTACATGACGAGAATGCGATCGCACAGCAGTCTCACTACATTGAGATCGTGAGAGATAAACAGGTAGCTCATATTAAGCTGTTGCTTCAGCTCGGCAAGCAGGTGCAGGATCACCGCCTGGACAGAGACATCGAGCGCGGAGGTAGGTTCGTCGAGGATAAGGAGCTTGGGGTTGAGGGCGATCGCTCTAGCAATCCCGACCCGCGCTTTTTGTCCGCCCGATAGCTGGTGTGGAAAGCGGCTGAGCAGTTCGGGGGGCAAACCCACCTGCTGGGCGAGTTCAGCGGCTCTACGATTCAGGCTTTGTCGGTTGTGCTCAGCTCCATCTGAGCCCAGTCGCCGAATCGGTTCGATAATCGTATCAAAGGCGGTAAAGCGCGGGTTCAGGCTATCACTGGGATCTTGAAAAACCATTTGAAGATCGGCCCGGTAGGGGCTACGGGCGAACATGCCGACGGGTATTTTACCAATTTGGGTGTTGTCGAAAACGATGTTGCCTGCGGTGGGCTCCAGCAATCGGCAAATCAGACGGATCAGGGTAGATTTTCCGCAGCCGGATTCGCCTACGAGACCAACACTTTCACCTGGATGAATGGCGAGATCGATGCCATCTACAGCATGGAGATGTTGGGCGGTGCGTTTGCCGAGGAGCCAAGAGGGAGCGGCAGAGGAAAGGGGGAAGTGTTTAGTAAGGTTGTTAACTTGGAGGAGGGGCATGGGGAGAAGGGGAGAGGGAGAGTCCTGCTTCATCGTTTTTTCCCAGCGGATGCCAGCAGCTAACTCGGTGTAAGTCGGTGATCTGTTGCGTGAGCAGGGGCTG
>JBARVU010000179.1:0-24138 GCA_049646425.1 Phormidesmis sp. | reverse complement strand
GGGTGCGACCAATACAACCACCGCAACACCGGCTTGTTTCAGATTTTGCTCGTAGCGCAAATTTTGATCGGTGGTCAGCAAGACAGTGAACCCTTCAGTGGTCATCCGCCTGAGCAGCGCCCCGTTTTTCGTCCCAGACCAGCCCATTTCTACAACTGTCTGCACATCGTATTCAGCGAGTTCGCGTTTTAGCGGTCGCGGAACGCATTCATCAAGCAGGATGCGCATAAGCAGTTAGCATTTCTTTGGCTAATTCGAGGGCCGCAATCGCTTGTGCATGGCTGACACTGGGAAAGTGATCCAAAAATTCGCCTAATGAATCTCCGGCTTCCAAGTACGCTATCAACGTTTTCATTGGTACTCGTGTCCCTACGAAAACTGGCGTTCCTCCCAAAATATCAGGATCGCTGTGAACCACACGCAACACGGCATCAGTCATGGTCTTCTAGCTGATATCAACAGCGACTTCTGAATCATCACCAGTCTATCCCAACCACTAATGCCTGCGGTTTCAATTCTCCAGGTGCTCTGGAGCCATTTTTAGATAATTTCTGCTGCCAGTATCTTTCCTTGAACACGCTCGTATTCATCTTCGAGCAGCCAATTTTGAGCTGATTGATAGCTCGAATGGGCCACAACCAGCTTGTAATCGGAAGACGGATTGAAGATGCGACAAGAGCCATCTTCATCACCTACCAACATGAGAACTTTAGGTGGGAAAAGCACTGGATCGACCCAAAGCTCCAGAAACTGCCAGGTTTTAGCGCGTTCTGCGAGGGCCGGTTCTTGGGATAGCATGGTACTCACCTGTGGTTTTCACAATTTTGATTTCACCGTAGTAGAGCGGCTTTGTGCTGCCGTCTGCTCTAATTATGTATCCAATTGCTTCCGAAAAGTACAAGCCATACCGTTCGTAGTCATCGTTCTCGTCGTCGGATCCGGTACGTTCTCCCTGTTCGATGATCGCTTTGGTAACACGTTCTATAGTTTCACGGCTATTAAACACATGTGCCTGACCTTCTTTGCTCAGTAGCCGTGACACTTTGGCAGTATCAGGTAAATGCCGTTCAATCAGGCTAAAGCGAGAATCGGGTGTTATTTTTCGGTTGATTCCGCTCATGACCTAGGTCGTCGAAGCTTATTTCGAAGTGTTTCAGTATGTAATTTTGCCTGTATGCCTTTCCGTGTAGCACCATAGAATCTGACTCCTTTTACGCTGCGGCAGCTCGTTGCCAATACTCTTTTTTGAAGGCTTCTGCGATTTCATTAAAGGTAGGTAGCTCTCCTTTGTTTTGCTGCAACAGCCTAGCGATGACGGCGATATACGCCTCTCCTAATACAGCGGTTAAGGCTCCAGCTGTGGATCCAGAGATGGCACCACCAGCAACGGTTCCGACAACAGGAAACATTTTAATAGGATTAGCAACTAGTGCCTTACCCGCTAGCGGCCCACCAGCTCCGGCAAAGATAGCACCTAATAGGGTCGTCAGAGAACCTGCATCGACCGAGGGATCAAAAGTTGATGTCCTGCCGCCTCAGCAGCGTGGTTTTCCCAACGCCGCCCTGCCCCCATACATTGAAAAGAAAGTCCTTGGGATAGCCAAATTCATCTGTCGTTCTATTGAGATGAATCAAGTTTTGCTCAAACGTTTCTAACTGCTCTACCCGGCCTACAAAAGTCGAGCGTTGCTGAGCGCGGATGATATCTTGACGGCTCGGGCGCTTTTTCTGAGGCATACTCGCAGGCAGGCAATTTTCGTAGAGAACTTCGCCCCATTCTGACAAATATTGATGTGTCTGTCATAGAGAGCGATCGCACCCACTCAAATTCTTCACAGGTTCGAAGCTAGTCATCATCCGCAAGATACTGTCGCAATAGCTGCCGAATCTGAAGACAATCGTTCAGAGCCTGACGGGCATCAGCCTGAGTTGCAGACTCTCCAGGATAGCGAAATCTGATGGCATAGCTGTTCAGACCATTCACCGCAGAGCGCAAAGATTCCCAACTGCTATCAATGGGTAGACACAAATTTAGCAAGATAGCGAGGTCGTGTGTTTTATCGAAGTAAATGTCGGCTTCTTGTAAACAAGCTTTGAGATATTTTTCGGTGCATTGCTGACTGTGAAAGCAGGCTGCGTCGTAGTTGGGTTTGTCCTGCGCCTTTAGCTCTCGTTGAGCCGTAGCCAGATCGCCTTCTGCCTTATCAACCTACTCTTGTGTAATCGGCTTCATAAATGACCAAACCCTTCTGGACGATATCTCGAATAAAAAAATCACCCATTTTCAACCGCGTTTGAATGTCTTGAGGGGTTCGAACGAGCAAATCTAACGGGAAAGGGGCTCTCAACGCCTGACGTATCTCAATCGCTTTTTGAACCGACCTACCCTCAAAGGGCAAAACTACCAGCAAATCGACGTCTGAGTCCTGGTTCGGTTTGCCATAGGCGTAGGAGCCAAAGAGAATGATCTTCTCTGGCTGAAATTTTTCGGCGATCGCCTGACTAAAATCGTTTATTTGATCGAGGCTTGTCATCCTATCCCCTTTGAACGGCTTCCTTAAGAATTCTGATGTAATGCTTACGGACTTGCTTAAACCTAGCCTACCAGCAGCCCAAGAAGTCTTCACGACTTTGCTACCAAGCAATATGCCTCGCTACAATGGAAGCACTGACAGGCAGGATGGGGATCGAACGATGACGGTCGCGATCGCAAAGTGGACTCTGGCGGAATACCATCGCATGATCGAAATGGGTCTGCTAGCGGGCAAACGAGTCGAGCTGATCAGAGGGGAGATTGTTGAGATGGCACCGGAGGGAGAGCCCCATGCCTACTTCAGTACCGAATCTGGTCATTACCTGGCTCGGCTTTTGGGCGAGCGGGCCACCGTTAGACCCGCGAAGCCGATCACGCTCCCCAATCAGTCCGAGCCAGAACCTGACGTTGCGATTGTTAAGCCGCTAGGCCGAGAATATCTGGAACATCATCCCTACCCAGAGGATATTTTCTGGCTGATCGAATATTCAGAGGCGACCTTAGCCAAGGATCTGAACATCAAAAGTTCAGTATACGCAGAGGTCAACATTCCAGAATACTGGGTGGTAGATCTCAATCACCGATCACTCATCGTCTTCCGAGAGCCTCAAGCGGGGCAATATACTGCTCGCGATTCCTACATAGGAGGCGAACTGACGCCACTTGCTTTTCCGGACGTATCGATTCAAGTCAGTTCCATTGTCAGTAAAATCTGACGAACGCTGGGGATAGCATCAGGCGGTTTGTTCCAGCAGCATCTCGGCTCGCTGTAGGGCTATGCGGACTTGCTCAAACCCGGTGCCGCCTGCGCTGTTACGAGCTGAGACAACTTGAGCTGGGGCGATCGCCGCATAGATATCCGCTTCAAACGCCGGATGTAGCGCCTGCCACTCTTCCAGGCTCAAATCTTTCAGCAGCTTACCAGCGGCCAGAGAAGTCTTCACGACTTTGCCCACCAGGTTGTATGCCTCGCGAAAAGGAACGTCTTTGGTGACTAAGTAGTCTGCGACATCGGTCGCATTAGAAAAGTCTTCTGCCACTGCTTGGTTCAGTCGCTCGGGGCGAAAAGTCAGCCCCTCTTGCAGCAAAATCGTCATCGCTTCCAGGCAGCCCGAGACCGTTGCCACCGTATCAAAAATCGCCTCTTTATCTTCCTGCAAATCTTTGTTGTAGGCCAGCGGCAGACCCTTCATCATCACCAGCAGGCCCTGCAAATGGCCAAAAGTCCGGCCCGTCTTTCCCCGCACCAGTTCGGGAATATCCGGGTTCTTTTTCTGAGGCATAATGCTGGATCCAGTTGAGCAGGTATCGCCCAAGGTGACGAAGCGAAATTCTTCAGACGCCCAAAAAATAATCTCCTCTGAAAGCCGCGACAAGTGCACCATGATCAGGCTCGCCGCTGCGGCAAATTCGATTGCAAAGTCGCGATCGCTCACCCCGTCGAGACTGTTGTGATAGATATCATCGAAGCCCAGCAGCTCAGCTGAATAGTGCCGGTCAATCGGGAAAGTTGTCCCGGCCAAGGCGCCGCTGCCCAAGGGTGAAATATTTACCCGCTTGAGCACATCGCCCAGACGATCCCAGTCCCGCTGCGTCATTTCAAAGTAAGCCAGCAGATGATGGGCTAAGCTCAGGGGCTGCGCTCGCTGCATATGCGTGTAGCCAGGAATCAACGTCTCGACGTTGGCCTGAGCGATATCCACAATCGCTTGCTGAAATCCTTTAATCTGCTGACGGATACAGGCAATCTCGCCGCGCAGATACAGGCGTAAGTCAGTTCCGACCTGATCGTTGCGAGACCGAGCCGTATGCAACTTTTTGCCGACTGCGCCTACCAGCTCGATCAGGCGATGCTCTACAGCAAAGTGAACGTCTTCTTCTTCGACGCCTGGGGTAAACTTACCTGCGCGATACTCTCGGCGAATCGTTTCTAGCCCAGAGACAATCTGCTCGCATTCGGCTGCGCTAAGGATGCCGACTTTGCTGAGCATTTGGGCGTGAGCGATAGAGCCCGTCAGGTCGCATTCGAGGAGCTGGATATCAAAGCCAATGCTGGCATTGAACTGAGCGATCGCTGGATGCAGTGCCGACTCAAATCGTTGGCTCCAGGTCTGCCCTGCCGAAGCAGCCGATTGGCTAAGTTGGTTACCCACTGTTTTTGCGCCTGCTCCTGTTGCGATCGCCTCACATAGGGACCTCTCTGCAAAGATCAGCCCACCATACAGTAGCAGCTTGTGAGAGGGCGCGATCGCCGACTTCCCTGCTCACCTCGCAAGTCTGTCAGGGTTTCCGTAGGTTAGCCGTAGGAAGAAAGGGACTTAAAGCCATAGCCCAGCACGATGCCAATCAGCAGCGCCCAGAGCTGGCCTGACTCATAAAACCCCTGCAGCATCTTACCGGTTGACCCAACAAAGTCCTGGTCAAAATACTGAGCAATGACTGGCGTACCGGTCGTCGCCGATGCCTCAAACTGAGCCGTATAAAAGTCTAGAGATTCCATAGATTTCCAGCAAATGTTGCTGTCCCAATAGGCATCCCCAAACATACCCAGGCTTGGATCTATATCTAACAAGTCAGAGCAACTTATTTTGATGTCTTTCTTCAAATACTGGCTTTTAGAATTCAGGGTGTGGGAGGCTCAGACACTCACTACCTGTGTAATTGACGGCCCCCGATCACAGCGTCGAGAGCTGCCTAAACTCCGCTGGCTGCGTTACTCGCATCACTACGAGTGTGGTGTCGTCTTCAGCCTCACGATCTGTGCCCATGAAGCGCTCTAACGTTTTGAACAGATACTCCAAAATCTCTTCAGAGCCCGGAAGATTCCGGCAGGCCCAGCAAAAAGACTCGATTAGCTTGTCCTCATCAAACCGCTGACCAGTGCGGTTAGCCGCTTCTGTGAAGCCATCGGTATAGTAAATCACTGTATCGCCGGGCTGTAGCTGAATCTGATTTTCTTGGTAGTGGGTATCCATCTCCAGCCCCAGCAGCATTCCATCCGCGTCGAGGCGTCTTACCTGCCCGGTTTCTGCCTGCCACAGCAGCGGCGGATTATGTGCTGCGTTGCCGTAAGACAGCATTTGCGTCCGGGGATCATACTGGGCGCAAAACAAAGTGACAAAGCGGTTAGAACTTTCCAAATCAGTCCGCATCACCCAATTAAGGTGCTGCAAAAGGTGCCCAGGAGAATGGCTGTTGAGCACTTCAGCTCGCAGCATCCCCCGCAGCATAGTCATCATCAGACCAGCAGGCACCCCCTTCCCCATCACATCGCCAATCGCAAAATTCCACGGTTTTTCTCGTGAAGCTGGGTCGTCCGGCGATCGGAGCTGCTCGTAAGTCGTTGGGATAAAATCGTAGTAGTCGCCGCCAACTTTGTTCGCCGTATTACACCGCGCAGCTAAGTCAACTCCCTCGATCTTTGGGCACTGTCTGGGCAGTAGCTGAGCTTGAATTTCCGCGCCGAGCTCCAGCTCTCTGTCCAAGCGCTCTTTGTGACGGACTTCGTGGGTGAGCTGATTGTTCTCGATGGCGACGGCAGTTTGGTCAGCCACCAGCCGCACTAACTTTTGCCGGGTTTCGCTCCAGGTATAGTCCCCCTCATGGCTGAATACATACAGCCGCCCTCGCTCCACGTTTTGAACGATGATAGCAGTGCCAAAAATCTGGCAGTCCGCGCCCAAATATCTGCCCGCCTGCCGGTCTAGCGAGACCAGGGTCGCATTGGCCTCGTCGGACAGTGCTCTCGAAGCCGATAACGTAGCGGTAATTTGCCGAGTCGCCATCTCTAGCGCCAGCCGAACATTCTGACAGTCGTCTTCACCCGTACAGTGAATCTTTTCCAACCGTAGCTGACCATTGGGCTGAAACATCACCAGCGCGCCGCCCGAAGCGTCGGTCACCCGGCTGGCAATCATCGGGATCAGTTCTAAAAACTGGCTGAGATTGTTCAGGCTCCGGAGGGCAAATCCCAGCGATCCCAACAGGTCTTGAATTTTGGCTTGCTCTCGCTGCAACCGGGAGATCAATTCCCTTAGCGCGTATACAGAAGTACTGTTCGGCACTGTGCCTGTGGGTAGGGTGGAATTGGGGTCGGCGGGCATGGCCACTCCACTCGAAAGAGAACGACTACTGTCTGAAGATGACGGTGGGAAGGGGGTAGTCGGTCGCGACTGCATGGAAGGCGGGGGCATTTGCCAAAATTAGCCATCACGATAGCATTTCTTAGCACATAGTCAAGGCAAAAGGAGAATCAATCGATAATAGTGTCAGTCAGAAAGGACATCGTGCTGAGTTTTCGGGGTAGTTGGGTTTTCGTATAGTTATGTGTTGATCAGTTTTTATCAGCCTGGTCTTATGGGCTAGGTTAATACACCTTAAGCGTTTCGGTGCAAAATCTCACTACCTCACGAATCGAGGCCGTTTGCCTGAGATACCGGATCGGGGGCCGCTGGATTAAAATCAGGCCGACTCCTAGCTCAGCGGCTACCTGTCGTTTTACAGCTTCACCGCCTGGTTTACCAGAGGCTTTAGCAACAACTCGCGAAAGGTTCCACTGCTGCCAGAGCGCTTTTTCTAACGCAGGCGTGATCGGCGGGCGGAGAGCAATTATCTCCTGCGGGGAAAATCCGGCGGACAGAGCGCCAGATATTGCTTCGACTGAGGGCAATACTCTAGCAAAAAGCTGAGAAGTTTGCCGCAAAGGCGAAAACAGTGACAAATGCCGGTATCCGAGCGTAAAGAGCACTCGCTGATGATGCAGCAAATCACTTGCCACCAGGGTCTCAATAGAGTCTACGCAGGTCACTGACCGCTCAGTCGTACCCGCTGCCAGGTCACTCCGCTCGTAGCGTAAGTAGGCAGCCACTCCCTGCTGGCAAAACATCATCGCTCGCCGAGATATTTCACAAGCAAACGGATGGGAGGCATCAACAATGCACCGTATGCCCTGCTGAGCAACAAACTTTGGAATATCTTCCGGCGTTAGCTGACCGACCCTCACTGCTGCCATAGGGGGGTATAGCGCCCTAGCCACCGGCGTCGTCACCGTGACGATATAAGGAATGGATTGAGCAGAGAGCACTGCTGCTAGTTCAGCGCTCTCACTGGTACCGCCAATCAGCCAAACCTGCGGCTTGTTCGCCATAGATGCCGGTAGATGCGCTATGACCAGCGCACTTTATAGAGGTGAAACAGCTCGCCTTCCTGCTGCTTAACAACCTTGGCCCCAACAGTTTTGATCAGCGATCGCCACTCACTCAGATCCTCTAGAAAAACCTCAGCGCCCAAATAAGTCTCTAAAATCGCCCAGTTTTCGGCCAGTTCTCGCGCTGGGTCAACCACATCGAAGACAAAAAACCCACCGGGCTTCAGCAAAGGCTGCACCGCTTCCATCACGGCCTGCCAATAGTCGATTGGGTAGTAGCAGCTAAAGCCTGTCGCTAAAACCAGATCGAAACTCTCCGGCGCATAGTCAAGCTGATGAGCAGCGCCCTGCTTAACCCCTTTGAACAGCTTAGAGTCGAGCTGAGGGCCGCGCTGGTGAAGCGTTTTCGTTGCAATTTCACTGATGTCTTGGCCGTGAAACAACGCCTGCCAGCGCTTCCAGTCATAGATTAAAAAGCTAAACCCACAGCCCAAATCCAAGCAGTGCTGGTTCTTCTTTGGCTGCGCGATTTGCCAAAATGGGGACGCAATTCGAGTGGTCAGTGAGCCCGCCGCCCAATCGCGAAACACCGGCATTGCCTCTATTTCTTCCGGCAAATCAAAGGATTGGCCTGCATATTCTGCATCGAACCGCTTAGCCACTGTGCCGATAATCGGTAGCCAGGGCACCGACTTAGCCTTCAGCACATCCCCTAGCGGATGACTTAAAGGATTTTCAGCGGACGATTTGCTCGATTTCTGGCCCATTTTGCTGTCCTTCAAGAGCCTTTGATGGCTTTAGTAAAATTGCGCCTGTACGCCTTATTGCCAATCAAAAACACTGGCCAAAGCAGCGTTAGATAGGCTTTACCTGTACTGAAATCCGTACGATTAAAGCCCGTCCAAAACTTCCAAGCCCCAATTCCATAAACACCTAGCCCAATCATCCAAATTAGCGTACTCATCACCGCTCTCTCAGTGTAGTTTTCTCACTACTATACTATTGATTTTTCATTGGATTTATCTCGCAAGGCCCGGTCACAGCAGCAGCGAGCTTTATGAGACTCCTATAGAATGTCAGTAAAGCCCTCCAACGCTAAGCGCTGCGTTTAAAACCCCCAAAAACTTAGGCGCTGAAAGCCCCTTAAATAAGTCAAAAGCCTTAGGCATTCTATCTTTTTACAATTCTAAAATATTTTAAGGAAACTTTAGGAGAGCGACTATGCGTGCAGTCCTTATGGCAGGCGGTTCGGGCACAAGGCTAAGGCCGCTGACCTGCGATCTGCCTAAGCCGATGGTGCCCGTGCTCAATCGTCCGATTGCCGAACACATCATCAATCTTCTGAAGCGCCACAACATTACAGAGATCATTGCGACGCTGTTTTACCTGCCCGATGCGATGCGGGACTACTTTCAAGACGGCAAAGACTTCGGGGTGCAAATGACCTATGCCGTCGAGGAAGATCAGCCGCTAGGCACGGCTGGCTGCGTCAAAAACGTCTCTGAGCTGCTCGATGAAACCTTTGTGGTGATCAGCGGCGACAGCATTACCGACTTTGATTTGCAAAAGGCGATTGATTTTCACCGGGCGAAAGGGGGAAAAGCGACGCTGGTGCTGACTCGGATGCCGAATCCACTCGAATTTGGGGTCGTCATTACCAACTCAGATGATCGGATCGTGCGCTTTTTAGAGAAGCCTTCAACCAGCGAGGTTTTTTCAGATACGGTCAATACGGGTACTTACATTCTGGAGCCCGAGGTGCTGAGCTATATCCCGCCGGGCCGGGCTCAGGATTTTTCGGCGGATCTGTTTCCCCGACTGCTGGATGCAGGGGTACCGCTGTATGGATACATCGCGCAGGGCTACTGGTGCGACGTGGGTCATCTCGACGCCTACCGTGAAGCTCACTATGATGCGCTGCAAGGCAAAGTGCAGATTGACTATGCTTATCCTGAGACGACGACTGGTGTGCGGGTTGGCAAAGGCACCTTTGTGCACCCTACGGCTAAGCTACAGCCGCCTCTACTGGTCGGCGACAACTGTCGAATTGGCCCTAGAGCAGTCTTGGAGCCCGGTACGGTCGTTGGCGATAACGTCACAATTGGCAGCAATGCCAATTTGAAGCGTCCGATCATTTGGAATGGGGCCGTGGTGGGGGAAGATACTCACTTGCGCGCCTGCGTGATTGGCCGAGGGACGCGGGCGGATAAGCGATCGCACGTCTTAGAAGGAGCCGTAGTCGGATCGCTCTCAACCATCGGCGAAGAGGCCCAGATCAGCCCAGGCGTGAGGGTATGGCCGAGCAAGCGAATTGAGTCTGGAGCCACACTCAATATCAATTTAATCTGGGGGAAAACGGCTCAGCGCAACCTGTTTGGCCAGCGAGGCGTAGCGGGGCTCGCCAACATTGACATCACACCCGAATTTGCGGTGAAGCTGGGGGCAGCCTTTGGCTCTACGCTCAAGCCAGGCGCGCATGTAACGGTTTCTCGCGATCAGCGCAGCATTTCGCGGATGGTGACCCGATCACTGATTGCCGGACTGATGTCGGTGGGAGTCAATGTCGAAAATCTGGATGCGATCGCGATTCCAGTGGCGAGAAATGTCTTGCCGACGCTTCATGTCGCTGGCGGCATTCATGTGCGGCTTCATCCCAACCGGTCAGATCATCTTTTAATCGAGTTTTTTGATGCCAACGGGATTGATATCTCGAAGAGCCGAGAGAAGAAGATAGAAGGTGCTTACTTTAAAGAGGATCTGCGGCGATCGCAAATCCACGAAATCGGCACGGTGACCTACCCCAGCAGCCTGATCGATATTTACACGACCGCCTTTGAGAAGCATCTCAATATTGAATCGATCCGCAGCAGCAAGTCTAAAGTCGTAATTGACTATGCCTATTCGGTCTCAGGGGCAGTCTTGCCTCAGCTGTTAGGAAAGTTTGGCTGTGACGCGGTGGTGCTCAATGCCAGCTTGAGTGCGACGGCCCCTTCCATCCCTGAGCGGGAGCAGCTGCTCACTCAGCTTGGGAAAGTTGTCCAGGCATTGGAGGCGACCTTCGGCGTGCAAATTGCAGCAAATGGCGAACAGTTAGTCCTGGTCGACGAAGCCGGTACGCCAATTCGCGGCGAAATCCTGACTGCGCTGATGGTGCATATGATTTTGACGGCGCATCCTCGGGGGACAGTGGTCGTCCCTGTCCAGACCGCTGGCTCGGTCGAAGAAATCGCTCGCCGCCACGATGGCCGGGTGATTCGCACCAAGGCCAATCCCACTGCGCTGATGGCCGCTTGCCGCTCTCATCCTAATGTGGTGCTAGGCGGTGGTGGGGATATGGGCTTTATTTTCCCGCAGCTACATCCTGGCTTTGATGCCATGTTCTGTGTCGCTAAGCTGATTGAAATGCTGCTGATTCAAGAGCAGTCACTCGGTAAAATTTGGGAAGAGCTGCCGGGCATTTCTCACTGCTCACAGATGATCCGCTGCCCCTGGACAATTAAAGGGGCGCTCATGCGCTATCTTGTAGAAACTCATCCAGCCGGAAGCTTAGAGCTGATAGACGGTGTTAAAATTGTAGATCCTGACCAGTCTGACAATCGGCAAAATTGGGTGCTGGTTTTACCGGATGCCAGTGAACCGTCAGTGCATATTTTTGCCAATGGCGAAGATCGCGGCTGGGTGGATAGTCAGCTTCGACAGTACCGGCAAAAAGTACAGCATTTCATTGAATTAGAGCAGGGGATCAAGGAACAGAGGGTATGAACAACTGCATTTTGATGGCGGAAATCGTGCAGGCGCCGCAGCTTCGCTACACCGCTGACAATCAGACGCCGATTGCTGAATTTGTGATTAAGTTTCCAGCGCTAAGGGAAGGGGATGCGCCTGGGCAAATGACGGTTCTCGGTTGGGGAAACCTGGCGCAAGAGATTCAGGAGCGCTACCAGCAGGGTGATCGCGTTCTGCTAGAGGGCCGGCTCAGTATGAACACCATCGAGCGCCCTGAAGGTTTCAAGGAGAAACGGGCAGAGATGACCGTGCAGCGGATAAGTCCGATTGGAGAACTACAGTCGATGGTGATTGCCGAACCCATGCCTATTGCGGCAGGTAAGTTTGCCGGTAGCGGTGCGTCTGTCGCGTCAACGCCTGCTGCCTCCACCGCGCCTGCTAGTCCAGCTACTCCCACTGCGCCCGCTGCCGATCCGCCGGATTACGACGATATTCCGTTCTAAGGGCGTTTTAACCGTGGTGCGATCAGCCACTGACCCCTTGTGTCGAGAAGTCCTGAGCTTAAAAAAGCCTTTATTGAGAAGCCTCAAAGGACTCACGATCTTCAAAGATCGTGAAGACCCGATCCATACTGGTGAGCTCAAACAGCATCTTGACCTGGGGGTTAATCGAGCAGACATACATTTCGCAGCTGTGTGATCGCACATTCTTGAGAACCGCCACCAAAATGCCTAGACCCGAGCTGTCTACGAATGTCGTTTCTTTGAGATCCATCAGCAAGGTCTTGGTACCGTTGGTGAGCGCATCATTGACTTGAGTGCGAATTTCTTCTGCTTTAGTACTGTCTAAAATGCCAGCGGGCGACAGTACCTGAACGGTTGTATCCATACTCACCATATTCACCTAGGTTCCCGTATCTACTGATATCTAGTAACGATATTTTACTGGTCTGTGAGGCTTTGCCAACTGCTTTTAGCAAAGCTTCAAAGGCTTACACTACGCCTGCTGGTCACAGTCTACCGATTCTGACTGGGCTTTATCAATGTTTTATATTATGTCAAGATGCCCCGCTGAGGGTGAATACAGTTCACCTGGGCTGTGATCTGGACTAATATTGATCACCAAACTCGTATTAGAGCTGCGGGTCAGCGGCTCAATATACAGCTCTGGATGCAAAGCTTGCCAGAAGTAGGTAACGAAGCTGGCGATTTCAAGATCGTTCAAACCTGAGCCCCCTTGCGCTTTCATCCGGTGTTCGGCTTGCTGTCGCCACTGCTGCGATAGTCGATAGTCTGAGGGATAGAGCACCATGAGACGATCTATAAACGACCACAGCGGGAGATAGTGCCGCAGCCGGTGATTGCAAGACCGAGCAAACTGCCGGTCAGCAGCGGTGACGATAGGATCGGGCAATCTGATCCTTTTATCTTTGAAGAAAGCATCTTCGAGCGGCTGAGTACCGACAAACCAGCCTTCGAAGAGCACAATATTGGGAGCAGGGAGATAGAGGGGGGCGGTGCGATCGCCCTGTCCCTGATGCAGAGACTTATCGAACTGCGGCAGCGCAATTTGCTGGCCCGGAGAAGCGCTTTTGAGGGCGCTCAGGGTGCGCAGTCCCAATTCAATATCGTGGGTACCTGGTGGCCCTCGCCAGAGCAGCCGGGGGTCTTGCTGCTGGCGTGCTTGGCGCTGGACGTAAGTCAAATACAGGTCATCTAGCGACAGCCCCACTGTAGGCTGACCTAGATGCTGCAAAAGCAGGCATAAAATCCGAGTCAGCGTGGTTTTGCCGGTACCCTGACCGCCTAAAATACCTTGGATAAAAGGGGCATCTGCTGTTTTCTGCGCTTGATTTAGCCATTGGGCCAGGGGTAGCCAGAACGTCCACAGCGGCACTATCCAGTCTGTCCAGTCACCGGGCAGGGGGAAGCGAGTGGGTGACTCCTTGAGTGCTGTGCTGAGCGATCGCAGCAGCGTCGCCCGATCTTCGATGGCAATGGCAGCATTGTCAGCCGAAATTTTCCAGATCTCAGCCCGTCTGGAGTCGCTTAGCTCCCAGTCGATCAGCCGTTGGCGTTGGTCACTGGAGGGGCGCTGACCTTGGCCCCAGGCAATCACCTGCTGACAATAGCTCCACTGGCTCATCGCTACGGGCGGGTGGATGAACGGGTCGCACTGGGCTGTCTGAGCTGAACAGAGAGGCTAGCAGTAGGGCCGTCGCGCGTCGCCGCCAAGGTGTCGATATGACGAATCAAAGGGCGAGCAGCCGATTGAAACAGTGTCACCATAGGAATGGTTGCTTTAGCAGTACCTGAGCGCTGCTGAAGCATCGCCGATAAGTCTGCGTAAAAGTAGCCGCTGTTTTTGGGGTTGAGGGGGGCGATCGCTTGAGTAAATCGCGCCGCATCGAGTAGAGAGCCTTGAGGTGCGCTGAGAGCCGCCTCTATCGCTGCCACAGAACTCGCAAATATTTCATAGCCTTCTTGCTGTAGGTGCAGCCCTAATACTTCTGCTTCTAGACTATTGGCGGCCCTGCTGCGCGAGCGGGCCTTAAAGCGCGTCCAGGCAGTCGCTTTACGCTCACCAATTGCCACGGGGACAGCGCTATAGCCTTGGCCGGTAGCCGCTTCGTCCAGCTGAGCAATGCCCTCAGGCTCTCTCGATACGGCCAGTATCCAATCGTTTCGTCCGCCTGAGATAACCTGACCAAGGGCATAGTCGGCGGTCGCCCAATTCCATAGAGGGGGAATATCTGGAGTCTGAGTATCTGCTGTCTGATCTGTGGCCGGTGCCAGCTGAAGAAAGTCAGGCAGTAGGCTGCTTGAGAGGCCCACTTCTGCCAAGGAAGATTCTAGCTGGCTGAGATCATAGCTTGCTAAAGCGATCACGCTATTGGCAGGCAAAAACGCGAGGGCCGCTACCGGCTCACTGAGTGCCACCCCCTCAACGCTACTCCCTTGGGCTGTCTCTACTAGTCGAGCTTGAGCGACAAGGCTCGTCTCCGTAATGCCAAGACTAATCGCTGCAAACTGGGGAGAATCGCTAATCGCCGCATCTTTGGTCGCGACACGGCTGATATCCCGCGCAATCGCCGTGTCCATATAGACAAGCCCAATTCGCTCTGACGGGAGCTGAGCTACCGTTTGACGATACACCCGGTCTTGAGCCAGACTCGCGGCAGTCTGGGCGACCTGAATACTGCGCCGCAAAACGCGGACATCGTTGGCAAACATGACAAACTGGCTACCCACTAACGCGCTGGCCGCCGGTGACTGCCCGCTAGCGTACAGCATCCTCACACCACTCACACGCTCAGAGCGAGGCAGGCCATTAGTCAAACTCCGCCGCTGCCAGAAAAGCTGCAAAAATTCACGCGCCTGCGCCTGCCGCTCTGGCGCAATTTCTAATATCGTCAAATATCCGGGCTGCTGACCCGCCTGTTCTAAATCTAAATCGCTATCGGTGAAGGCAAAGGTGATCTCATTGCCAATCCAGGGTTGAATATCGCGGTCATAATCAATCTGGGTATTGTCGAGCAGGCTCTGCTTAATCTGATCAATCTCCCGAATCGCCTGCTGTCTCTGGGACGGGTCAATGATCGCCTGCTGAAAAGCCACGAGACGCGCGGGCCGGGTGAGCAGAGAGAGGGTCAAAGGTGACCGGGCAGGGATAAAGACTGTGGCAGCCGCAATGGGGCGATCACCGCCTGACAGCAAAGTCAGTGGGCCATTTGCCGTTAGATACCAAAAACCGCCAACGCCCGCTGTCACAAGCGTCAGCATCACTATCAGCAGCCCTCCAAAGAAGGGGCGACTTAAGCCACGAGTACCCGAATTTCGCGCAGCAGCCGTCATCTTGCTATTCCCTATAACTGTGACAAGTCTATAGGGAAGTAGGGGCTTAGGGAAGTGAGGAAACCAACTCAGGGCGCTATTTCCCTATCCCCCATTCCCTAATCAAGATCCCGATCTCGCCATACAGCTACCAAGCGTCCATCAATATGCACGTCTTCTGCCGAATATTCCATCTGATCGTAGTTAGGGTTCGCGGGCTTGAGAATGACTTTGTCTTTTTCGAGGTAGTAGTACTTTAGCGTGGTTGTGGACTCTACTCGGGCTGCGACAATGGTGCCATTGCGAATGCGGGACGGCTCTGGAACTTTTCGCATGATGACAATATCGCCACTGTCGATAAGGGCCTCGATCATGGAGTCGCCATTTACCTTGAGCGCAAAATCACCGCTTTTAAAGGGGAGGGAAGCCGGGTCAAAATGATCTTCAGTATCGGGGAAAACCTCGACCATCGAGCCTGCGGCGATCGCTCCCAAAATTGGTAGCCCCAAAGGCTCTTGCAGAATGCGGATAGTGCGGGCCTTGCCTTCAGTCCAGTCGATGTAGTGTTTATTGCGCAGATGTTCTAAGCGACTCTGGACGGGGGCAGGGGACTTGAGCTTCATCGCCCGCATCATCTGCCGGATAGAAGGAGAATGGCGGTTTTCTCGGATATATCCGACGAGCCAGTCGTAAAGTTCCTGTTGAGCAGTTGTTAAAGATTCCATTTCAATATGCTGGGCTGACAGCTACATACCTATAAGAACAACTGTACCAACTGGTATCAAATTTGTCCACAGCCTATTTTTATACCTGCAGTGAGTAGTTTACTCGCGGACGCAGAATCATCCCAGCAAACAATTAAGAGACCGCTCGACAGATGCCAAGCGGTCTCTTAAAAATCGGAGGCTCAGACAGATTGCACTATCGGATGTATTCCTTAAGTACGCTGTTGCGGTTAGGGTGGCGTAGCTTACGGAGTGCCTTGGCTTCGATCTGACGGATGCGCTCACGCGTAACGTTAAAGATTTGACCGATCTCTTCTAGCGTTTTCATGCGGCCATCGTCTAGGCCGTAGCGCAGCCGTAGCACATCGCGCTCACGCGGGCTCAGGGTACTCAACACGCTTTCGAGGTCTTCGCGCAGCAGGCTTTTAGACACTTCGTCTTCGGGAGTCTCCCCATCGGACTCAATAAAGTCGCCCAGGCGAGAGTCTTCTTCTTTACCAATGGGCGTTTCTAAAGAGATCGGCAGCTGCGCAGACTTGGCGATGAAGCGCAGCTTCTCAATTGTCATTTCCATGCGAGTGGCAATTTCCTCTTCAGTCGGCTTACGGCCTAGTTCCTGAGAGAGCAGCTTAGTCGTCTTCTTAATTCGAGAAATGGTTTCGTAGAGGTGTACCGGTAGGCGAATGGTGCGCGACTGATCGGCGATCGCCCGGGTAATGGCCTGACGAATCCACCAGGTGGCGTAGGTAGAGAACTTGTAGCCCTTCTCATGGTCAAACTTTTCAGCGGCCCGGATCAGGCCCAGACTGCCTTCTTGAATGAGATCTTGAAAAGACAGCCCCCGGTTCATGTACTTCTTGGCAATAGAAACCACCAGTCTCAAGTTGGACTGCACCATTTTGTCTTTTGCCCGACGACCCAAATGCAGGCGGCGGCGGAAGGCAGGCAGTGGCATGTCAACAGCGTTAGCCCAATCAGCATCGGTGGGCTCATCTTCTAGCTGGTCGTCGATTTCGTCGCGAACTCTTTCGAGCTCTAGCAGATCGGCAATTTTTCGAGCGAGCTCAATTTCTTCTTCGGCGCGCAGCAGGCGAATGCGGCCAATTTCCTGCAGATACAGGCGAATGGAGTCTTCGGTGTAGTGCTTCTTTTTGGTTTGAGCAGTGCGGCGGCGAGTTGTTTTGCCTTTGGCGGCCCCTTTTTTGGCTGTGGCGGCTGTGGTTTCGACGGCTGTGCCTTTGCCTGTCAAGTCTATCGTCTGAGATCCTATCGCCTGAGATACGGTCTTCGACTGTCCGGAAGTGCCGGTCTCGTTGCTAGACTCTAAAGTCTCAATTGTAGTTTTAGCCTGGGTCATGCCGCGTTCCTCTTGCTCCTTACTTGTAAGTGACTTATGGGGTGGACTGTATGATAAGTCAGGTTTGATGGGTCGGATATCTTTTTTGCTGCCGGTTAGCGACTATACGCTCGGTGGCTATGCAATTTTGTCAATAATCTAGCATTCAGCCTTGTGTTCATCGTTTGTGTAGCCCTTGGGCTTTTTGGGCGAATGCCCCTTTTACTGAACATCTCTCCTGCTGAGCATTGATCCGGGGTCTATGTCTGAAGTGATCGCGATGATTTTAGAGGCGTTCTACCCAAAGGTACAGGGGCCTATGGCCGATTCGATTCAGACTAATAGTGACTTGGACAATGCTGATTCAGACCTCGTACACACAACCGTCATAAATATTAGGTTTGGCACGTGTCATACGCGCTGTACGAGGCTGTGTCCATAAAGTTAGGCTGTACACACCGTGTATATACAGGGCTTGGTGAACTTTATAGACGTAGACAAAAGGACTCGTATAGAAGCCCCTCCGTAAAGTTTACTAGACATAGGGTGAACCCAATGAGTGATCAAATAGTAAAATTACCCATGTGAGCTGGCCGAAAAAAGGTTACCCGCAATCAGCTAAAGTCTAACCATTCTTTCCAGAACCCCATAGATTGTAGCTTTTTAGACAGAAATTCACCACTTATAGTTCCGGAAAACAGAGATTTTATGATGTTTGTGCATTTCTACAGTGCTAGCACGGACTGATGGAAGTTGGCTACAGTCGATCAGGGTTTCGCGCAACTGTAAGGACGTATACTTCATCTGCGGTTTTTATACAGTCAGCACCCTAGGGAGAGAGGCGGGCTTTTTTAAGGCGGTTAGTTTCGTACCACCCGGCGATCGCCGGCACCCAAGCTTGAAAATGCGGCCAAATCGCTTCACACAGCTTTTGCGCCTCTAGCTGAGCATCGGCTTTCCAGCGCAGGTCTAAGAGGTGCATGAGCGACCTGGCATTCGCCGACAGCACCCAATGCTGCCGCACATCAAACGGAATCAGCCCCCGCGCGTGTTCCTCTGAAAAGCCCTGGTCGATTCGCGCCTTGTAGCGCTCACACCCCTTTACACACCAGTCAAGATCCTGCTGTCGCAGCGCATCGGTATATTCGTACTTTTTGCCCTGGCGGTCGGTATAGGCTCCAACTGGTCGCAGGTAGAAAACGTCTTCGACGTCCGCTTCGCCCAACACCACGTCCAGAATTCTCGATCCGGTGTATCGAAAGGAGTTGTGAACGACCAAGCCGTTAGCGACAAAATTGTGCCAGGGCGCTTCGACTTCCAAATCGTATGTTGTTTGCAATCCCAAGAATTCCACATCAGAAACCTTAACGGCATGAGCCGCTAGCTTGCGTCCAGATGGCCTTGGTTTTTTCAGCCATTCGGCAGGTTCGTGAATAGGTTGAAAGGCTTTCGCAAAGTCTAATTCGAGGTTTTGACTATGGATCTTCGTATGGCAGTCTTGACAGATAGAAACTAAGTTATCGAAGTCGTAAGCTGAGTCCAGATCTGCAAAAACGGGCACTAAATGATGAGCGTGTAGCTTTCCGCCCCTTTCGCCGCAGTATTGGCAGACATAGTTGAACTTTTCATGGACTTGTGGTGCTACCTGCCGAGTCCAGGCCCCAATTAGAGTGCGATCTGTCGAGACTCCCCCTTTCCAGAAGATAGAGTCTTTCCCTCTCTGAGTGTATCTTTTGGCGTTCTGCCGACGTAGCTCACGCTTTTCGGGAGTGAGTTCTAGATGGTATCCCTTAAGTCCTTTATTCCACGGCGTCTCGGTACCAGGCGATCGCTTGTTCAGTGAGAGATCATAGCGATAAACCCACTTCTTAATTGTTTCCACGGAGCAACCGGCAGCTTGAGCCATCTGGGCAGCATCACTGCCTTTCGAGAGTTGAGCCTCTAGCCACGCTCGGTTTTGATATAAGCCGTTACCGACTACTGTCTTTAATCCTTTTTGGTGTCCGGAAGGTAGCGTGACTGAATGCTTCTTTGCCCAATAGCGAATAGCATCAGGGGAGGTGTTACAAAGCTTTGCAATTGCGCTCGCATGCAGACCCTTCTGAGCCTGAGCAGCTAGCCATGCCTTCTGAGAATACAAAGTATCGGGTCTGATTAGCCCGTTGCACATTACCTTGCACTCGCGGGTTCTCGCTAGCGCCTGGTGAGTACTGTCGGTGACGAGCCCAATAGCCTCTCCCATTCGCTGCCATCCATTCTCTGTAAGGAGACGATGATTTGCCGTACAGTTAAGGACGCTGCCATTTTCTAGCGTCAGTCGGTATACCGGCTGCTTGCCGCTACAGATGACCGATTTCAAATGGCTTGTCTCAAAGAAACCAGTGTCTTCGTTTAGGACACGCAGGTGCATCTTTTTGAGGCGACGTTTGCAATCTCGGCGGTACTGGCCGGGGGGTTCACCATTCCGGCCTTTTATTTTGCGTTCTCGGATAGCTTTCTCTCCGTTTTCCCAGAGATCATAAAGTTCAGCAATTTTGTATTTCTTTAAGCTTCCGGATGCATGGACAAAGGTGACTTCGGTTTCTCCAGCTAAACACTGGACATCGAAACTCAACCCGACACGATGTGTGCGGATTTGCTGCATGGTGGAGTGAGGGAAAAAGCCGCAGTTGAGCACGATCTGAGGATGCTCTAAAGGGCCGTAGTGACCGCGTCCGCCTTTGAGTAAATTGCGAATGACCAGCTCGCCTGCCTTTTCTTCGGTGGGCCACTCACCGCGCTGATCCCACACGAAGGCTTCAGCGTAGTCCTGGTGCATGGCCGCGTAAATCGTCTGCTGGGGGTTAGGCGTTTTTGAAATGACTTCGACTCTGAAGCGATCCATAAAGAAGCTAGAAATGTGACTGTCTTAGGTTTATATCTTCCTTGATTTTCGGACTCGTCAGGCAGAAGATTTGGGATTTTGGCTGCTTGAATCCGGCTAATCTGTACGGTTTTGCCGACTTCCCAGCTAAGCGCAGCGCGCTAAAATTAGCACTACAAACAGCCCAGATCTGATTTATTGAGATCGACCGCATTATTAACAGAGAAGGAATTTATGGCATTTTTTGGACTTGGAACCGGCAAAAAGGATGCAATCCCCAGCCCTGATGACGCCCTGCCGGGTCGGGCAAAGGAAATGCCCGTGCCTGATAAGCACTACGTCAACGGCAATCCCCTCCAGCCGCCTTTTTCAGAAGGCATGGAAATGGCCATGTTTGGCCTGGGCTGCTTTTGGGGCGCAGAGCGCAAATTTTGGCAGACCGACGGCGTCTACAGTACGTCTGTGGGCTACGCAGCAGGATCTACGCCCAACCCCACTTACCGGGAAGTGTGCTCCGGCATGACCGGCCACAACGAAGTGGTACGCGTTGTTTACGATCCGAAAGTCATTAGCTACGAAGCGCTGCTCAAAGTCTTTTGGGAAAGTCACAATCCGACTCAGGGCATGCGCCAGGGCAACGATGCGGGGACTCAGTATCGCTCCGGCATCTACACCTACTCCGACGCGCAGCTAACAGCCGCGAAAGAATCAAAGGAGATGTATCAGCAGGTGCTGAAGGAAGCGGGCTACGGCGATATTACGACTGAAATTATGCCTGCGCCTGAGTTCTACTATGCTGAGGACTATCACCAGCAGTATCTTCAGAAGAATCCGGGCGGTTACTGCGGCCTAGGCGGGACGAACGTTGCCTGCCCGATTGGGGTGGCGGCTGCTTCGTAATCACCGCTTGTTCATAGCTTGATGGGCTTTATTGCCCATGCCTGTGCTGATGCCACTGCCAGGCGTGGGCAATAATATTTTCCAGGTCGGGATATTGAGGCTGCCAGCCAAGTACCTTCTGAGCACGTTCGCTGGTGCCGACCAGGCTAGGAGGATCTCCGGGGCGGCGATCGCACGGCACTGCCACAATCTCCTTACCGGTCACCTCCCGCGCTGTCTCAATCACTTCCTTAACCGTAAAGCCGCTCCCATTGCCAAGGTTAAAGAACGACGTCTCGCCGCCATTGAGCAAATATTCCACGCCTTTGACATGGGCGTCGGCCAGATCTGAGACATGGATATAGTCGCGAATGCAGGTGCCGTCGCGCGTGTCATAATCACTGCCGAAAATAGAGACCGATTCGCGTTTGCCCAAAGCGGTAAACAGCACCAGCGGAATCAGGTGAGTTTCGGGATTGTGATCTTCGCCCAAGCGCCCCTGAGGGTCAGCGCCTGCTGCGTTGAAGTAGCGGAAGCACACCGACTGAAAGCCATAGGCCGACTGAAAGTCGAGCAGCATTTTTTCTACCATCAGCTTGCTGGTAGCGTATGGACTGATGGGGTTTTGCGGATGGTCTTCGGGAATGGGCACGGTTTTAGGCGGGCCGTAGATCGCGCAGGTCGAAGAGAAGACCAGTCGTTTGACATCTGCTGCGATCATAGCCTCCAGCAGATTGAGCGTTCCGTATACGTTATTCCGGTAGTATTTTGCTGGTTCGCTGACCGACTCGCCCACGGCAATATAGGCGGCAAAGTGCATGACAGCGGCTATGTTGTAGCTGCCAAACAGCTCATCGAGCAGGGCGCGATCTGTGGTGTCGCCGACGATAACTTTGGCTTTCAGGTACTGTTCGGCAAGTTCTTTATGACCGTATTCCAAATTGTCCAGAATGACCGTTTGATAGCCTGCGGCTTCTAAAGCCAGAACCGCGTGCGAGCCAATGTACCCAGCCCCACCCGTGACCAGGACGGTGGGTTTACCGGAAGCCTCAGTCGTTGAAGTAGAAGAAGCGATCGCCATGTTCAAATATAAAGACTAAAGGATATCGGCCGCGCACTGCCGTCATTTTACAGAGCAATATAGCGAAGTTTGTGGGCGATCGCCCTCCTAGTCCATAACTAAACCGCAGCTTTATAAAAATAGAACTCGTACCTGTCTCTACGCTAGTGAGTGCCCTTACCACTAGCTACTGAGGACTAAATTATCTCTGTGAACCACGGTTTCTGCGCCTTCGTAGCCCAGCAGACCCGCAATATCGGCAGAGCGGTGGCCGCAAATTTTACGCAGTTCCTCGTCACTGTAGTTCACCAGACCTCGGGCAATTTCGAGACCGTTTGGATCGCACAGGAGCACCGCATCTTGCGCGATAAATTCGCCCTCAACTTCGGCGATACCGGCAGGCAGTAAAGACTTGCCCGCGCTGCGAATGGCCTCGGTTGCTCCAAAGTCCAGATAAAGTCGTCCCGCCGGAATCAGGCTTCCGGCAATCCAGCGTTTGCGGGCACTCGGCTGCTTTGGCTGCGCTTCAAACAGGGTGCCGATGGCCTCGCCCTGGACGATTTTTAGAATGTTTTCCGGCGTTTGCCCCTGAGTGATCACAGTGTGGATGCCAGCCGTCGTAGCAATTCTAGCCGCTTCTATTTTGGTAGTCATGCCACCCGTACCCCAGCTCGATCCGGCAGCACCGATATTGGCCGCTAGCTGATCGATTTGCGGGACCCGGCTAATTGGCTGGGCGTCAGGATCTTGCCGGGGGTCGGCGGAGTAGAGCTGATCGACATCGGTGAGTAAAAAAAGATAGTCGGCGGCAACCAGGTTTGCCACCAGGGCAGATAGTGTATCGTTATCGCCGAACTTAAGCTCATCGGTGGCCACGGTGTCGTTTTCATTGACAATGGGAATTACGCCGAGCTGCATGAGCTGACGGAAGGTGCGATAGCTGTTGACATAGCGTGATCGCTGAGCCAGGTCACTCCGGGTCAGCAGTACCTGCGCAATCGGCTGAGCCAGCGAGGTAAAAAAGTCGTCATATACCCGCACCAGTCGGCCCTGCCCAACCGCTGCCACGGCTTGCTTGAGCGCGATCGCTTTAGGCCGCTGAGTGATGCCCAGGCGAGCGCAGCCAATGCCCACTGCTCCTGAAGACACCAAGATGACGCGGTGACCCAGGCGCTGGAGCTGACAGAGCGTTTCGACCAGCCGTCCAATCGTTGCCAAAGCCAGATAGCCAGTGTCTGAGCGGGTCAGGCTAGAGGTGCCGATCTTGACCACCAGCGTTTTGGCAGCGAATCCGGGCTCGGTGGAAGAAGCGGGGGCTTGAGGCATGCTGAAGAATCACGCTTAAGGAATTGCCCGTAGCGTTACGCCGAGCTGCCGGGAGATCCAAAATTCGGCGTTGCGCAGGAGATTTTTGGGATCTTTAGAATTGGGCTCCAGCATCGGCTGCACCAGGATGGTGAAGAGTCCTAAGCGGTTGCCCGCCAGGACGTCGGTAAAGAGGCGATCGCCTACCATCGCAATCTGCTCTAGCGGCAGCTCCATCTTGGCAGCGGCAGTGCGCAGCTTCCGGCGCGACGGTTTACCCGCACTGGCTACAAACGGAACGCCCATACCTTCAGCAATCGTGCGAATCCGCTCGTGACCGACATTATTGCTCACCAGGGAAAGCGGGACTACCTGCTGAATTTCTTTAGCCCAGCTCTGAACATCCGGGTCGAGCTGCCGTTTGCCTACTGGCACAATGGTTTCATCGACGTCGAGGATCAGGCCCCTGAGCTGACGATCACGAATGACTTCTGGGGTGATTCCTAACACTGATTTTCCCAAGATTAAATCGGGCTGTAGTAAATTGATCCAGGTCATAGGAGAAAGAGAAGCTAATAAAACGATTGGCACCGCTATTGGTCTGACTGAGGAGATTCGGCATCGACGCGATCGCGAATTTTTCCCTGGGCCGACTCATGCTCAGCGAGCGTCCGGCTAAAGACATGTCGCCCGTCGTAGAGCGCTACGAAATACAAAAATTCTGTTGGGGCC
>JBARVU010000178.1:0-3542 GCA_049646425.1 Phormidesmis sp. | reverse complement strand
GCTATACACTAGCTCTTGGGCGTGCTGAAGCATGGTTTTGATGGCCGTCTTCGACTTTTACTTACGCCCTTTTTTTCAGATTTTGGCCCTCTTTGCAATCCTTACTGAGAATGGTGCAAGATCTCAGCTATCCTGATATCTCCTTTGAGGATATTGTCAAAGCATGCCAGATCGCAGGGGCCGATGAATTCATCAGCGCGCTGCCCGACAAATACCAAACGGTTTTAGGAGAGTTTGGCGCGAATCTCTCGGGCGGGCAAAAGCAAAGATTAGCGATCGCCCGAGCAATAGTGACTCAACCGCCCGTACTGATTTTAGATGAGTCAACGGGTGCACTCGACCCGGTCAGCGAAGCCCAGGTACTAGACCAGTTGCTGTCCTCTCGACAAGGCAAAACCACCATTTTAATCAGCCACCGTCCTAAAGTAATTAGCCGTGCAGATTGGATTGTGATGCTCTCCGAAGGACAGCTAAAATGCCAGGGGACACCAGCAGAACTATATGCCCAGGATGGCGACCACTTAGATTTCCTCGACAGCATTCCGCCATCGCACCTGGGCTCGCCGGTAACAACTTCCGACTGCAACAAGAATGGCCATTCTCATTGGCAAAGTCTTCTACATCCGTCAGCGTGAGGAGAATACCGTGGTTAACAATCCTAATACAGACTTGTTGCCTACCGCGAGGCTTGGCGATTTTCTGCCACCCATCGGCCGCTGGACAACTTATGGCGGACTATTGATCGTCGCGACCATAGGGTTAGCCCTTCCCTTCACAGCTATAGCTAAATACAAGGAAACCGTTAAAACTCAGGCGACCATCCGTCCATCTGGGGAACTACGAATTGTTCAGGCGGCTACGGAGGGTCAGGTCATCCACATTGCCGTTAAAGAGAATCAGCGCATCGAAAAAGGAGATGTGCTTGCCACTATTGATGACTCCCGCCTGCAAACCAAAAAAAGCCAATTACTAAACAGTGTCCGGCAGGCAGCGCAGCAAAGGGTTCAAATTAATGTCCAAATCAGCGTCCTCGATAGCCAGATCGAAGCAGAAACTGACCGGATCAATCGCGCTGTTGCCTCCGCTGAAGCCCAACTAAGTCAACGCCAGAGAGGCTATCGAGACCGCCAAATTACGGCTAGTGCTGAAGTCCAAGAAGCTGAGGCCAACTTACAGTCAGTCAAGGCTGCTCTGATGGCGGCTCAGTCAAAACGAGACCGATATCAGAGGGTAGCTCAACAAGGCGCTATCTCTCAGGATCAGTTCGAGGAAGCCCAGCTAGCCGCTCAGCAGCAAGAACAAGCAGTTGCCGCTGCCGAAGCTAAAGTTCGAAATGCCAGAACTGCCCTTGAACCGAGTCCGGCAGAAGTTGCGATCGCGTCTGAGCAGATTGCTCAAGAGAGAGCCAGTGGTAAAGCGTCCCTTGCCGCCCTAAATAGAGAACGCGAAGCCTTAATTCAGCAGCGGATTCAGGTTGATGAACAGCTAGAGCGAGACTCGCGCGAGCTTCAACAAGCGGAGACTGACCTCAACCAAACCATCATTACTGCTCCAGCCAACGGCATTCTTTTCAAACTAAACTTACGAAATTCCAGTCAAACCGTACAGCCGGGAGATGAAATCGCCCAAATCGCGCCTAGCGATGCTCCTTTGACCATAAAGGCAGCTGTCTCCCCGCAGGACGTTGGCAAATTGGAAGCAGGGCAAAAAGTACAAATGCGAGTTTCGGCCTGTCCCTATCCTGATTATGGAACGCTCAAAGGGTCAGTGCGTCAAATTTCTGGAGACACGACTAGATCTCAAGCGCATGAAACTACGAACAGGGCTTCAGCTCAAAGCGGAAATACAGCTTTCTACGAAGTGACAATCGGGCCAGAAAACCTACTTCTAGGCAAAGGTAAAAACCAATGTGCCGTTCAGCTGGGAATGGAGGGTAGAGCCGATATTGTGACGAGGGAAGAAACGGTTCTCAAATTTATGCTGAGGAAGGCGAGACTCATAACAGATATATAAAAAGTGGCTGACTGGGGAAATCGATACCCTGCCGGACTATTAGAATAGGGGCGATCGCCCCCAATCTACAGCTCGTCGATCCGCAGCTGCTGGGACAAACTCAGCTTGTTGGGAAGTTGGCTACAGCCGAGCTGATCTGCATGGGCGCTTTTTATAGCTGCTGAAATCTTACAAACTTTTGTAAAGAGATGCGGAATGTCTGGCTTTGTACCGCCGAGTTATGAATGAGTAAGGGAGTAACATAATGACAACGACTGCCATTGAATTCAAGCTAGCTACAGATACGTTTAGTCTTGCAGCGTTTCCCCTGCCAGTTCTGGCGGTAAGCGTAGACTCAGTTCCTAATCCCAGGGAAGAGGACGGGAATTGGGTAACAGACATGGCAGAGGCCTTGAGCGATCCTACAGAAGTGAAGCTCAATCAGTTAATAGCTGACTTAGAAGCCCAAAACGGCAGTGAAGTCGCTGTTGTCACCGTGCCAAATACCCTGCCAGCTGACTCTACCAAAGAGTTTGCCACCGATCTATTCAATGCCTGGGGGATTGGCAAAGCCGAAGCAGATAACGGCGTGCTGTTTTTGATTGACATCGGAGAACGCCGAGTCGAAATTGAAACTGGCTATGGGATTGAGGAGATTCTGCCAGATGCCAAAGTCGCTGAGATTATCGAACAGGAAATTACGCCGTCACTGAAGCAGGGTGACTATGACAGCGGCACGCTGGCTGGAACTCAAGCCTTAGTAGAGACTTTACAGCAGACACCCACGCCGGAAACGCAGACAGGCGGCTTTGGGTTTGCCCAGTTCGGCGGGCTGCTGGTTATTTTGACTGTGGTTATTGGACTACTCTTTGGTGGCCGTAAACGCCTTCGTCGGGCTGGAGGTGGGCGTTCTACAACCAGTATTACGGGTAGTAGTGGCAGTAGCGGTAGTAGTGGTGGCGGTAGTAGTGGTGGTGGCGGCGCTGGCGGTAGTTACTAAGCGCACGGTCTGAGCTATACGTGGCTTCTGCGCCGACTGATCGCTTGTGAGTAAGTGAGCATAGCAAACAAGGAGTAGAAGAAATATGGGATTTTTAGCTTTCGTGTGGTTGTTGGTAGCTGGCTTTATTTTATTAGCGATGATCTACGCGGTAATTAGAAGTGCAGTTGTTCGTTCTAGAAAGTCCCGTCGTCGTTCTAGACGATCCAGTGAGAGTAGCAGTACCTACAGCACTGGTAGTAGTTCAGACAGTGACTACAGCGGTAGTTATGGCGGTGAAAGTAGTGGTGGTTGTGAAGGGGCCGATGGCGGCGGTGCTGCTGGTTGCGAAGGCGGCGGCAGTTTTGGGGGCAGTGAAGGGGCTGGCGGCGGTGCTGCTGGGGTTGATTGATTTGGCGATCGCCCCCCAATCTGCTTTCTATCTAGGGCTTGCTGAAAAAGTATAGAGTGTAGTGGTTTCAGAGGATTTGGGCTGTCTAGGGGTTGAAAAGTGCAAGGAAAAAGGTAAAGAATGGTCAAAACCCTTGCACTTAAGACGGCATGTATCGCA
>JBARVU010000177.1:0-8608 GCA_049646425.1 Phormidesmis sp. | reverse complement strand
TCTCCACCATAGAGCTGGCTCTCGGAGTCTCTTTGAGCGCGTTACCCACCGCCTCCATCAACCCATGAAACTTGCCAGATAGCCTGCGGTGCAATTGATTCCACCGTTCCCAGTAAGCGTTGGATGTCTTGTGCTTCCGGTACAGCAGACAGACCTCGCGCACTGCCTGTAGCGGCAACTCAAAGCGCTGGGCGATGGCTTCTAACTTTTGGTCCAGGACACCGGCAAAGGCCAGCAGTTGATCTCGCTGATTATGCAGTGCCTTTCTGAGTTTGCGGATTGACGGATACTGCTTGCCCGCTCGCTGTTTGAGTTCACTCTCAATGAAGTCAAAGAGTTCCTGACGCACGGTGAGGTCCGGGCCAGCTAATGCCATCACATCGTGGGAGAACCACTGCAACAGCGTTTTGACATCTTGGGCACGGGCGACCAGCCCGGCTTCCCGGCGGTTGGCTTGCACCTGTTGAATGGTCAGCTGCCGCGTCATGCTGTTTGTTAGCAGCGCCTTAGCAATCGTCTGCTCCAGCTTGATTCGATGAGTCGTTGCGCCTTGCGCCTAGCGAGCCAGTCCATTGGCGACCTGCTCAAACTGCTGCTGGATATGGAAAACATCGCCATGACAGGGTGTTTCTGGCATGGCAGCTTTCTGCCCGGCTCTCAGTCCACTGCCACCATCGGCGATTGTATAGTCTGGGTCGAAGCCTTGCGCCATCGCATCCAGCAGATGACAGCCCCAAGTCTCTTCATCCCGGTGCGCCACCCCTTGCAATAGATAGCAGTAGGTTGAGGCCGCATCGACGCCGACTAGCACGGGTTTATCAGCCTGAAAAATTTCATCCAGCAAGCCTACCTCAATGCCAGACAGGTCTTGGGCTTGGTTAATTTCAGCGGCAGTCACAGATGCTGCTTCGAGCCGATTGTGGACGGTGCCAATACTAATCGGTGTATCAAATAGATCGCGCAGTAGCTCGACGACATTGCGATAGGAACTATGGCAAACCAGCACCAATCCTAGAATCAGCTGGTAGAGCCAGTTCTTGGTCACCGGCAAATGAAACAGTACATCGTCATCACCTTGGGACGGTGCAAACGACTCATCGAGGGCTTGCTGGGCCTTATTACCCTGCTGATATATAAATTTCCGGCTCACCTGGTGCTGGTTCGCCAGGTGGCTGACCGGCTGCGAGCGAGAAAGCACTTGTATGCCGATGTCTTGGCGAATGTCCGGAGATAAGCTGGTGGCGATGGAGAGGGCTGGACTCATGTGGGGTGATCACTGATGCAGGCTGACGACAAGCTTTAGCCTACGCGATCGCATCTTCAGCATGGTCTGATCGCACCGAAAGTGTAACCCCCGTTTGATCCACACCCAATATGCAGTGCACTGGGCCTCTGCCAAAATCTTTTTAGCCAAAATCTCTTTAAACACTTTGAAGGCGACTGAGAATAGCGAACAGCGGCATGACGCTATTTTCTCCATAGGCGATTATTCGTTCCCTTTCCGGATTGCTATAGGAAGCGAGCGATCGCCCCCAATTAAACCCACAACCTACCCAACTTCTTCCCGATTCAGGATTAGGCTGCTGGGTAGGTGCAAGCAGAATTGTTCAGAAAGCTCATGATTAATGAATAAGGACTCTATCGATTGCCGTTGGAAGCCTGTAGATACGAACAAATACTCAAGCTGCCCGTTTGGTTTACTTTCCGTAAACCTTGCGCACCGTCTCTATAGTCAGCACTTACCCTTGGGCTAAGACTCCTAGAAACCGTTATGGAAATTTCTTTGCCACAGAACGATCCTAATCCAGATCAGCGAAAGGGTGCGATCGCTACCCAACAGCAGCAATATCAGTATCACTACGTTGCCGACCTGCCCGGCGTAGCGCTTGCCAAACAGGTTCCTCCGCAAGACAGCTCCCTGAACAAATTCGCCTGGGTGAGAGACAATGTTTCTCTGCTGCTGAGAATCCGCGCTAACCAAGGGTTGCAAGATATTAACGAGCGGGGGCTACAGCCACTCTTTGTCTGGCGTTTGCTGAGCGCGATTGGGCTCTATAGAGTACTCAAAGACGACCGACGGGCAGGCGTTTGGCTGGCCATCCTGAGAAAAACCCTCTCTGTGGTTCAAAAAGTGGAGCGCCTGATCGGTCGCCAGCCCAAGTCTGAAAATCTTGAGGCCGATGCTAAGGCGGGCAATACCGACCTCGTCGAGGAGCGTGTCAAAACCCTGGCAACCACCATCCAAAAAGATCGTAAGCATCTGGATAAAAAGGAATCTATCCAGCTATTGACGCAGCAAGAGCAAAGGCCCGATCCGCTGGCGCTGACCGGGGCTAGCCTGAGCGATTACACCGCCCTCTTCAAAGTTTACAACGACCTCTTTCAGCTGATCTATCTTCCTTGTATCAGCCAAGACTTTCACGAAGACAGAACCTTTGCCGCTCAGCGAGTCGCCGGTCCTAACCCGCTGGTGATTGAGAAAGTCCAAACCCTGCCCGACAGCTTCCCGGTCACCGACAAGCATTACCAAGCGGCTATGGGTGAGCAAGACACGCTAGCCGAGGCGATCGCTGAGGGCAGGCTTTACCTAGCTGACTACGCTGTGCTAGCAGATCTCAAACCCAGCGCTTTTCCCAAAGATCAAAAGTATCTCAGCCTACCGCTGGCGCTGTTTGCCGTTCCTAAAGGCACAGGCTCACTGGTGCCCGTTGCGATTCAGTGCGGACAGCGACCCGGTGCGAATACCCCCATCTTCACCCCCCCCCCGGCGGGCACTCCCCAGTTTCAGAAATGGTCGTGGCTGATTGCCAAAACCATCGTCCAAATTGCCGACGGTAACTATCACGAGCTGATCTCTCACCTAGGGAGAACGCACCTGCTGATTGAACCCTTTGTGATCGCTACTGCCCGCCAGCTCGCGCCCAACCATCCGCTCAGCGTACTGCTGCGCCCTCACTTTGAAGGCACCTTGTTCATCAACCAGTCAGCGCTCGAAGGACTGGTGAACGAAGGCGGAACGGTCGATAAGGTAATGGCCGGAACGCTAGAATCTTCGCTCTATCTGACTGCGAAGGGGGTTCAAGGCTATCCGCTCGGTTTCAACGACTCAATGGTTCCTAAAACGTTTGCCAGCCGAGGCGTTGATGATCCGCAACAGCTACCAGACTATCCTTACCGCGACGATGCGCTGCTGATTTGGGACGCAATTCACCAGTGGGTCACTGACTACCTGGCGATCTATTATCTCGATGATGAGGCTGTTGTTCAGGATACGGAGCTACAGAACTGGCTCGCTGAACTGATTTCGGAGCAGGGCGGCAAAGTGAGAGATATTGGCGAACCGGCCGAAGGAGGAGCGCCTAGCCTTCGGACTCGGGCGTATTTAGAAGATGCGATCGCGCTTGTCATCTTCACCGCCAGCGCCCAGCACGCCGCCGTCAACTTTCCCCAAGCGGCCTACATGACCTACGGCCCCAACATGCCGCTCGCCGGGTACGAACCCGCGCCCACCTCACCGACGGGTGCCACCTCAAAGGACTATCTAGCCCTGTTGCCTCCGCTAGAACAGGCAGAAAGCCAGATGAACATGACCTATCCCTTAGGCTCACTGTACTACACCCGCCTAGGAGACTACGGCAAAGATTACTTTATTGCTCCTCAGGTCAGCAGTCCACTGCAAAAGTTTCAGCAGCGTCTTAAGCAAATCGAAATTACCATCGACGAGAGAAACGCTCACAGACCGACTCACTACAGCTTCTTACATCCGGCCAATATCCCGCAAAGTATTAACATCTAGCCACAGAAATCGAATGGTTTGTTTAGCATCACATCTAGAGCAGAAACAACCGGTGTAATCAACAGATTCCCTCTTGGAAGGGGTGCCCGCAGGGCGGGATGAGTCAGCCACTTATGCCACTTATCAGCCCCTCTCTCCTATCTACCCTCAGCAAAGCAATCAAACTACCGCCATGGAAAAGACTGAACTGACTGAGAAAGTTCTCAAGAACCACGCGCATCAGGTCAAATTATCTTCCTGGCTAGCTAGAACCGGCTACGACACAGCGCTAGGCAAACTTCTCCGCCTGCAAATTTATTACCGAGACGCTCTGATCATCCTAAGAGAATGGCGAGCGTTTCTGATCACGCGCAAAACGCAGATTGGCAACACGTTCTTTGCAGTCGATCAGGCCATCATGCATGCGGATCACGCGCAGGTAAAGCAGCTCATGCAGGTAGAGCCGCAGATCCGAGGAAACGACCTGGGTATCATTCGGATTCTTGCGCCCAGCTATCTACTTAACCATCCGCTGAGTCTGGGTATGAACGGCCTAGAGCATCAGGGCGCAAGAGCACTCTTTCAACAGGCCCTTCCTGATCCCTACGAGCAGACGGGGTTGCTTGAACAACCGGTTAAGCGCTTTTTATCTGCCGCTGCTCAGAAAGGAACGCTGCATATCGGCGACGATCTTCCTCAGTTTATGCTCGAAATCTTGCATCAGCTCGTCTTTCAAGTTTCTCTTTCCGAAGCAGAAGCTACAGACTCTAGAGATTTTATCAAAGGCTTACCCTTCGCCTCTTTACCCAACTTCGTCAGTCGCTACCTGCTCTGGTTCATCACCAACCCAAAAATCCGCCATCGCCAGCAGATGATCGAGCGTTACCAGGACGCTGCCAGCTGGCCAACCTATCTTAAAACAGGTCAGCAATACGAGCTAGACGCCCACGGAATTGCGAACAGCCTGTTCGATATGATTCACATTGCCGGAACCGCTGGCACCAGTGCGCTGATGGGGTCAGTCATTGGCGTGCTGTGTGCGAATAGCGAGCTTAAAGCAGAAGCCACGGCAGAAGCTACTGCCGTTTGGCCAGAGGGCGCTGAGCTAACCGGTGAAACGCTTCGTCAGGCAACCAAACTGCACAGCATCATTCTAGAAACAGCCCGCATGTATCCAGCCGTACGCTTCGTGAGCCAGCTTGCTCCAGAAGCGGGTGAAGTCGAAGTAGGCGCTCAGAGATGCCCCTTTCAAAAGGGAACAAGGCTACTGGGCTCCATCTTCACCGCAAACCGCGACGCCAGCCGATACGAAAATCCAGACGGCTTTTCAACCGACCGAGACTTTTCTGATCTGCTTTCATGGAATGGTAATAATCACGAGCGAGTTTGTCCGGGCAAAGCGCTCTCAATCGAGCTAATTAAGATTGTTTGTTTGCATCTGCTCAAGTACTACCAGTGGACACAATCAACAGAAGTCAAGTGGGACTTTGAGAAAGTGACGGCAGTTACCCCTAACGACCTGGTACTTCAGAACTTTTCTGCAATATAGAAGACATTACCTATAGGAGAAAGCATGGTCTCAATCGTTCCTCAAAAGCTGGACAACATTGCCACTTGGATGAACCTACCCTCATCACCCAACATCCCCAGCGTGCTGAAAGGCGTCTTTTTCATGGATGGTAATCCTCTCCCCGACGATTGCCTCACCCTACAAAATCTGGAATGGAACGAGAAAACGTTTAGCCTCACCGTATTTGTAGCCGCTCCCTTACAGTGGACGTTTCACCGCTCCCTTCTAGGACGGCTTCTACTATACGGAGCCCAGCTTACTCAATTCCGATATATCATCCAGTTCGAAGACAGCGCCTTGCTCAATGCTCAAGTTATTCCAGTTTGCTTGGGCATCTCCATTCCGCTATGGCTGGTGAATGCCACAATGTGTCAGGACGAAAGTGCCGAGAATGGTGATGTTTGGCAGCGGAAGAATATCTGGCTTGGTGGATTGCCGCGCGTGGGTGAATATGTGATGCGCCGGATTGTTGATGAACAGGGTCAATATACGCCCGCTTTTCAAGACATGCTTGATAAAGTCAACGTCGATTGTTTGGTTGTAGACGAGTCTTAAGTGGCGAAGGGCGTCCGTTGCCGCTGGTGGTACGAACTCGATCCGATTGCCGTAGCGTTCCTCTACGGCTTCAGCATCGTAGTAGTTAGCAGAACTTGTCCGAGGATCTATTCCATCTAGGTTGTAGGTGCCCTGCCCGTAGAAGTTGAAGTAGAAGTCGTAGGTTGGCCCAGACTGTATAGGGTGTTGTAAGAACAGAAGGTATTCAGCGCTCTCCTTCATTGGAATTGCGCCCCAGTCGTTATGTTGGACAACGCTAATTACATTCTTAGTCGTCTCGCCTTCGATTACTTCTAGAACTTCGACCGGTATCAAGGTAAGCTGCTCAACCAGTTGCCAGTCGTCGTCATGAATAATAACGGACGCGCCTAGTGGAAGCGGTTCGCCAGCGGCTATGCGCGCTTGATACTCGGTTTCAGAAAGATGGAGCGTCTCCACTTCGTCGAAATCGGCGATCGCACGGCCTCGAATGATAAGGTCGCTGCTTTGCTCCATCTCGTCTAATGAAGTGCAGCAGGCTAAGCTAAGTGCCTTTGCTGGCTGCGGAGCTGCGATGAAAAGCGCAGCTGTTGCTAGAGTAGGCCACATTATTTGTTTTGTTGTCATCTCTCGCTTCACATACACATAAACAACAAAGTCAGCGACCAATCCGCTCTAGATTTTCATCCGAAGGGTTACTCACTCTAGTCTTCTTCATGTGCGCTCGTGCTCTCTCTCTTGCCCTCTCTTGAAACCTTTGAGCAAGCGGAAAGGGTTCTATGGACACGTCAACCTTCGTAACGTCAGATATGCCGTCTTTTTTCATTTTTATCATCATCTGGTTCTGATATGCCATCATCTCCCGAGACAGCGCAATGATGCTTTCCTCGTATCCATCCGCTCGTGCTTCTTTCTCGTTAAAAGTGACTATTTTCGTTTCATGATCCATGACCATGTACTGCTCTAGCTCCATTTGCTGCTGAACTATCACAGAGAAGTCCATTGCTTCTAGTGTGCTTTGGATAGCAGCATTCTCCCTCGTCTGTAGGCTAACTTTATCAACCTGTTGAGTGCTAGTTGATGGCTCAATGCTATAGACTTTATCGGCAATAAGAGGGCAAAAATGCCCTCTAAGCCTTGTGTGGTAAGCACTTCAGCCGTTTTTTGACTGATCGCTGAAACCCTTGCTATGTAAGGGTTTCCAGTATTGCCGATAAGGTCTTATCTGTACAGCTGACTAGCAGTGTTAGAACAAACACGGAGAACAAAGGAATAGCATTCCTTATTCTTTGGAGGAGATACAAGGCCATTACGAGCGTCATATGAAAGAGACAACGCGATCATAGCTGCCTGAACTGCCCATAAGAACTGGGACAGGGCCACTTTGTTCTTCAGACTAATACTGGGTGCTTTGTCTACATGAAAGCACTGCTCTCTCCTGTGTACTACTGCTTCATAAACGACCGTTTTTGACACAATCAGTCGAACCCCTGAAATAGTGGTCTAAAGTGCCATATTTGCGCGTCAAAACTCGTGTCATAATCAAAGTTTCAAAAGTAGAGACGCTTTACGAGTTTTGAGGCAATGAAGATCTGATATGCCCGAGTTTTGACGACTGACCAAAATCTAGACCTTCGAACAGACGCTCTGAAACCCCGCTAATCCTGACAGATTAGTCAGCTTTGCACAGCCGCTTTTCGCCGCGTATGTTCAGTGAGCTTTCATAGACGCCGCCTGAGCAAGGCTGTACAACAGAGGTGATTAAGATGCGATCGCCCTTACCGTTTTCACCGCTTCTCTTTTGTACCACTCACAGAATGTGGCTAGCGTACATAGATAGCTTCTGCAAAGCTCACTAGAGTAGCTGAGTCGCAACTTAATTACCTTTAGCGACCAGGAAGAAAACCGAGTGATGTCTCCTATTCTAAGACTCAGCATCAAAGTGACCTGCACTCTAGTAGCGGGATTGAGCATTCCCTTGACAATGCCCTCTATCTTCTCAGGAACCGGCTACGCCAACGCCCAATCTCAAAGCGCTTCCTTCACCGACGTTTCCACCGACTACTGGGCCACCGACTATATAGAAGGGCTAGCTCAGCTCGATGTCATTAGTGGCTTTGGCGACGGTACTTTCAAGCCTAACGATCCGGTTACCCGCGCTCAGTTCGCGGCTATTTTGCGTCAATCATTCTTACAATCGCAGCCAACAACCGCTCAATCGTTTAGAGATGTTCCCGCTAATTACTGGGCGGCTAACGCTATTTCAGCAGCCCGCTCTGCCGGATTTCTCTCTGGCTATCCCGATAATACCTTCAAACCCAATGACCGAATTGTTCGAGTCCAGGCATTGGTCTCGCTCGCCAATGGTTTGAAGTATCCCGCTAGCAATTCACAATCCTTGTCCAATTACAAGGATGCTGCCGCCGTTCCGGCGTACGCCCGAGCTAGCACCGCTGCCGCTGCCCAAGCAAATCTTGTCGTCAGCTACCCTGCGCTCGACCAAATATCGCCCAATCGTGCGGCAAGTCGAGCGGAAGTGGCGGCTTTTGTTTATCAGGCTTTGGTCAAGTCCGGTAGAGCTGAGCCCATTGCGATGAAAATGCCAAAAGACTGGCAGCTAGAGCCGATTGCTACGATCTCCGCAAAAGTGGGACCAATGAGCTTTGATCAAACCGGGCAGCGGCTGGGTGCGATCGCCGATCTTGGCAATAATGTTCAATTATGGGACG
>JBARVU010000176.1:0-4827 GCA_049646425.1 Phormidesmis sp. | reverse complement strand
GTTTCACTCATTTAGTCAGCTCTAATTTCTCAAGAGGACAATCGTAAGCGAGTTTGTGATTGGGAAACTCTACCTTAAGAGATAGGTAAAACAGTGAGTCGACGGTTAGCGGTTCAAGTTCTCAGTGCCTTCTGCACATCCAGCCGTGCAATAGCCAGCGGCATCAAATGAGAGGGCTCTACCGCTGAGCGGTATGTAGACAGGTGTTTGGGTAGCTTCCATAAAAGCGGCTGTTTTAGTGTCGGGTAGAACGCTGCCGCCGCTCGTTGCCGCTTCGTTGGCATGTGAGGCAATTACTGCAGCCGGCGCAATCAGCTCGTCAATCACATAAGCCGCTTCTGTGGGCCCGGTGGTATAGGTATCGCCGATATTAATCACGACTAGATCAGCACCGTACTGACCAGCGACGACGGTTTCTTGCTCAGCCGTCACGCCCGTATCCCCTGAAAGATAGACCACCAGACCGTTTGAGAAAGTGATGACGTATCCAGTAGGCGGGCCGACATAGGCAGTTAAGCCCGCAGTGGTAAGACTCTCACCTAACTCACCTTCGATAAAATCACCGCTGAGCCCGTTTGAATGAACGGCAGGCACTGTTGTAAAGCTGACGCCCTCTATCTCTCGTGATGCGCCGAAGCGGACGAGCTGCACCGAAGCCGGGTCGCCGCCAAGCGCTTCTACTTTGTTAGATAAAAATCTAGACATTTCACTCCCAACGATAATGCTAGCGCCTTGCCCGACGGCGATTTCAGCACTGTTAGAGTTTGGCGTCGTACTTGCCGTTGCCTCGGGTTGAGCGCAGGTACCTTCGTTGACGGCTTCAATCCGGCGATCGCCCAGATGATCGCCATGAACATGACTGATCAGAACGACATCAATGTCACCTAGCCTCGGATCTTCTGGCCCAGCGACGGTTCTGCCCGCATCGTACAGAATTCGCAGGCCGCTGGGATCTTCCAGCACGAGGGCTCGATCAAAGGCACAGAATTCACCGTCGTGGCTACCTAACGGCGTGATTTCTACAGCTTCTTCTTGAGCGATCGCTTCGGTAGTAAAGGCAGCTGTATACCCCCCTGACAGGGCTGTGAAGAGGCTCAGAAGGACAAGCTGGCAGCGTAATGACATCGTTGAAGTTTTTTGAAATACTTCTTTATGATAATCGTTTTGACCATGCTTATGACGTCGCTTAAGAGATCGTCCGAAAACACTGCACGCTTACTTTTTTACTTTCGAACACTCTTCTTGAAAGTGTCTGACCAGCGAGATCAGATCTTTGGCATAGGCTTGTGCAGGGCTAAGGTTGCCGTAAATGAAGTTGACTGGGTTATTAGTTTCGTGGGCGATACCAGCGACCATCTGCCCTAGCGGAGACATCTTTTCGCTTTGAACTAGCTGAATTTGAGACTGCTTAATTTTCTTAACGGCTTGAATGAGCTTTACTGTTCGCGCCTCTACTCGCTGTTCAAGTTCTTGAGTTAGCTGCTGTAGCTGAGCTTTTGCAATGGCTTCTGCTTCAACCTTCTGAGTCAGCAAATTGTTTTGTGTTTCTAGGCGCTGAGTCAGGTGGTGCAGCTTTAGGTGTAGGGAACCCCTTGCCAGTACTTCATCGCCCTGAAAAGGTTTGGTGATAAAATCAACTGCACCTAGCTTCAGTCCTTTGACTTTGTCAGTGCTTTCTGATAGAGCTGTCATAAAAATGATTGGAACAGCCTGGGTCGTCGGATTGCTTTTCAGCCGTCTACAGGTTTCAAAGCCGTCGATACCCGGCATCGTCACGTCTAACAAAATGAGGTCAGGACAGGCGTGTTCTACCTGTTCGATGGCGGTTTCTCCATTAGCTGCAAACAGTGTTGTCCAGCCTTGGTGCTGAATAGCTTCAGATAGAACCTGGAGGTTGGTAGGATTGTCATCTATAAGCAGTATTCGAGCTGATTTAGAGATATGGCTTATCGTGATGGTGAGACTAAGAGGCTGTATGAAAAGTGGTAGCAGGTATCAAATCAGGCTAATCGCCTGACCATCAAGCGAATCATCGCCATGTAAACCATCGCCTCAACCGAAGCAGGTTGAGGCTCATAGTGTTTGGTTAATCGACGATACCAGTTCAACCAGCCAAACGTCCGCTCCACCGCCCAGCGCTTTTTGAGTAGCGTGAATCCTTTCGCCTGCTCAAGTTAGGTCTGAGCACGACTTGCACAATCCACCGAAAACTATCCATACCCATCTTAAGAACGGCTGACCGCTGTAGCCACCATCGGCCCAAATCAGCGATAGCCGAGACACCGCTTCACCCATCTGGTGAACCCGACTGAGCACTTGTTTGCCGCCAGCACGTTCAGGAAGACTCGCCGCAGTGACCACGACGCGCAGCTTGAGCACCGCCCACAGGTCTACACTGTGGGGGCGTCCGCTGCTATTTGTCGGCGGAATCAGCGGTTTGACCAGTTCAAACTGGTCTTGGGTGAGGTTGCTAGAGTATGCTTTGGTCATGGCTCATTCGGTGCTGTTTGGTTAGTAACTACAGCTTAGACCGAGTGAGCTTTTTTATACTCCTTGAGACTTTTTATACAACCTCTGAGTCGTCTTTTTGCTGTTGATATGAAGCTTTTCCCTCGTTTGTTACATTACTTACTGAGCTATGGAACTGCTGTGTTGGCGGTGTTAGTGGCTAACGGGCAGCAGATTGCAGCTAAGGCTGAGCCACTCACTCCGATGCTTGCCCAGGTACCGCCTGCTAACATCACGCCCAGTCGGCCTGAGGGGCCTTCGCCTGGGCAGCTCATACCCGATCTGCAACCTGAAGAACCTTTGCCCGCCGAGCCCCTGCCGCAGCTGCCGCCGATAGATGAGCTACTAGGTGATCCTGAAGAGCCAAATACGTCGCCCGGCATTACAGACGGCAGCGACGAGGCATTTGTTGTAAACGGTATTCAGCTAGCGGGCAGCACAGTGTTTTCTGCTGAAGATTTTACCGGTCTATTTGCTGAGTATACGGGCAGGCCCGTCACGTTCAATGAGCTGTTGCAGCTGCGCTCTGCGGTTACTCAGCGCTATGTGGATGCGGGGTTTTTGACGTCTGGGGCGTTTATTCCACCTCAAACTTTAGAAGACGGCATTGTCACCGTTCAGGTGATTGAAGGTGAAATTGAAGACATCGAGATCGTCGGCACGCGTAGACTAAACCCGGCCTATATCCGCAGCCGTTTAGGACTGGCCGCACAGCCACCGATCAAAGCAGATACGCTGCTGGCAGGGTTGCAGCGATTGCAGATCGACCCTTTAATTGAAACAGTTTCTGCGGATTTGCAGGCGGGGGTGAGACCCGGCACCAGCATTCTCCGGGTGGAAGTGACTGAGGCCGATTCTTTTGGCATGACTGTCGGGACAGATAACGGGCGATCGCCCAACATCGGCAGCGTTCGCCGGAGCATTGGCATCAATGAGGGCAACTTGTTTGGTATTGGTGATCGCGTCTCCCTCAGCTACGCGAATACTGAGGGTAGCAACAGTTTAAATTTTAGCTATTCAGTCCCCGTCAGCCCCTACAACACAAGAGTCAATCTTGAAGCAGGCATTTCTGATAGCCGAGTCGTTGACAGCATCTTCAGGGTGCTCGACATTAGCTCTGATGCTTACTACGGCGAAGTGGGCATCACTCACCCTCTGATTGAGACCCCCACGCAAGAACTGTCTTTGGGGCTGGCACTCTCTCACAATCGCAGCCAAACTCGTTTGGGCCTCTACAACTTTGGGCCATTTCCGCTTTCGCCCGGAGCCGATGACAATGGTGTAAGCCGAGTCACCGCTCTACAATTTTCTCAAAACTGGACACAGCGTAGCCAGGAGCAGGTGTTGGCAGCAAGGTCACAGTTCAATCTTGGCCTCGATTTGCTCAATGCCACGATCAATTCAGGCGATGTCCCAGACAGTCAGTTCCTCTCCTGGCGCGGCCAGGGGCAGTGGGTACGTCTACTGGGACGGGATTCTCTCTTTTTCTTACGCGGGGATATCCAGCTCGCAACCGATAGACTGCTTTCATCAGAGCAGTTTGGTCTGGGGGGACAACAGACAATTCGCGGCTATCGTCAAGATGCGTTGCTGCGTGACAATGGAGCACTGCTGTCGGCTGAGGCTCGCTTTCCGATCCTGCGCTTTGCCACCGATAGCATTGTGCAAATCACCCCTTTTTTAGAGGGCGGCGTCGCTTGGAGTCATCGAGATACTCCACCGGGCAACAATGTTTTGATGGGAACCGGAATTGGTTTGCTGTGGCAGCAGGGAGACAGCTTGTCGGCGCGGCTCGACTGGGGCATTCCGCTAGTGGATATCGACAGTCCGGGCGACAGTTTGCAAGATAGCGGCGTCTACTTTTCGCTCCAGTACAATCTGTTCTAGAGAAAAATTGATTGATTGCTCAAAACCAAAGCGAGGTTGGCCAGTTTGCTGTCGAATCGTGCACCAGACAGAACTGGCGCGAAGGGCAAAAAGGCAAGTCAGCGACCCCCACTTCAGCCCGCTCGCAGAAATGAGTGCATAGGTTGATCCGACTTGCAGCTACTCAGGAACAGAAGGAACCGCAGGGCTTGAACTCAGTGAATCTATGAGTCTCAGCTGACTGAATTTCTACTTTTCGACAACCCCTAGGTTCGCCTAGGAGAACATCACAAGGAGCTGATGATTATGGCTTGGTTAAAACTGACTGACAAGAGCCTTTATCTAATGGAAGGCGATCAATATCTCAAAAAGCAAGATCTCCGAAACCATCAGGAGGGACGAGCGCTAGATATTCCGTTTAACTGGTTCAAAGGCGACACCTTGCCCATGGTG
>JBARVU010000175.1:0-15602 GCA_049646425.1 Phormidesmis sp. | reverse complement strand
GGTATGAAGTGACTCGTCGTATTCGTCAGAACAAAGCATTGCCATATATCCCGATCATCTTGCTGACTGCTCACGCCGAGTCAAGTGCATCGGAGGGGCTGAAAATTGGCGCAGATGGTTTTCTTCGTAAGCCTTATGACATTGACGAGCTGCTGATCTGCATGCAGTCCTTATTGAAACGTGAACCTGCACTTTGCAGATGAGCCGGGCCGTTATCACCAGTGACGGTGTGGGAGCGCCACATGGCTCATGATAGGGCTATCAGATGATTTCGCCAGGCAGACTTTAGACTGCCTCTAATCTTTCTTGATGACTGATCTCGCGCTGTCGTCTAGCTATCTCTACAAAACCAATAAAAGCTTAACGATTTGAAACGTATAGTAGAGTTGCCTTGCCATTTAATGAGAGGGCTGGCAAGTTAAGGGAAAAGCTCTATCTTGAAAATTGCACCTGTCGTCAAAGTACTGCCCGATAGCTTTGAAGCGCCCGCTCACTTTTACCCTCGGGTGCTAAACGCGCAAATCCACCCCCTGGTGCAGCACTTTCTTAAGCTAGGGAACGCCCGCATCGCGGAGCGCTACATCCATCTCCATCCCGAGGTCGACCCGCAAGCAGTCTATGGTGTATTAGACCACAAAACTAAGTATTTTCGCTGGGGAGGTGCTGATCTTTTTGCAGCAACTACGGATCAAGGGATTCGGCGAATCGTTGTAATCGAAACCAACTCCTGTCCCTCCGGTCAAAAGTCTATGCCGTTTGGCAACGATGCGCATGAGCAAAGCGGCTATCGTACGCTTTTAGAGCGCACCTTCATGCCCTTGCAGCAGCAGCGCCGCCTGCCCAAAGGGGGACTGGCCGTGCTCTACGACAAGAACGAAATGGAAACCTCTGGTTACGCTGCCATGATGGCAGATGTCACCGGTGAGCCCGTCTGGTTTGTACCCTGTTTTCAAAACGACCCCGACTTACCCGTACGGTTTACAGAAGACCGGGTGCTAGAGATTCGCACCCCTGACGGAAGCTGGGAGCCGATTCGAGCAGCGCTGCGGTATGTCACCCAAAGGCCCTGGAGCCGGATTCCGCCGGTGACCAAAACGGCCATTCTCAACCCCATCGTGGTGTGCCTGACTGGCGGACGCAACAAGCTGGTAGCTGCTAAAGCCTACGACTTCTATAATGCCGAGCTGCAATCTACCGGGCTGATGATCCGCACACCCGAGACAATTTGGGATGTCGCTAAAAATGAAATTCCGCTGTGGGTTGAGCGCATGGGCGGCATTGCCGTTGTCAAAGACCCCTATAGCAACGCGGGACAAGGCGTCTACACGATTACGAACCCGACCGAACTCGACGAATTTATGGCGATTGAGTTCCGCTACGAGCGCTTTATCGTACAGAGCTTGGTCGGCAACTCTGGTTGGAGTTCACAGACGGCTCAGGGCAGGTACTACCATCTTGGGACGCTGCCGAATCGACGCAAAGAGATTTTTGTTGCTGATTTGCGCATGATGGTTGGCGTGGGTGAAAGCGGCCCTTATCCGGTAGCGATTTACGCGCGTCGGGCTCGCAAACCTTTGACGAAAGATCTCAGTGGCAGCGAGTCGTCATGGGACATGCTGGGGACTAATCTGTCGGTTCTGCATGACGACGGTTCCTGGAGCAGCCAGTCAGAAAGATTGTTATTGATGGATAGTCGGGATTTCAATCAGCTCGGTATTGGCTTAGACGACCTGATCGAAGGCTATATTCAAACCGTCTTGTCGGTGATAGCAATTGACAAGATGGCTCAAAAACTGGTAACTCAAAAAGGAAACTTCCGCCGCCGTCTATTCAGTTCGCTCAATCCTGACCCTACGTTTGTGAAAGATATCTTTATCTATGAATAGTTCCTCTTCGTTTATGAGCAGTCCCGCTTCGTTAGATTTTCCGGGCGCTTATGTCGTTGAGGCACTAGACCTCGAAAATCTGCCTAGAAGCAGCTGCACCAAGCTGATGGTGAACTTGATTCAAGATGGCTTGGGCCGCTCTTTGCGACTACCGGTCATGGTGGCACGGGGCAAGCATCCTGGGCCTGTCTTTGGGCTGACGGCGGCACTACACGGTAACGAAATTAACGGCATTCCGGTGATCCATCGGTTTTTTGACACGCTAGATCTTCAGGCCCTGCGAGGGACGGTCGTCGGTGTGATGGTGGTTAACGTGCCCGCCTTTCTCAACAACGAGCGCACCTTTGCCGATCGCACTGATATGAATCACATCATGCCCGGAAAGGCCAATGGCAATATTGCCGAGATTTACGCCTATCGGTTTTTGGATCGCATCGTTCGTCATTTTAACTATTTGATTGATTTGCACACAGCTAGCTTTGGCAACGTCAATTCTCTCTATATCCGGGCGGATATGACCGATGAGATGACGGCTAGAATGGCCTATTTGCAGCGCCCACAAATTATTTTGCACGGCCGCGCTTCGGATCGTACGCTGCGGGGCGCGGCCATGGAATTGGGCATTCCTTCAATTACTTTGGAAATGGGAGATCCTCAACTGTTTCAACCGAGACATATTAAGCCTTCGCTGACGGGGGTGCGCCGGGTGATGGCAGAAGTTGGCATGATTTCTCGTCGCCCGGTGTCGCCAGCGTTACCGCCGGTGCTCTGCTCAAAATCAGAGTGGCTTTACACCGATAGAGGGGGCTTGCTTGACGTTCTGCCCAAACCGACTGATCCCGTCACCAAGGGCGATGTCGTGGCGATACAGCGCAATATTTTTGGTGATGTGGTGAGCCAGTACCGGGCACCTCAAGACGGCGTGATTATTGGTAAAAGTACCAATCCGGTGACCCAGAGCGGTGGCCGTATTCTGCACTGGGGCAAGGTAGTAGAGGCAGGAATGCCCCCGTTTTTAGACCATTTTGAGCCCTAGTCTGAGGTTGAATTGTTTTCTGGGGTGGTTCCCTATGAATGCTATGCGTTTTATGTTTTTAGTGAATGATGCTCATGCCATCCAGCCTTCTCAAACAACGGCAATGCTAATAGCCGCTGCCGCTCGCCACCATACGGTGTGGGTGAGCGGGGTAGATTCGCTGTCCTGCGGAAATGAGGGACCTTGCGCCTATGCGAAGCGGCTAAAGGCAACAGAGCCTGATTCACTGGCTGCGTTGATGGAAGCGATCACCGCCCTTCCCAGCGAAGCTATCTCCCTCAGTGGTGATGCTATCGACATTCTGTTCATTCGCACTAATCCTGCCCGCGATACAGCCCGTAGTGCTTCTCACCAAACCGCTTTAGCGATCGCCCGCCTAGCCGAAGATAGCGGTGTAAAGGTAATCAATCGGCCCGACGGCCTGATTCGAGCAGCGACCAAGCTATATCTTCTAGAGCTGCCAGCATTTACGCGTCCGCTTACTTTAGTCAGCCAAACCCGAACGGAGATTTTGGCTTTTGTGGAAGAATTGCAGCAGCCTGCGGTACTGAAGCCGCTGCAGGGAACAAGGGGAAACGACGTGTTTTTTGTCTCATCTGCTGTGGATAAGAACCTGAACCAAATCATTGATGTGATCTTGCGTCAGGGGCTGGTGATGGTGCAAGCCTGTATCCCAGGTGCGGAAGCCGGAGATACTCGGGTCGTGGTAATGAACGGTAAGATCTTGGAGCTAGATAATCGGCCTGCGGCTATTTGCCGAGTACCTGGAAAGGGTGATTTTCGCAGCAATATTCATGCCGGGGGAACCGCAGAGCCAGGCGTTATCACGGAGGGTATGCGTCAGACGGTGGCGGCTATTGGCGAGAAATTAGTGAGCGACGGCTTATTTTTGGTCGGTCTGGATTTTATCGGCTCTCAGCTGTTAGAGCTGAACGTGTTTAGTACCGGCGGACTGCGCGATGCTGAGCGATTTACTAGCGCGGCGTTTGCGGAGCATATTATTCAGGCTTTTTCCTAATTTAGGATATCTGCTTAAGCTGCCCAGGAAGTCATAGAGCGGACGGTAGGAGGCTGATCTATTTCTTTCGTTAGACGTGCTGGTTGTTCTATCAGCGGTAGGATGATGAGCGATGAAATACGAGGAGATCTTCTATGTTGAGATCCATGATTAGCGCGATTTCACGGGCTGCGCAGAGCGTTTCTAATGTATGGAAAGCGCTACGGCTACAGCAGTTTGTGGCGATCGCTTTCGTTGGCCTATTCCTACTCACTACCAGCGTGGACAACGCTAACCTCAGGCCCAGCACTAAGGCTATGCTGAACGACGTGATCGCCCGAGGCGAAAACGGACGTCCTAAGACTGCCGGACAGTGGAAGTCTGAAAACAAGCAGTTAGAGGGTCAACCCGGCAAAAAAGTCAAGCGTATTGCCAAAGAGTCGGCTGATGCTGTCGGCGAAATGGGCGAAATTTATCCTGGTAATGCTAAATCCGTTTTGCCCGGCATGAAGAACAAATCGCTAGAAAGGGACGACTGATTGCCAACAGGGAATAGACCAGTATTTTGATTCCTATATTCCCCGTTTCTGAAAGCGCCTGCCTCTTACCAAGCGATCCGTTTGGATCTTGAAAGAGGCAGGCATTTTTATGGACGTTTCGTTCAGCTGATGTGCTTATCAATAATTTGTGCCAGACCGGGGACTGCCGTCGCCACGTCATTTTTTACGGACTTTCGAAGTTTCTTATAGGAGGCTCCGATAATGCCACCGCTGGCCTTCCGCTCAATGCGCTGATCGGTAGTGCTCAAGATCACTTCCGCAGTGCGATCACTATTCTCACTCAGATACGCCACCGGATCACCTGTCTTGACGCCTTCTGCCCACAGCGGGTCGAGCGCTTCGGCTACCTCAGGCAAAAGTCGCTTCACTGCGCCTAAAATATAGTCGCCACCGAGCCCTTTGACTGCGCCGTAGGCCGCTTTCAAGGCCATACCACCCAGCCCTCGTTTGGCAGCGACCTGAGTGTCTATGAGCTGAGTACAGTCTGCGGCAATGCGATCGCGCACTGCCTTATCTTGAATCTTATCGGTAAGTTCCATATCGATATTGATAAAATTGATAAACTAGTCAATATAGTAAGCCCTGATCGTTTCTAAGTTGAAAAGTTCTGTAGTGCGCCCTATGGTCACCAACTCCCTTCGATGGACAACCCGAGACCTCGACGCCATGCCCGTAGTTTAGATAAGTCACAAGCGCCTCACCAACGGCATCGACGCTTCAGGGCATCTCACAGCTGCGCCAGAGCTGATAATCGAGATTCTCTCTCCTGGTGAAAAGAACGAACAGCGAGACAAAGAAGTTAAGCTCAAGCTATATTCTCGCTACGGCGTGCAGGAATATTGGATTGTCAACTGGCGACTCAAGACCCTGTCAGTCTATCGCCGCCGTAATGGCCAGCTGCAGCTAATTGGCACCTTACTGGGAGAAGACTCACTCACTTCCCCCCTACTACCGGAGTTCTCTATGCCGATCACGCGAGTGTTCGCATAAAAGACCGATTGCCAAATGAAGCCTCACAAAGCTCTGTATGGTTGAATAGTCTAGTTAAGCGCTATTGAGTTCGCAAGTAAGAAACATGGGAAAAATTACTCGGGTAACCGTCAGCCGAATTGCAGTTGTTTTTGATTTTGATGAGACGCTAACGCCTAAAGATAGCTTCGCCGCGCTGCTCGAAGACTGTGGACTCGACGTAGACGAGTTCAAAGACCGCGTCCAGGCTTTGGTAGAGCAAGGCTGGGAGAAGTATCTGGCTAGAGCCTATTGCTTGGTTGAGACATCTAAACAGCGAGAGCGTAAAATTACACAGAGCAAGCTGGCTGAGGTAGGTCAAAATATCGATCTCTATCAGGAGACAGATCAGCTCTTTAGTCGGCTACAGCAGAAGATTCATCAAATAGACGAGGATATTGAGCTTGAGTTCTACCTGATTTCTGGGGGGTTTGTAGATATTCCTCGGAATACCCCCATTGCAAAAGACTTCAGGCGAATGTGGGGCTGCGAGTTTCACTATGGTGAGTCTGGTGAGATTGATTTTATAAAAAAGCAGATGACCCATACGGAAAAAACGCGATATCTGTATTACATCTCCCAAGGTATCCAAGCGGCTGAGAATGAAAAAGACCTAATCTACAACTATCAAGGCTCAAACACGGAAGATTTGTACGTTCCTTTAGATCAGGTGATCTATGTGGGTGATGGGGCTTCTGATGTTCCTTGCTTTGATGTGATGGGTCAGTATGGTGGCATGTCGATTGGGATCTATGGAAAAGGTCATAGTGCTAAAGATTGGGAACATCTAGAAAGTATCAACCAGGCCCAAAAGCTATCTAATCTAGTCCCTGCCGGGTATGAGGAGGAATCGGAGCTGCTGCGATCGCTCTACCTCTGCGTGGAGTGTATCGCGAAGAGAATTGCGCTACGCAAGCTCCGGGAGAAGGGGGAATAGCTAGATTGCTGCGTCTAGAGTGTTTTCTTGAATGTTTCTACAGTCTCATTTGAAAGGCATAGGGTCATACCCTCTTGCAACAAATATTCTCACGCATTGAAGACTATCCATCTTCCGACAGAGAGATAGGTACAACAGATTTTGGTACTATCATTAGGTTGAACACCGTGAATGATTGAGGAATAAAATGGTAAATATTGTAAAAACTATTAATCGCTATCGTAAGCCTCTCACAGGCTTAATGATAGCGGCTTCGCTAACTGTTGTATCCGCCTGTGCAGAGACCCCCTCGGAGACGACTACCTCCGAAGAAGCTGCCGAAAATGTGACGACTGAGGAAGTGTCGGAAGGGGCAGAGGGACTCATCGGTCAGACAGTATCGGTTCGAGCGGAGGTGGAGAAAACGGTTGACGACACTTCGTTCTTACTGGAAGACGATCAGCTGTTTGGAGGCGAAGATATCCTGGTAATCAACGCTTCTGGCGAGCCCTTTGTGCTGGTTGAGGGCGACGATACTGAGGTGCAGGTCACTGGCGAAGTGCAGCAGCTCGTAACCGCTGACTTTGAGACAGAGTATGGCTTAGACCTGGATCCGGCCCTGTACGCTGACTACGAGGATCGGCCGGTTATCGTAGCTCAGTCTATCGCGCTTTCTCCTGACCCCGGTGATCTGACAACTAATCCAGAAGCTTACTATAACCAAAGAATTGCAGTCGCGGGCGAAGTAGAAGACAAACTTTCACCTACCACGTTTACCTTAGATGAGGAACAGCTATTCGGCTCTGAGGATCTGCTGGTCGTTACGCAGGGTATGACCCCTCAGACTCAAGATGGAGAGGAAGTTACGGTCACAGGCGTCTTGCGTCCCTACGTAAAAACTGAGTTTGACACGGATTACGAGTTGGACTGGGATCTCTCCGTTCAAGAGCAAATCGAGGCAGAATATAGTGAAAAGCCTGTGTTCGTTGCAGATGGTGTCTATCCTTCTGCGATGTAGTTTAGCGAGTTAGAGACAGGGCAGGTTACTTCGAGTAGTGACCTGCCCTGTCTCTTATCTACTCTCCTTAACTAAAAAGCGCTCGTGTGAAGTTCACGCGGGCGCTTTTAGTTGGGACTGTAGTCGCTGTCGGCGGCCCTATACCTCAGCTCTCAAGTGTAAAGAGCGTCATCTCCGGCGGACAGAATATGCGGATCGGAATAATGCTCATCCCGATACCCACGTTGACGTAAAGACTGTTGCCCGGTCGACCGTAGCTTTCTTCTACCCAGCCGTCAGCATAAACTTTGTCCTTCTGAGTGAACCGTAGCCAGGACCACTGAGGAGAGTTGGGCAGGCGCATTTGCCCACCGTGGGTATGACCAGCAACGGCTAACGGAGCCGCATTTTCAGGAAAAAGTTCGAAGCTGTCTGGGTTGTGCATCAAGGCAACCCTGGGGCTACCTGCTGGAATGTCAGCTAAAGCAGCGTCTACGTTGTCTTGATTTGCCCAGAGTGAATCGACAGCAGCCAAGTATAGCGGCTCGCTGCTGTCGGGTAGCTGCATGGCGACGGATTCGTTTTCGAGCACGACAATACCAGCAGCCTCTAGCTCAGACTCTAAGCTGCTGGCTAGCTGAGTTCCGGGTTCGGCTTTCTTGCTGCTCATGCCGTAGTCATGGTTGCCCAAGACTGCGTAGGTGGGGATACCTGCATCGACCAAAGGCTTGACGATGCTGACGGCTTTTTCAATTTCGGCCTCGGGTGCAGGCTCAGCATGATAGATGAAGTCGCCGCTGATTAAAACGGCAGCAGGATTTGCTTCAATCATCTGCTCAACGCTGCGTCTGGCGGTGCCGGGATTGCCTGCCCACATGCCAATTTGAAAATCTGAGAGCTGACCAATTTGCTTGCCTTCCCATTCAGCAGGCAGGTTGGGAATCTTAGCGACTTCCTCCTCTGTGTTGAGAAAGCGCGGTTCAATCAGTCCCCAAATTGCTAATAGAGCAACTAAGCCTCCCATGCCTATCAAGGCATATTTTATTTTCTCTGTGACGCCTTTCATATCTACTACCGGTTGTGCGAAATGTTCGCTATATCAGTAACAGCATAGGGTTGAGTAGGCTGCAACCTCTCTATATGTCAGTAGATTTTCTCTCTCCTTCACAATGCTTATCTACAGCAATTTGTATCAAAAGAAGGACAGTAAAACAAGTAAAAGCCATTAGCGATGATATCAATGTTCTAACTATCAGCAGTCGTAGCATGATCTCGCTTCTTTAAACATCCTCTAGAGTAAATGGTCGACTTTAAAGACATTTTCGGGCGGTTTAGCAGCAGCGAGTTTATCCCAATTGATTTCTTCTAAAAACATGTCAGGATCGCGAGTTTCTACGATATCTACGCCCCATTCGTCCGTCTGTAGTGAGGGCGGAGCACCTGTGGGTGGGGTGGTTTTCAATCCACCCAATGCCAAAATACAAAAGCCTTTGCTCTCACGGTCAATCCGATATTGTGCCAGGGCATCGATACAAAGCTGGCCAACTTCTAGGGGAGCGTAGTGACTGTCGTAGCGGACTTCGACGACCCAGTGAGGGTTTTCAACCGCGCTGCAGTCTACGCCAGCCTGGTCATCTAGCGCTTTCACAAAAACCTCAGCAAATTCTTCTCTGTTGAGCGGATGCACCTCGCTCTCTATCAGAGTGAAATTGTGGGAGAGCAGCATTCGACCACTCCCGCTATCGGGTTTATCTGTCATAGTAAATTCTGGGTCAAGATGGGTATTAGCTTATCCAGTTTTGCCAATTGTGACATCTCAACTGCTGGCCTGGATATCTTTTATGAAAATAGCGTCAACGACGTCAAACGGCTCTCTTTTTCGCACTAATTTTCCTTTTTCGCCAGCAAAATTTCCAGTTTTTTACGGTTGGGCAATTCTGGTTGCCAGTGTGCTAGGCGTCCTGACCAGCATTCCCGGCCAGACCATTGGCGTGAGCGTGTTTACTGACCATTTGATTGCAGCTACCGGGCTCTCGCGGCTGGCACTGGCGAATGCCTATTTGGTAGGAACGCTCACCAGCGGCTGCTTGCTGCCCTTCGGGGGAAAGCTACTCGACCGTCTCGGCGCCAGGCGGGTTGTGGTGCTAGCATCAGTCGGATTAGGGATCACGCTGGCCTATCTGGCACTATGCGATCACCTGATCACCTTCCTCAGCGGCTGGCTGCCCCTCTCACCGACAGCGATCGCTGCCGTAGTCCTCATTCTCGGCTTTGTCAGCTTGCGCTTCTGCGGTCAGGGCATGCTGACAATGACCAGCCGTACCATGTTGGGGAAGTGGTTCGACCGGCGGCGCGGACAGGCGTCCGGCATTGAGGGAATTTTTGTGGCGTTTGGGTTTGCGATCGCCCCCTATGGATTCAGCCAGGCGATCGCCCTTTTGGGCTGGCGAGGTACCTGGCTAGTTTTAGCTGCTGTCGTGGGCTTAGGTATGAGTAGCGTCGGCTGGCTGCTGTATCGCGACAATCCTGAAATCTGTGGGCTGCGGATGGACGGCGACGCACCTCGCTTAGCAATGCCTTCAGACGAAGGTCGTACCGCTACTCCGCTTGAAGAGGCACTGTGGGGACTCACCCGGCGTCAGGCTATTAGCACGCTCGCTTTTTGGGCCGTTACTCTGGCCTTTGCCTCTCAGGCGCTTTCCATCACCGGCATTACCTTTCACATTGTCAGTATTGGCGCAGAGATGGGCATCGCTGAAGCGGCCATGGTGACGATTTTCATTCCGATGGCGGTGGTTTCGACGGTAGTCGGGTTTGCAGTAGGGCTGGCCTGCGATCGGCTGCCAATCCGCTTCATTTTTATCTTCATGATGGTGGGTCAGGCGGCGGGGATTGCGGCGATCGCCAACCTGGATATTGCCTGGATGCTGATTCCGGCGGTCGTCGGGCTGGGGATCAGCGGCGGCTGCTTCGGCACGCTAACCACAGTCGTGCTGCCACGATTTTTTGGACGGGCCCACTTGGGGGCGATCGCTGGCGTTCAAATGATGCTTGTCGTCATCGCCAGTGCCCTCGGCCCCTCCTTACTGGCCAACTTCAAAGCAATTACCGGCTCCTACAGCGGTGGCCTCTACGCCTGCTGCTTGTTCGCACCTGTGGTGATCGTTCTGATGCTGTTTGTGCGATCGCCCTCTGAGGTTGGAGCCAGAACGCAGTCCTAGCAGCGTTCCTTATTTCTAGGGGCTGCTAAACGCGGAAAGAGAGGCGATCGCTCGATTAAACGTCTCACTCGGCCGCATTGCTTTACTCGCAAGCTCCCTATTAGCGAAATAGTACCCGTCAATGTCGACTGGGTTTCCTTGAGCCGCGTTTAGTTCAGCGATAACGGTAGCCTCGTCGTCGCTGAGCTGCTGGGCCAGTCTAGCAAACAAATCTTTCAGCTTGGTGTTCTTATTCTGATCGGCCAACGCCTGCGCCCAATACAGCGTCAGGTAAAAATGGCTGCCTCGATTGTCTAGCTCATTAACCCGGTAGGCCGGAGACTTGGAATTCTCTAAATATTGTCCGGTCGCCTGGTTCAGTGCCTCACTCAAAATTAGCGCGTCCTGATTGTTCGTTTTACTGCCCAAATCTTCTAAAGCAACGGCTAATGCCAAAAATTCTCCTAAAGAGTCCCAGCGCAGATGTCCTTCACTGATAAATTGCTGCACATGCTTGGGCGCAGACCCCCCAGCGCCTGTTTCAAAGAGTCCGCCACCTGCGAGCAAAGGCACGATAGAGAGCATTTTTGCACTGGTGCCCAGTTCGAGAATGGGGAATAGATCGGTTAGATAGTCGCGCAAAACGTTGCCAGTGACCGAGATGACATCTTTGCCTGCTTTGATTTGTTCACAGCTGAAGCGCATAGCTTCTACCGGAGACATAATCTGGATATCCAGTCCTGTGGTGTCATGATCCAGCAAATACTGGTTGACCTTTTCAATGAGATTAGCGTCGTGGGCACGATCAGGATCTAGCCAAAAAACAGTCGGTAGGCCAGTTGCTTTCGCCCGCTTTACCGCTAGCTTCACCCAGTCTTGAATCGGCAGATCTTTTGTCTGGCACATCCGCCAAATATCGCCTCTGTCTACCTGATGTTCCATCAAGGTGTGTCCAGCCTCATCGATCACGCGCACCGTACCATCGGCAGGAATCTCAAAGGTTTTATCGTGAGAGCCGTATTCCTCTGCTTTCTGTGCCATCAGCCCGACGTTGGAGACATTGCCCATCGCCGTCACCTCAAAGGCACCCTTCTCCTGACAGAATTTAATGATTTCCTGGTAGATGGTGGCATAGCAGCGGTCAGGAATCATCGCTTTGGTATCGTGCAGTTTACCGTCGGTTCCCCACATTTTGCCGGAGGTGCGAATGGCAGCGGCCATCGAAGCATCAATGATCACGTCGCTGGGGACATGGAGGTTGGTAATGCCTTTGTCGGAGTTGACCATGGCCAGCTCCGGGCGATTAGTATAGGTGGCTTGCAGAGCTGTTTTGATGGCCTCACATTTGTCATCAGGAAGATCCTGAATTTTGGCATAGATATCTCCGAGACCGTTGTTAGGGTTAGCGCCGAGTTCGGTAAAGATATCTGCGTATTTGTCGAAAACGTCTCTGTAGTAAACTTTGACGGCATGACCAAACAAAATGGGGTCGGAGACTTTCATCATTGTCGCTTTGACATGGAGAGAGAGTAGAATGTCTTCTGCTTTGGCAGCTTCAATCGATTTCTCATAGAAAGCACGCAGCGCTTTGACACTCATAGCGGCGGCATCAATAACCTCTCCTTCAAGCACCCCTGTTTTCTTCTTCAGCACAGTAACAGCGCCATCTTCTGTCACCAGCTCAATTTTGACGCTACCAGCATTTTCAATCACAACCGACTGTTCGCTGCTGTAAAAGTCGCCTTCCTCCATATGAGCAACATGTGACCTGGAGTCACTTGTCCACTCTCCTACTTTATGAGGATGCTTCTGGGCGTATTGCTTAACGGCAGCGGCGACGCGCCGATCTGAATTGCCCTCTCGTAAGACTGGGTTGACGGCGCTTCCCAAAACTTTGGCATATCGCTCTTTGATTGCCGATTCTGACTCGCTTTCAGGCTCAGCCGGGTAGTCAGGAATATCGTATCCTTTTGACTGGAGCTCTTTGATTGCCGCTGTCAGCTGTGGAATAGAAGCGCTGATGTTTGGCAGTTTGATGATATTGGCGGCTGGCGTTTTGGCAAGTTCGCCTAGCTGGGTCAGCGTATCGGGCTGGCGCTGCGCTGCGGTAAGATTTTCGGGGAAGTTGGCAATGATCCGCCCCGCCAGCGAAATGTCGCTTGCTTCTACCGTGATACCCGCCGCTTCTGTAAATGTTTTGACAATAGGCAGAAGAGAGTACGTGGCCAAAGCAGGCGCTTCATCTGTAAACGTGTAAACGATTTTAGATGTTTGGTCTGTCATGTCTCTTTCCTACGTTAGCTTCTAGGTGTCTTTGGTGGAGTATATCAGGTGTTACAAATCTAACCTGTGCTCAATTCCTTGAATGCAGCAGGCGTCACTTTTTTTGATCCTTTTTCCAGGTGCTTCGCAGGGCAGGCAAAGTCGATAGTCACCCCAAATACAGCTCGAAATAGTTCCTCCGAAGCAGAGCATCTGCCCTTTGAAAGACGTATCTGTCGTGGCAACCTTTTACGCTGTCGGCATATTCTAAGCGCTCCAACTCGGGCTAAAGGAAGCTTAATAGAGGTCAGTGATGGAAGATTCTATAAGTCCCCCAGCGGGCAGTCAGCAGGTTAATGAACAGCAGACGAGCGATCTGGAGAGGTGGGCATCGGTGATTGGCGGTGGGGCGATGGTGCTGGCCGGGCTGAATCAGCGATCGCTCCGAGGCATCCTCCTGGCAGCGGCAGGTGGGGGCCTGCTATACCAGGGCGCTAGTCAAAAAAGTACGCTTAAACAGGTAGAAGATGCGATGGGACTAGATAGCGCAATTCGAGCCGAAAAAACGGTGACTATCAATCGTTCGGCAGATGAACTTTACAGCTTTTGGAGAAATTTAGAAAATCTTCCTAGCTTTATGCAACATCTCAAGTCTGTGACCGTCCAGGACGAGCGTCATTCTCACTGGGTCGCTAACGCGCCACTGGGTCAAGATGTCGAATGGGACGCTGAAATTGTCTCTGATGAACCGGGTCGTCTAATCGCTTGGGCTTCGGCTGAAGACGCCCTAGTGCCAAATTCTGGATTTGTCCGGTTTCAGCCAGCGAGCGGTGATCGCGGCACCGAGGTCAAGGTCGTGATTGAGTATGAGCCGCCCGGTGGGGCCTTGACAGCAGCGATCGCCAAGCTGTTTGGAGAAGAGCCTGAACAGCAGATTGGAGACGAGCTGAGCCGCTTCAAGCAGCTGATGGAAACTGGCGAAATTGCCACGGTAGAAGGTCAGCCAGCGGCGAGATAGATTTTGCTTCGGCAGGATCTAAGGCACCCAGAATTGCAAATAAGCAGAAATACCTAGCAAGGAAATTGTCATGAGAGCAGTATGTTGGCACGGCGCTGAGGATGTGCGGGTAGATACCGTACCCGAGCCTAAGATTCTCAACCCTCGCGATGCGATTATCAAGGTCACTTCAACCGCAATTTGTGGCTCTGACCTTCACCTTTATGATGGCTACATTCCCAGTATGCAGTCAGGAGATATTTTAGGTCATGAGTTTATGGGCGAGGTGGTCGAGACTGGCCCAGGCGTGAGCAATTTGCAGCAGGGCGATCGCGTTGTTATCCCATTCACCATTTCCTGCGGAAGCTGCTTTTTTTGCAATCGCGATCTGTGGTCTTTGTGCGACAATTCTAACCCCAACGCCTGGATGGCCGAAAAGCTTTATGGCCACTCCCCAGCTGGGCTATTTGGTTATTCTCATTTGTTAGGGGGATACGCGGGTGGCCAGGCGGAGTATGTCCGCGTTCCCTTTGCCGATGTTGGCCCTATCAAAATTCCTGAAGGGCTCAGCGATGATCAGGTACTCTTTCTGACCGATATTTTTCCGACGGGCTACATGGCCGCTGAGAACTGCGATATTCAGCCGGGAGAGACAGTAGCGGTATGGGGCTGCGGGCCGGTTGGGCAGTTTGCAATTCGGAGTGCCTTTATGTTGGGGGCTGAGCAGGTGATTGCGATAGATCGCGTTCCTGAACGGCTAGCGCTAGCGGAGGCAGCAGGCGCGAAGATTCTTAATTATGAAGAGGTCGATCCAGGAGAGGCACTCAAGGAGATGACCGGCGGCATTGGCCCTGACTGCTGTATTGATGCAGTGGGAATGGAAGCTCATGGCACGGGGGCAATGGCGCTATACGACACGGTAAAACAGGCCATTCGGATGGAAACCGGTCGACCCATGGTGCTACGAGAGGCGATCGCTGCCTGTCGCAAAGGCGGCAAAGTCTCCGTGCCAGGCGTGTACGGCGGCTTTATTGACAAAATGCCGATGGGCGCATTTGTGAACAAAGGGCTGACGATGAAGTCAGGTCAAACCCACGTGCAGCGATATCTACGTCCACTTCTAGAGCGAATCCAAAAGGGAGAAATTGACCCTTCTTTTGTGATCACCCATCGGTTGCCCTTAGAAGACGCGCCCCGCGCTTACAAAATATTCCGAGACAAAAAGGAGAACTGCATCAAAGTCGTTCTCAAGCCTTTTTCAACTGAAGGTGAGATCTCTAACCCGGTTTAGAGAATCTTCTGATTGCTGGATTTGAATCGGCCTACCTGGAAGTCTCGTTTCTTGGCGTGCTTGGTGGGCCGATTGCTCACTCGCTGGCGCCACATTCTAAAGCTAGAATGCTTCATTTGGCGGCGCATCAGCGCGATAACGGCTGGCTCGTTGAGACCAAACTGAGCCTCGATGGCTTCAAAAGGAGTCCGATCTTCCCAGGCCATTTCGATCACGCGATTGGTCGTTTCCTGATCTAGCTCATCAAGCTTCATGTATGTAGCTGTCTCCTGTGTCTGCGGCTCTTCAGCTTATCAAGGCTGTAACAGCTTAATATGGGTCTTGAGACATAGTCAGTTAGCCAAAAATAAACGAATCGTGTAAATTGCGATCCGTTGGTCTCGCGTTATTGGGTAATCCAACGCAGTAGTTACGACTGAAATGACGTTTGCTAATGAAATTGGGCGGAGACT
>JBARVU010000174.1:0-8374 GCA_049646425.1 Phormidesmis sp. | reverse complement strand
TAGCGAATATAGTCGCGATAGGAGTCTTCCCACTGCCAGAAGTTGCCTTCGTTGACGCTGTAGTTGGAGCCGTGAGTCGGAATTTGGATGTTTTCGCTGGCCAGAATAAATTCACCCAGGCTCGGGTCAAGCGTAAAGGCGTGAACACCTTTGCCTATCGAGTATACAAATACCGTGCTGGGGCCGTAGAGAATATAGCCTGCGGCCAGCTGATTTCTTCCGGGGGTAAGCAGGTCGGAGCCCGTTTGGTCGAGATCGTCCTCCTGCTGACGGCGCAGCGCAAAGATCGATCCGACGTTGAGATTGATATCTACATTGGAAGAACCGTCGATAGGATCGTATAGCAGGGTATAGCGACTGGTAGAGCAGCTCTCAGAAATATGATAGATGTCATCCATTTCTTCTGAGACCAGTCGGCACATCAGCCCGCTCTGCTGAAAGACAGAGATGAAAACGTCGTTGGCATAGACGTCCATCTTTTTGACAGACTCTCCCTGAATGTTTTTGCGACCGGTAAAGCCCATAGCGTCTTCGACGAGTCCTGCCCGCGTCAGCCGGCGGGAGACGAGCTTGCCCGCAAAGGCGATGCGGTTCATAATCGCGCTGAGGTCTTGCGCTTCGGGGCCAAAGCTATCAAGCTGCTGAAGCACGTGCTGCGACAGGGTCATGCTATCGCGGCCCAGGGAGCTGTCTGCTGAATTGCCGGCGGCGGGCTGGTAGCTGTCTGCCATGAAATCTCCTGGGATTTTCTGTGACTCTATCTTAAGAAGGTCTTTCGGATTCAGAAATCAACCTTTAGATGAACTAAAGAAAGTTTCCTGGATAGATATTTTTCTTAACAGAGAAATTCATAAATAAAACGATTTTCCGGCCTGTCGAAGGATTTCTCGTGCGCTGTCATACATTTTTGTGGGTGCGCGAGGGGGCAAAGGCTTTTTCCCAAAATGCTAAGATAGCCTTGAATTGTGAAGGCTTCTTCGTACCTAGTCAGCATTATGTCAGTTGCTATTGATATAGGGGTATTTATTGAGAGTTCTCCTGATTTACACAGTGGTCGTCCTATGATTGCAGGGACAGGCACCTCAGTTCGTCGTGTTGCCGTCCTCTACAGAGAAGGGCTCAGTGGAGAAGAGATTACCTACCGGATGAAGCATCTTTCACTGACCCAAGTTTACGCGGCGCTGACTTACTACCATGCAAACCGGGCTGAGATCGAAGCGGATTTAGCTGCAGAAGAAGCTGAATATTGGAGATTAGTAGCGCTACACAGCGGAGAAAACCGTCAGCATAAGCAGTGAGTGCTGTTCTTCTGTATTTTGACGAAGACTCAATGGATGAGAAGCTGTTACAGGCTCTACGCTCGCGTGCTGTAGATATTGTCACTGCTGCCGAAGCAGATATGCTTCACCGCAACGATGATGAGCAATTGAATTGGGCCGCGATGAACAACCGAGTGATATATAGCTTTAATGCTAGAGATTTTTACCGGCTGCATACGTTCCGGATGGAACGAGCATTTTCACATGCGGGGATTATCTTAGCGCCCCAACAGCGCTATGGCATTGGTAAGCAAATGCGAGGAATTCTAAAACTCATCAGCGAAAGATCAGCAGAAGATATGAAGAATCAGGTGGAGTTTTTAAGCGATTGGGTCGACTACTGAAGAGCAAACGCGACTCTATGGGAAAGTGCCGTTCATATCTGTAATCGTTACTGATTAGTCTGACTGCGCTGCTCGCAGATACTTTGGCTTCCACCCTGGGATGGCTCTTTGGGGCGATCGCGCAAACACCAAACAATCCGCCTCCACATCCTTGGTCAGCACTGACCCCGCGCCTATCGTCACGTCGGCACCCACTGTAATCGGGGCAACCAGACAGCTATTGGCGCCTGTTTTAGTGCGATCGCCCACCACCGTCTTGTGCTTATTGCGCCCGTCGTAGTTCACTGTAATTGTCCCAGCCCCAACATTCACATGGTTGCCCAGCTCAGCGTCGCCGATATAAGAAAGATGAGCCGCGTTGGTCTGGGCGCCAATCGTGGATTTTTTGACCTCGACAAAGTTACCAATCCGGCAGTTCTCACCGATGGCCGCCTGATCGCGAATGTGGGCGAAGGGGCCAATGCGCCCGCCACCGGCAACTTCGCTGTCGGTGACTACAGAGTGCACCAGCGTTGTATTTGGCCCGATGGTGCTGTTTTCTACCAGGCTGCCGGGGCCGATATGACAGCCGCTGTGAATGAGCGAGTGGCCGCGCAGATTTGTCTGTGGCTCAATAATCACATCGGACTCTACCGTGACAGTGGCGTCAATTGTGATGCTGTCTGCATTGATTAGAGTGACACCCGATAAAAGCAGCTCGTCTTTGATGCGCTTTTGCATCAGGGATTCAGCTTCAGCAAGCTGCTTGCGATTGTTGATCCCGCCAATTTCAGCAGCGGGTACATCCATTGCCGTCACCGGGGAGAGATCTTTGATGACATCCGTGAGATAGTACTCCTGCTGGTCGTTGTCGGCTTTGAGGTGAGGCAGAATAGTCATCAGCGCTGACCACTGGAAGCAGTAGATACCGGCATTGATTCGCTGATTTTCTTGCTGATTTACCGTGCAGTCGCGGTGCTCAATAATCTCTTTGACAATCAGACTGTCATCACAAAAGACTCTTCCGTAGCCAGTCGGATCATCCAGTTGCGCCGTCAGAATGGTTGCGGCATTACCATTATCCCGGTGAGTTTTTAGCATGCGCTCCAGGGTCTCTGGCTTGAGCAAAGGCACGTCCCCATTGAGGACTAGCAGATTGCCCGTAAAGCCTGCTAAGGCCGGAATGACTTGCTGGACGGCGTGGCCGGTGCCAAGCTGCTCCGTCTGCTCGACAAATTCGATGTCTGCGGCAGCAGAAAGGGCTGACTTTACCTGCTCAGCTTCGTAGCCGACGATGACAATTTTACGAGTGGGCTGAAGTTGAGAGGTGCTGGCAAGGACGTTTTCGACCATCGTTAGACCGCTGAGCCGATGGAGTACTTTGGGCAGCTTTGATCTCATGCGGGTGCCTTTGCCCGCCGCTAGAATTGCGATCGCCAGTGACTCAGCCATACGTCCCCTTCAGAATGCGTTTTATCTCACCTTAATCTCTTTGCGGGACCCCGTTCTAGGCAGGCACCACGGCAATACATTCAATTTCAACCAGCACATCTTTGGGCAGGCGAGCTACTTCTACGCAGGCCCGGGCCGGGGCATTCTCGTCGCCAAAATGCTTGGCATAGACTTCGTTCATCGCCGCAAAATCGTTCATGTCTTTTAAGAAAACCGACGTTTTGACGACCTGAGAAAGATCGGAGCCTGCGGCTTTGACAATGGCAGTGAGGTTTTGGAGCGATCGCTCAGTTTGCGCCGCGACCGTTTCTCCCACCAGTTCGCCTGTGGCCGCGTCCAAAGGAATTTGACCGGCGACAAAGAGCAGTGACCCTGAGGCGACAACGCCCTGGTTGTAGGGGCCAACGGGGGCAGGCGCATGGTCGGTCTGAATAATTTTACGCACGGTTTCTATCAAACGCTCCAAGGTGGGTCGAGGCTTATTCTAAGGGTTAGGCTCTGCCATCGCAATGCGCAGGCTGTGCGCTGGACTACTTCAGCCGGGGCCGATGGCCGTAGTGCCGATAGCGCCAGTAGTCCTGCAAAATTTGACCGTGGTCAAAACAGAGCGTTGCCGGGACTTCCCAAGGATTGAAAAGCGACAGACTTTTGGCGTCGTCTTGAGCAATCGGTAAACCGGTGGCCGTCGCAATAAACACGATGCTGAGCGTGTGCTGACGGCTATCTCGGGCTGGGTCTGAATATACATAAAACTGCTCAATCAGGGTCACTGAGAGATTGGTTTCTTCTTTGGCCTCCCGCCGAGCCGCTGTCTCTACCGGCTCTCCATAGTCGACAAAACCACCGGGCAGCGCCCAGCCAAAAGGCTCGTTCAACCGTTCGATCAGCACGATGGGACGATGGGGATGATCGATCATTTCGATGATCAAATCGACCGTTGGGGCAGGGTTTCTGTAAGTCATAACCGGGTTCATATTTGCCAGATCATGACATTCTCGCACTCTTCTTTCAAAAAGCAGAGTCAGGCGCTCATCTGCCCGTGATAGAGTCTGAGCAGCCCAAATAAAAGCATCAAAAGCAGATATGTCTTTTCCTAGAGCCAGCGGTATTTTGCTTCATCCGACATCGCTACCAGGCCGGTTTGGCATCGGTGATTTGGGCGCAGAAGCCTACCAATTTGTCGACTTTTTGACGGAAAGTCAGCAGGCGCTATGGCAAATTTTGCCGCTTGGCCCCACTGGTCACGGCAACTCGCCTTACATGGCCTACTCGGCAATGGCCGGGAATCCCCTGCTGATCAGTCTAGAAATTTTGCAGGGACAGGGGCTGCTTACAGAAGACGATCTGGCGCTGAGTCATAGCTTCCCTAACGATGTAGTTGATTACCCGGCAGTGTATGACTTTAAGCTGAGCCAATTGCGTCTAGCGGCTGGCCGCTTCAAAGAGATGGCAGATTCTGGTACTCGTCAAGCCTTTGATGGGTTTCGTAAAAACTGCCGCGACTGGCTGGAAGACTACGGCCTGTTTATGGCCCTGAAAAACACTAATGGTGGAATGCCCTGGTCGCAGTGGGATAGCGCGATCGCTCATCGTGACTCATTCGAGCTCAATCAGGCGCGGGTGGATTTGGCCAGTGAGGTCTTTTTTCACGAGTATATGCAGTTTGAGTTTTACCGTCAGTGGTCGGCACTGAAAGGGTATGCCAACGAGCGCGGCATTCAGATTGTGGGCGACATGCCTATTTACGTCGCACATGACAGCGCTGACGTGTGGGCAAATCCCAACCAGTTTATGCTCGATTCTGAAACCATGAATCCGTCTCAAATGGCCGGTGTGCCGCCAGACTACTTCAGTGAGACAGGTCAGCTCTGGGGCAATCCTACCTACAACTGGGAAGTGATTCAGGCCGATGGGTTTAGCTGGTGGCTACAGCGGATTCGAGCAGCGCTGGCCCAAGTAGATATTATTCGTATCGACCATTTTCGCGCCTTCGAGGCTTACTGGGCAGTCCCTGCTGGCCACGATACGGCGATTCACGGCGAGTGGATAGAAGCGCCTGGAAACGCTTTCTTTGAAACGGTAGAGGCGAAGCTGGGTCAGCTTCCTTTTCTGGCTGAAGATCTGGGTCTGATCGACGAGAAAGTAGAGGCATTGCGCGATCGCTTCGACTTTCCAGGCATGAAAATTCTGCAGTTTGCTTTCGGCGGCGATCACAAAAATCCTTACCTCCCTTTCAATGTGGATCGCAACTTCGTGATCTACACCGGCACCCATGACAACGACACCACCATGGGCTGGTTCCACCAAGCTTCAGACAAAGAAAAACAGCGACTGGCTGCCTATGTCGGTGCATTCAACCCAGATACCGTTCACTGGGCAATGATCCGGCTGGCGATGGGGTCAGTGGCTAATCAGGCGATTACGCCTTTCCAGGATTTGCTGGGGTTAGGCAGTGAGTCTCGTATGAACACGCCCGGCGTGGGCGAAGGTAACTGGGCATGGCGCTACTCGGCGGGGATGCTCAGCCCGACAATCTGCGAGCAGCTTAAGCACCTGACCGAGCTATACGGGCGATCGCGCGACCAGCAAACTGCTGAGTGAGCCTCTTAAGAGAACATAAAAGGCAACTCAATCAGTCCTCCAACCGTTCCATTGACCGAACCTAACAACCGAACCCCGGAGCGGTCTAAGCTTTGCTACGCTGATCTTTAGGCGATTTGAATTTTAAAAAGTAGAGACCTGATTTAGGAGGAAGGCGAATATATGGCTGCCACTGACTTCAAAGACTATTACGCCATTTTGGGGGTCAGTAAAACGGCCGATGCCGACGAAATTAAGCGCTCCTTTCGGAAGTTAGCACGTAAATATCATCCCGACGTAAATCCCGATAATAAAGCGGCGGAGGCTAAGTTCAAAGAAGTCAGCGAAGCCTACGAGGTTCTTTCTGACCAAGACAAGCGCCAGAAGTATGACCAGTTTGGCCAATATTGGCAGCAGGCAGAGCGAGCTGGCGGTGGTCGAGGTGCACCAAGTTCTGCTGGCGGCTTTGACTTTGGTGCCTATGGCAGCTTTGACGACTTTATCAACGAGCTGCTAGGCCGGTTTAATACTGGTGCTGGGGGCTTTGGCGATGGCGAAGCCTTCCAAAGGAATCGCACCCAGACCTATACCTATCAGCAGCGGCCCAGCGGTTTTGGCAACAGTGGCTTTGGCTTCGATCCTCGTACGGCCACCCACGCCGGCGGATCGACTGCCGCGCGCAGTGCTTTTGACCAGGAAGCGACCCTTAAGCTCAGTCTGTCTGAAGCCTTTCACGGTACGCAGAAGCGCTTCACGATTGGCACGGAGTCGGTCACCGTTCGCATTCCGGCGGGCGTCAAGTCGGGCAGCAAGATTCGTATCAAGGGCAAGGGAGCGCTCAATCCTCAAAGCCAGCAGCGGGGCGATGTGTATCTTACCGTTGAGCTGCTAGCGCATGACTTTTTCGAGTTTGAAGGCGACAATCTGATCTGTGAAGTGCCGATCACGCCGGATGAAGCCGTTTTAGGGGCAAAGGTCTCTGTGCCCACACCAGATAGCAAGGTCACAGTCAACCTTCCGGCGGGGATAAAGTCGGGGCAGTCGCTGCGACTGCGCGGCAAGGGCTGGCCTCAGAAGAAAGGAACAGCGCGCGGCGACCAGCTCGTGAAGGTGGTGATTACGCCGCCCAAGGATCTGAGCGCCCAGGAAACAGTGCTGTATGAGAAGATTCGCGACAGTCGATCAAGTGATCCGAGAGCAGCGATCGCCGATATTAAGCTATAGGTCAATGGCACTGGCTTAGTTATGATTGCAGATGAGTTGATGGGTTGTGGCTACTCTTCGAGAAGGCCGAGGACCTACGACTATACTCAGGGCGCTGAGCTTGGCTAGAAGTCTTCTGAGAAAATTCTTATATCTTGCGGAAGACGGAGAACTTTACACTCCGCCTATATTAATGAGAGCTGTAGGGTATCCAGAAGAGGTAAAAACAATGTTAGCTCGTGTGTTTCTCACGCTCCGGACAGTCACTCAACGACTAGTGGTATTGCTTGTTAGCGCAGCCCTGTTTATAGGGTTTGCACAGACGTCCGTACAGGCGGCGCCTGAGGCTGATCCTGTACCGACGATCTCACCTGAAGAGCTGGCGCAAAAGCGGGCGCAGCGCCGAGAGTTTCAAAGTGAAGCCTCAAAAGCATCCGATCAAGAAGTCAAGGCAGACTCACTCGGCGAAGTATTTGCCGACAAGCTGAATCTTGAAGAGATCGCCGACGAGAACGAAATCGTAAAAGACATTCGCAAGGGAATAAGTAGAGAGCCTTCTCGCAAGTAGGCAGCTAGGAGATAACGGCCTTCTGTTGCCAGGTCGCCTTTAGCGTATCTAGAAAAGCAAATACAGGGGGCGTCTGGAGCGCATCGGCCAGCGTGATGACGCCAATGACTCGCTGTAGAGGCTCGGGTAAAGGCCGAACGACGACATCTGAGGGAATGGGTTGGGCAGCAAGTTTAGCAATAATCGTTGCGCCTAACCCCCGGCGAACCATACTCACCACGGTGGAGTCTTCCTTTACTTCGTAGGCAGGTGTAATCGATTGACCATGGCTCAGCAAGTACTGATCAACGTTGTAACGGCAGCCATCCTCTGGTAGCGGCAAAATCAGTGGCAGTGTGGTCAGCTCCTCCCAGCTCAAAGGCCCTTTACTATCCGGCGCTTTGTCGGGTGGCAGTAGGGCCACATAGTCGTCGCGAAACAGCTCCCAAGCGTCGAAGACATCGCTGACCGGTAAGTAGGTAAAGCCAATATCGGCCTCGCCCCGACGGATAATCTCTTCGGCGCCGCGCACATCGTTGCCTTCGCCAATGGAGACACTAATACCGGGGTACTGCTTGCGAAATTCTTCGATTACAGCTGGCAGCACGTGGGTAGCCGCGCTGCGAAAGCTGACGACTCGCACCAAGCCCGCCTGCAATCCCTTAGCATCTTGAGCCCTGCGCCCAATTGTCTTGAGCAAGGTCAGCATTTTCGTCGCTTCAGTCGTAATCTCTTGACCTACCGGCGTCAGCACTGCCCCCTGCCGTCCTCTGCTGAGCAAGCTTACGCCGAGCTCCTCTTCTAAGGTGGCGATCGCATGACTCACCGCCGACTGCGACAGCTCTAGCTGAGAAGCCGCATCACTAAAAGTACCGGTTTGGGCGATCGCTACCAGTGCCCTCAGCTGAGACAGCTTAATTCGATTAATATTAATCTCCGCCATAATACTC
>JBARVU010000173.1:0-5098 GCA_049646425.1 Phormidesmis sp. | reverse complement strand
CTTTCTAACTATATTTTTCCGCCACTGGAAGCGTCCAACTTTCCGCTGGCGTGGACAGGGCTGACGCTACTCGACCACAGTATTATCTCGATCTGGCTACTAGCGGAGTATCACCGCTGGCCCTGGTACGTGGCGAGTAAAATTCGGCTTTGGCGCTTTTTGGAGCGCTGTTTTGCAGTGATGGGAACAGCTAGTGATTAGACACTTTGTAGGGATACAGAGTCGCAGATAGAAGCCCATGCGCCGTTTAAGGCATGCTCGAAGACTTGACGCCAGGAATTTGCGAGCTTCTCGTAAGACAAATCTGCTAGAGCTTCATCTGGGACAATCCTCAAATAAGTACTTCTCCAAGTGTCTACGTGAACCTGTGCGATCGCAGGTATATCACTGTAAGTTGCTTCTCTTATAGCAGTCATAGGCGGCTTCTAATATCGCATCAGCTTAGCAATATGCTATCCAATGCCCTTCGACTCAGAAGGACGACGGGTGCAACCCTTCTCGTATGAAATGGTTAATTTGATTAGCCGATTTGTCGCGTAGTCTGAGAACCCAATTTTTTGGCTAAGTACTGCTGGTGATCGTCGGTAGCCAGCCAGTAGTCGGTCGCTGGCTTAATTTGGGTGACGATGGGAGTTGGGTAAGTACCTGTAGCAGTCAGCTTTGCCATAGACGCGCGGGCGGCTGTAGCCTGCTCAGGCCGATGGTAAAAAATCACAGAGCGATACTGCTCGCCGCGATCAGGCCCCTGACGATTTAGAGTCGTCGGATCGTGGCAGCGCCAGAAAATATCCAGCAAGGTTTCGTAGGGCACGACCGTCGCATCGTAGTGAATCTGCGCGACTTCGGCATGTCCGGTAATTCGAGAGAGCACATCAAGGTAGCCAGGGTTGGCAAAATGGCCACCCATGTAGCCTACCGAGGTATCGATCACACCGGGCTGACCCTGGAAGGCCGCTTCGGTATGCCAAAAACACCCTGCACCAAAGGTCGCAACCTGCCGATCAGGCACTGACTGCCCGATCAGTTCTTCAGCTATTCTTTCACTCATATTGAACAGCTTACCTGGCTAGCGAATCTTCTTTTTATTCGTAAACGAAGTGGCTTTAAACACTTCTACTCTCTCCGTAATATCCCTAATACCTAGACTAGGTGCGCGCGTAACTCCCCTGAGACAGTCATTACAGCCGAGTAAAGGGCTCGTTACATCTTCGGATGTCTCTATTGAGACATGAAGGCTGTAATGGGATTGTGAAACGCCAGATTACATTCACTCATCGTTTTGCAATTCACCTAACAAGCTAATCCATTTCAATGAACTGACTTGGATTTAGCTCACCGACTGCATCTACCGCCAGAGCGATGCCCCCAGAGCGACAGCCCATTCGATCCTTTCCTACTGCAGGCTCGTGCGAACTCCCAAGCGCGGAGAGCAGCAAGGGACGTGAGCGAGCGGGTTAATCCCTCCAGTATTTGATTATTCCTTCTCATTAACTGGCCGGTTCAAAGTGTTCGCACTTTGGGCACGGTTCCGCTCGCCTGCATGTTTTTCTCTGGGCGTAGCGAAATATCAACCGCTACCAAAACATAGGAGTATTTTAATGAAGCGGACTGCCTGGTCGAGTATTACCCTGATCGCGCTGGCCCTGACAAGCAGCGGCAGAGAGATCGGCGGCGTTCAACGTCAGCCGCTGAGCAGTGATAGCCAGCCGCTGGAAGGACAATTAGTTGTGGCAATCGCGGCTGACTGTACGCAGCTCAACAGCTTTTTTTCGGAGCTGCTTACGCTCACCAATCAAGCCCGTCAGGAACATGACTTACCGCCGCTGACATTTTCTTATCAGCTCGGACAGGCAGCTCAGAGCTACGCTGAAGACCTGGCAACGCAGAACTTTTTTAGCCATACCGGTAAAGATGGCTCGACGATCACCTCGCGCATCCAGGCAACCGGCTATCCGTATCGTTCGGCGGGCGAAAACCTGGCGGCTGGTCAGCGCAGCGCACACAGCGTTTTTCAGAGCTGGATGATCAGCGAGGGGCACCGGGCGAATATTTTGAACGATCAGTTTACTGAAGTTGGCTTTGGCCTTTTCGACTCGACCGGCAGCTCTGATTTTGGGCTTTACTGGGTGCAGAATTTTGGCAAGCCGCATGGCAGCAGCACCCGAGCAGAAACCTATCTTCCAGAGAGCTGTAGAACGTCAGTGTCGAGCGCGCTCACGCTGTAGGCATAGCCTCCGGCCTCATAGCTGCCGTTCGAGCTCTAGCATACGTCTATAGGAAATCCAGCCGACGCCGACCATGGCGATCGCAAACACCAGCAAAAACCAAAAGTGCCCACCGTCGCCTAGTGCCTGATCCGGATTGAGCAGGGCGTCGGTCAGTGCTTCGGTCATATGGTAAATCGGATTGAACCGAGCAATATCGAGTAAAGAATCAGGAAAAAGCGAAATCGGCAGGAAAGCGCCCCCCAGTACCATCAGCGGCACGCCAAAGGCAGCGATCAGCGCGCTGACATCTTCGGTGCGACGGGCAAACTGAGTGCCGAGCATAAATCCTAAGCCCACATAGGCCAGGATACTGAGCCAGATGATGATCGCGGCTAAGGGCCAGGCTGCGCCGGGGAAGGTGGCGCCAGCGATGAGGGCGATCGCAAAAATCACCAAAGTCTGCCCGACCCCAATCGCGCTATGGGCCAGGAAAATTCCTAAAAAATAAGACACCCCGCTCAGAGGCGACAGAAATAACCGTTTCAGCGTCTGCTGTTCTCTTTCAGAAACCACAGTCGCCACCCCGCCCCCTAAGCAGCTAAAAAAGAGAGCCGCCCCTACCAACGTCGGCGGAGCTGCCACCTCAAAGGCCGTACTCACCGTCGTATCTGCTCGCTCGGCGGTGATCAGACCATTCAGCATCAAAATCAACGCTGGAAAAATCATCCAGGAGATCAGGCTGCGCTTGCGCCGAAATAGCTCTGTCAGAATGCGCCGAGCCACCGCCCAGCTTTCGCGCCAGTATTTTTTCATGTGCGCATTATAGACTTGAGATATCCCTTTATTGATCAGATCTATGACGCTTCGCTCGACGAATTTACCGATGCTTTGGTCGGTGATTCTCACTTTTTGTCTAAGCATCCTTTTTACGCTGACAGCCGCTTTCACACCGCTCATTCCCCCGGCTCACGCGATGGGCGGGAAACAACCTGCTATCGATCAGCCCGCACCTGCGTTTACTTTGCCAACCAATCGGGACGAGGGCGAGCTTTCCCTATCGGACTATGCCGGACAGTGGGTAGTGCTTTATTTCTATCCCCGTGACTTTACCTCCGGCTGCACGTTAGAGGCTCAGCGATTTCAGCGTGACCTGCCAGAGTATCAAACTCGCAACGCCCAGATTGTCGGCGTCAGCGCCGATGATGTCTACTCCCACGCCGAATTTTGCGATGCCGAAGCGCTCACCTTTCCGCTCCTTTCTGACCCAGATGGCGAGGTCAGCCGCGCCTATGGCTCTTGGATGAAGCCGATGTCAATGCGTCACACTTACCTGATCGATCCAGAAGGTGTTTTAAAGGAACGGTTTCTCGGCGTGCGTCCGGCAATTCATAGCCAGGAAGTCTTAGCCCGCTTAGATGAATTACAAGTCGGCTAACTGGCCGTCAAACCAGTGATCTGACCAAGAGAACCGCTAAACTATATAGACAGTACTTATCCGGAGACATAACAGATGGCAACTTTAGCTTTGACCGAACCCAACGTTGAGCAGGTGCTCGATGAGCTGCGCCCTTACCTGATGGCGGATGGCGGCAACGTAGAGCTGGTAGAACTCGATGGCCCAATTGTGAAGCTGCGTTTGAATGGTGCTTGCGGTAGCTGCCCGAGTTCGGCGATGACCCTGCGAATGGGTATCGAGCGTCGCCTGCGCGAATTTATTCCTGAGATTGCTGAAATTCAGCAGGTTATGTAGGCACTGGGTGATCGCAGACGGCTGGTACTGACTACCGGACATTCGCAGAGGGGCGGCAGGGCATTGAACCTGACCGCCCCTTTGCCTGTTACCCTGGCATATGGGAACTTCGGCCCTAGGAAAACAAGGGATAACATAAGGGATTACGACCGTGCTGGATATCAAGCTAATTCGAGATCAAACTGCCCAGGTACAGGCTGCTTTGGGTAAACGGGGCCAGTACGATCTGCAGCCTTTGCTCGCGTTGGATGCTCAGCAGCGAGAAATTGAGAAAAAACGCTCAGACCTGCAGGCCCAGAGCAACGAGGTGGGTAAGTCAGTCGGTCAGAAGATCCGGGAAGGGACAGATCCTGCCAGCGATGAGGTCAAGGATCTACGGGCAAAGGGCAATCAAATCAAGCAGCAAATCGGTGAGCTAGAGCCGCGTGAGCGCGAGCTGAATGCTGAAATCGAGGCAATTTTGCTGACCATTCCCAACCTGCCCAGTGAGACGACACCTGCGGGCGAAAGCGAAGAAGACAATGTAGAGGTACGACGCTGGGGCGATCAGTTTATTCCACCCAAAGATGGCCGCCTGCCTCACTATGAAATCGGCGAAAAGCTCGGCATTATGAACTTTGAGCGCTCTGTGAAAATAGCGCAGAGTCGGTTTGTGACGCTGATCGGCGCAGGGGCCGCGCTGGAGCGGGCATTGATTTCTTTTATGCTGGAGCGCCACACGGGGGCGGGCTACCTCGAAGTCATGCCGCCGATTCTGGTGAATTCTAATTCTATGCAGGGGTCGGGCCAGCTGCCTAAGTTTGCCGAAGATGGGTTTCAGTGCGATCGCGATGACCTCTGGCTCACTCCCACCGCCGAAGTGCCGCTGACGAACCTGCACCGCGACGAAGTTCTTGTGACCGACCAGCTGCCGATTGACTACTGCGCCTACACCCCTTGCTTTCGCCGAGAAGCCGGGAGCTATGGCCGCGATACCCGAGGACTGATCCGACTGCATCAGTTCAACAAGGTGGAGATGTACAAATTCGTGCATCCAGACAGCTCCTTTGACGAACTCGAAAAGCTCACCCGCGATGCCGAAGACATTTTGCAACAGCTCAAACTGCCCTACCGGGTCTTAGCGCTTTGCACTGGTGACATT
>JBARVU010000172.1:0-2191 GCA_049646425.1 Phormidesmis sp. | reverse complement strand
CCATTGACGGATGAGTTAGGTGCTATTAGCCGCCGATGGAATCAGCTCATGACTCGACATAAGCAATCGATGAGTCTAACTGACTTACCTGTTCTGACAGTGAGCCAGAAGCAAGACATCAAGATGGCGGAGCTGTCCTCCGAAGTTACGATACGTTCCGGCGATATGGATGTGGAACAGCTCTCTGACCTAGACATCTCGCCTTACTATCAGCACACAGCTAGACTACAGCCTCATCGTGATTACGCTAGCGAGCTTCCCAACGACCTGATTAGTGCGAAGGTTTATTCAGGTAAGCATCCAGCAGTATACGTGCTTTTGCAGCATGAAGGTTTGGACTTCGGCCTTATCTACACGCCTCACAATAGCAAAATCAGAAGACCTGATACCGTTAAGCTGTTAGATATTTTGCAGTGCGAACCTGAAACTGAGACCGCTGCTGTAGATGCCAACGAGGTAGAGGATCTAGCGGATGAGTGTATTCGGTTGTGGTGTACTCAGAACGAAGCAGATCCGCAGCAAGTCCTTAGAGAATGTGCAATGTATCTACGTCCAAAAGACGAATCAGAAGGTTTAGACAATTTACTGGTAGAGAAGAAAGAACCAGAGGGTCAATAATACGGGGCTTTTTGCATGTGCGCCGAGCAAAGCTCGGCTTTGTTAGCTAGGTGAAAGTCCTAGCCCTGGAAGCCTTGGTCAGGCACCAGGTACCGAGTGTTGCGTTGTCAGCGGTAACGGTGATAGCGAAGCGTACACAGGGAAGTGATGGGCTGCAATGCGCGAGCGTGAAGGGATAGAGCCCCGAAATAGCCGACATGTGGATGCCGACGTGGTATGCAACACGGAAGGCGACACCGCAGGAGCCAAAGGCCAAGGCTCTGTAGGGTCCACCGGGGTCTGAGACCGTGGCACGTCACTAAAGCAAAGTCGGGAACTCGGGAGGTCCCATGAATTCCTCTCATCTTGAGGGGTAGGGCGGCACAACCGGTACACCGGGAGGAAGCCCAACGGTTCATGGGAAGTCGGATGTTCTCATAGTAGTGGAGAAATAGGGTAATGCCTATGGAGCGAAGGAGAGCACATACAGTCGCCCGCTCGATGGAAACGCCGTCCACACCCAGAGGTGGAATCACGGCGACCACGGGAGTTGAGCGGATAGCCGGTCGGGCCAGCAGTCATGCAGAGGAGCCGTTTACGGCGCTGATGCACCACTTCAGTGTGGAAAACCTGCGAGCCTGCTTTAAGTCACTCGATGGCCATAAAGCTATCGGTGTGGATAGAGTCACGAAAGCAGAATACGAGGAGAACCTAGAGGCCAACCTCCAGGCGCTCCACCGTAAACTGCACCAGATGTCGTACCGGCCCCGGCCAGTGCGACAGGTAGAGATACCGAAAGCAGATGGCGGTACACGCCCGTTAGGGATTAGCTGTACGGAAGACAAAATCATTCAGGAGATGACGCGCCGGATATTAGAAGCAATCTACGAACCCGTGTTTATCGACACCTCTTATGGATTCCGCCCAAAGCGGAGCTGTCATGATGCGCTCAGGCAGCTAAATACAGAGGTAATGACGAAACCGGTGAACTGGATAGCAGATATTGATCTGGCCCAGTTCTTTGACACGATGCCTCACCAGGAGATCTTGACCGTCTTGGGCCTGCGAATCAAGGATAGGAAATTTCTCCGCTTGGTCTCGCGAATGCTCAAAGCAGGCGTTCAGACACCCGGTGGTGTGTTGTACGACGAATTGGGGAGCCCCCAAGGCTCGATTTCATCGCCTGTGATTGCCAACATCTTCCTGGATTACGTGTTGGACAAATGGTTCACCGAAGTGGTGAGCAATCACTGCCGAGGCTACTGTGCCATTATCCGATATGCCGATGATGCCATTCTGCTGTTTGAACGAGAAGACGATGCTCACCGCTTCATGCGGGTGCTGCCACGACGGCTGGAGAAATATGGCCTTCGTCTCAATCAGAATAAAACCCGCTTGCTGGCTTGTGGTAAGCGCTATGCCCGGTACTGCTTCCAGACCGGGCAGCGGCCACCAACCTTTGACTTTCTAGGGTTGACCCATTACTGGGGCCACAGCCGCAAGGGCTATGTTCGCTTGAAACGAAAGACCTCAAAGAAACGGTTTCGTCGTGCCCTGGTAGAGCTGAATGATTGGCTCCGTCAGAATCGTAGTA
>JBARVU010000171.1:0-1532 GCA_049646425.1 Phormidesmis sp. | reverse complement strand
TCCCAAACCTGCTGACCGGGGGCGTGGAAAAGCTGCTGAGCGATCGCCACAGCCCCCTCGCCCGACAGCCGCACAATGCCTACACTGCCTTGCTGCGGCACAATTGCCGTGGCGATCGCGGCAATTGTTTCTGCCTGATGAATGTGCTGAGTCAAGGCTGGATTGGCGGGGGGGTGAGGGGGATTAGGCTCTTATTAAATCATATGCAGTGGGGGAAGAGCGGGGGAACCTTGAGTGGTGCGTGATGTTAGGCAGAACTCACTGGCTATTTGATCGACGGGCTGAGGTGTTGCTATAGAATGAAGCTAAGTAGGTAGAATCGCTTAGGGACAGATATCTCTCTGGTCGCCTGTCAAAAGACAGCCCTAGATGCAACACTTGAGGGAGCAGGCAAAGAATCGCTGAAAATCAATGTCGGATTCAACTTCTAAACACACCGTTGCTTCAGTCAAAGCTGCGAATACGATAGAAACGCCTGCTCGCTCGTCGGTTGAGCAGACGGTTGCTCAGCCCAAATCAGGCTCCTCAGCAGGGTATAGAAAGCGCTTGCCTAGCTGGCTGTATGCTCAGAAAGCAGGTAGAGCTGCTCGGCGGCGATCGCTCCCTGAGAACTTTTTTCTCAAACGGTTAGATACTTTTTACTGGAGGAGGGTTCTGCGCTACCTGTATATTCGCTTTTTACGGATGCAGGGGAGCCCAAGGGCGATCGCGCTTGGCCTGGCGGCTGGGGTGTTTGCCGGTTCTTTCCCGCTGCTCGGCTTTCAGACGCTGATTGGGGTGGCGATCGCGGCCCTGGTCGGCGGCAATAAAGTCGTCGCGGCAGCCGGCACCTGGATCAGCAATCCCCTCACCTATTTGCCGCTGTTTGCCCTTAACTTTCACATTGGTCGCCTGCTGCTACGTTTGCCCCCCACCACAGCGCTACCAGTCTCTGCTGACCACCTGAACGATTGGATGGCTATGGGCATGGATGTGGGCGCGGCGCTCCTGCTGGGCTCCTGTGTGGTTGGGCTGATTGCCAGTGTCTTAGGCTATTACGCGGGGTTTACGATTGCTCAACGGGTGCAGACGGCCAGAGGTCGATAACCGCGTTAAAGGTACGCACCGTACGCTGTCCCTTCAGTTGCGGAACGAGGAAGGTTTGCGCTGAAACGAATCGATGCCTGAGCTGAGCTTCCTTGCCAGTGCCTTACCGACGCTGCATAGAGGTTACGACTGTTCGGTAAACGTAGAAAGCGACTCTCTCCAATCTGCTTCCATGGTTCAGAGATTCTAAGAGCTTCTAGGGCAGCCTAGACTGTTCATAAGTGATTTTGGCTGGCTGATCGGATAGTTAGCCCAGCGCGATAGTCGGCATCAACAATCTCTGAAGAACCGACCAATCTAAAGGTTCCTCTCAAAATTCGCTGCTTTTCTCTTGTCAAAAAAGCCTTAATCTTTAGACATTATCGGAAATAGTGTGGACAACAGAAATAAGCACGCCCTTTCCTGACCTTTCCTTTCCTATGCGGTTGCTACCAGCTCGTTAGCTT
>JBARVU010000170.1:0-37974 GCA_049646425.1 Phormidesmis sp. | reverse complement strand
CTCTGGCTCACCAGCTCGTAGCCATCTGCTTGCAAATGATGAGCCTGCAAAACGCCATCTTCCCATAGCCAAACCTCATCTACCCCCAAAGCCTGATAGCGCCTTAGCTTAGCAGCACTACCGCTCGTAAAATTCACTTCCACAGAAAGCCTGCGATCGCCAATCCGATAAGACTCATCCGCCTCTGCCGAAGCCACTGCTTCCACCTCCTGCGTCATCGACCCAGTCGGTTCAAACTCGATCCCCCGATCAATCAAAAATACCTCAATCAGTAGACCAATCACAGACTTAAACAGCTCATGCAGCTTCCCTGGCATCAGGATCTCAACCGTCCCGTCCCAGTAAAAGAGCTGGACTCCCCGAGCATGCTCAAATCCCTTTTGCAAATACTGGAACTGCGTCCATGTCCGCCCTGACTGAACCGTGCAAACATCACCGTTCACGACCTTAGTCATGCTAAAAGAAGACTCAGCTGCAACCGTCATCTCAAAACGCTCATCTCAAAACGCTGCTCATCAGTTTGGTCCAGGCTTAACATTTAGCAAATCGCAGTCACAAGATTCCTCAAAATAGGTAAATGCTAAAACACAAAAGCGCGATCAGCACTCCACTTAAGCCGAGCATACACCCGCTGACAGCCACATCAGCGCCGCTTATTAGGCTAGGCATGTCCAAACACCTATATCCTAAATCACATCCGCAAATGTCCGCTCTACCTTCCGAAAATACTGAATCCCCGTTACCAAAATCACCAGCACCAGTGCCAGCGACAGCAAAAAGCCCGGCAGATAAATTTGCGACTCATTCCCCAAAATCGCCCAGCGAAACCCGTCAATCACGCCCACCATTGGGTTGATAGAATACAGCAGCCGCCACTTCTCAGGCACAATGCCGCTGCTAAATCCTACCGGAGAGATATAGAGGCCAAACTGCACAATGAACGGCACAATGTAGCGAAAATCGCGGTACTTCACATTCAAAGAACAAAGCCACAGCCCCACACCCATAGAGGCCGCAAACGCAATACCGATAAACACCGGCAGTGTAATAATTCGCCAGCTCGGCACAAAGCTATACCAGGCCATCAGCCCCAACAAAATAATTCCTGACACCATAAAATCCACAAAGCTAGTCACCACCGCGCTCGTAGGCACCACCAACCGAGGAAAATAAACTTTAGAAATCAAGTTAGCATTACTAATAAGGCTATTGCTGCACTCACTCAAAGCGTTAGAAAAAAACTGCCAGGGCAGCATTGCCGAAAATACTAAAATCGGATACGGCACACCTTCCGAAGGTAAATTAGCCAGATTGCCAAACACCACTGTGAACACAATCATCGTCAGAAAAGGCCGAATCAGCGCCCAGGCAATCCCAATGACTGTCTGCTTATATCGAACCAGAATGTCTCGCCAGGCCAAGAAGTAAAACAGCTCACGATACCGCCAAATGTCTTTCCAGTACTGCTTTTCGCTTCGTCCCGCTTCAATGATCAGCTCAGGGGGATGGGGTGCCATAAAACCTTCCAATAACTGCAACGACTAGATTGGCTGTACAGGGGCGTACCTCATACTCGATGGCCCCTACCAAGTTGCCATCCTCATCTATGTCCCGATACAGGTAGCACTCCACCCCTGTTATCCGATGATAAGAAGACTAGATCTTGTTTGATAAATTCGTGAAGTCACAAGCATCTTCAGAAACCAATTGACAAAGCTCTGCGGAAGCAAGTTCAACCTTGTAACAGCGAGGTGAAACCTCTCTGATATGGTACCAGCCTTGCTGCTGACACTCAGCGCACCAAAATGTCTCGATCCATTCTGCTTGAAGAACTTCTCGTAGTTGCTTCTGGTTATCAGCTTCTGTTCCGGTATCTATCGTTGCCTGAGCTGTTAGCTGGCGAATTTGCTCCACCGACAGTTTATACTTAGGGCTGCGGCTTTCCAGGTGACAGGTGTGAACCGGACAAAGAATCGCGCGCCGCTTGGATCGTTTTCGATTTCGAGCGGCGCGCTTTTGTTTTTGGGTAGATTTTCCCTGCATTCGGCCTCCGTCTGTGACGTTGAAGGCTACGGATGGAGAGACTGAGATCCTGAGACCGTCGAAGCCCAAACTCCAAATCAATGAAAGATGTTTGATTTAGCTAAGCGTAACTTCCAAGCGAGTAAAACAAATCAGTGTTCATACTGAAAGTAATTTTACGATGTTCAGCTTCAGCGCTTTTATCTCACCATCACAAAGTCTTTGACTCCGAAATAGTTCATTCGCTTCGACTGTCGCCGGGTAAATTCGCTAACGGTGGGATTCCCTCCCGGTAGAATGACATCCTGAGCCTGCTGCCAAAGATTTTCGGGAATTCTTGAGAGCGTGTAAGCACGAGTCTCTGACTGTTTTACCCAGTACCACTCGTTTTGCTGACACTCTTCACACCAAAAAGCTTCTAGCCATTCACCGGTCAAAGGCACCGTCGTATGACTTGCCATCACCATCACGGAAATCTTTCGGCCCATCCCCCGTTCACGTAAATGCTCTGCTTTGTCAGCGTAGAGCCGGTGCTTTTGGCTAACGCTATCGATATAGCAGCCATGAATAGGACAGTAAATTGCTCGCCGCTTGGATCGTCTGCGGTTCCGTTGTCTTTGAGCTTGCATCGAACGCCCTCATAAAAAAATAACTGAGAAATACGGTACAAGCCCCTTTCTGTGCTTATTAAATCGTGGCTGCACCCGCTGACCAACCGTATAATTCTATATATCGTTAAGTTTGTTTTGATACGGCGTTGTGCGCTTTTAGCAAAACAGCCAAGTATTGTTGGGAGATAGCCTCAGCGGTGAAATTAGCCTCTACATACCGACGGCCAGCGGCTCCGAGTCTTTCTGTTTCATCTCTGTGCTGAGACAGGTGGCGAATATACATAGCTAGTTGCTGAGACTCGCCGTTGTCGAAAGCGGCCCCGCCTTGCGCGGCTTCTAGCAGTGGCCCCAGGTAGGAGTCGGGCGGACAGATCGCTGCTATAGGCTTACCTGCCGCCATCGCCGGGTAGAGCTTACTCGGGGCTACTAAGCTCTCCATTCCTGCCTCAACGCTGACCAGAGAAAGATCGCATGCCGTCAGCGAGTAAGGCAAGACCGCCTTTTCTTGATAGGGTAGAAATAAGAAGTTCTTCAGCCCAGCGGCTGTCACGGCATCCACTAGCGGCTGACGCTTTGCGCCTCCGCCAATGCAAACAAACAGCACAGGCTCACCCTGCAATTGCCTAGCGGTCTCAAAAATTGTTTCAATATCGTGACAGCGACCCATATTGCCAGAATACATCACGACAAAAGGATCTACGAGGCGATGCTTTCGAGCAAACCAATTGTCAGCTTTGGTTCGACAGACAATTTGTTCGTTCGCCCAGCTATGGATCACGGAAACTTTGTCAGCTACCTCTGGGCAGCTAGCAATAACCTGCGCTTTCATGGAAGGACTAAGCACGATAATGCCGGACGCTCTGCGCCAAACCCGCTGATTTATCCCTTTCCATAGACGAATGATTGAGTGAGATGGCTCAACAACCTTGAGCTCCACCGCAATATCTGGATAAAGATCGTACAGCAGACAGACGTAGGGCAGCCCGAGAAAGAGATTCGCTAGATAGCCAATCACGGGCAGAAAAGGCGGTGCGGTCGTCACAAGCAGCACCTGATACTGTTTTGAGCGCTTTATCAAGTGGAGAATACAGCGGATGGCAAATAGCAGACCGTTGAGCGCTTTGCCTCGAATGCGGCTGGGGAAAAGCTGGGTCATGCGCGATCGCTTCACCCATACCCGACCGGTCTGCTCAACCACAGGCGCTTTGTCCTTGGCAAAGGCATAGCCAGGTTGACCGGTAAATACCTTTACATCTACCTGTTGTCGCCCCAGCTGCTGTACCAGTTCTTCAATCAGCTGGCCAGTAGCCGCAAAATCGGGTGGAAAAAACTGCGTCATAATTAGCAGCTGCAAGGCATCTGGGCCTGTTACAGCCGCTGCCTGAAATCGCTTTGCCGGTACTCGAATCGTTCGAGCGATAGGTTTTCCGAGTACCATTTCTCTTTCCTCATAAAAGGGTATCGTGGGTCGAATCTTATATTTTGAAAAACATGTCTAGAGAAAGCTTTGGTAGCGCTGCGGAAAGACAAGCTCATGAATGTATCAAAATCTGTTCGCGTTATCTAATTAACTTTCCCAACAAGTAGACAAAAGTTAGGCAGCTGTAGCGGAGTGTAAAGGTCAATAAACAACAAAATGACTCCTTTTCAAAGCTTCCGAACGTTTTTAGCGGGAACCGACAGGTAGAGAGGTATCCACAGCGGTGCCTACAGTAAGGGTGTTTAGGGCACGAGTCTGCCAGTCTTGAAGATTTTTGGTCACCACAAACGGACGAACTACGAATTTTTGATGACAGTTAGGGTTTACATCCACTCGGATAAAGCTATGGCCTTGCAGCTGGCTGCCACCAACACTGATGTAGCGCTGCGACTGCGCCACCACGCTGGTATAGCGGCGGGGCGAGGAATGGGTGTGGTCAGTCAATCTCTCTAAAATATCAGCAGAGCTATCCGGACGCTGCGGGCGCAGGCTCACCCCGCTACCGCCACAGACTACCCAGTCAAGACCAGCGTCAGCATGGCCTGTGTTGGTCGTACGGATATGTTCTAAGCAGTGAGCATGGCCACTTATAACCAGATCGACTAAGGGGGACTTTGGGAGGGCTCTACGGCTAGACGAGAAACCGCTCATCTCCGGCTGTTCGAGCCCGGTTCGATTCAGCCTTGCGGCTACTCGGTTTAGAACTGAGCGCAGGTGCCGCCTCACCCACAGGGTTTCTGGCTGCTGCCAGCGAGTTTTTTCAGTCGTGTAGGGGGAGTGATGGAGGTAAACGATGCGACCGATGGTTTCCGGCGTTTGCCAGGAAGTGACCAGTCCCCGCTCCAGCCAGGATAGCTGTTCGTGATCAAACTCGGCGGCCTCGGGAGCACTGTTCCAAGTGTTAGAGTCGAGGGCAAAGAAATCCACGCCGCCATAGCGAAAGCGGTAGTAGCGGTTGGGCAGCCGGGTGAATCTTCCAGGCTGATAGCTCAAGCAAGATTGTGCAGAATGGCCTAACCCTCGTGCCGTCGCTTTTCTATCTGACATAGAACAGATCGCGTCGTAGTGAGTGGCCAGATGAGTCGTGAGTTGTTCTGCAGAAAGCCGGGATAGATTGTCCAGAAAGGTTTGGCCGTAGGCTTCGCCGCCATAGCCGCCATAACAGCCGATGTCTATGTTCAGGTGCTGACGGAGGCGATCGCCCAAAAACCGCAGTAGCCCATGCCGCCAGCGAGCCGCTCCCGGCAGATCGTCGTAATCGTGATTGCCCGGTACCGGCAGCAGCGGTCGATTGAAAACAACAGAATCGCCTCGGTAGGGGCAGTGCTCTAGCCCCTTCGATAGGAACGCCCGGTAGGGCCGCAAAAAGCCGCTTAGATAGCTCTGATAGCTGCCCATCGGATAGGCAACATCGCCTGTATGAAGCAGAAAATGGCTCTCGCCCAGATTCTGCATTAGCTGTTGGGCAAACGCTTCAGCGAACGTAGGCTGACCTGCCGAGAGATCGGCATCGGTATCGCCGATTACTCCGAACGAAAAAGGCGTCGCACCTGTGGGGGCATCCACAATCACCAGCTCGGTTTGGTCGATATCACTTTGAACAATCTTGGGATGACGCCAATTCACCTGCTTAAGCAACCTGCTGTGACCAGCCCACCGTTTAGAAGCGATCATCGGCTTTGACCTGCGAGGGAGCTGAGCCGATGACACCGCTGGCTGCCTCATCACCCACATCAGTCGTCTGCACCTGGGCGCCGTAGGCATAGTAGCGATAGCCGCCGTATCCGTGCGACCTGATCCCGTTTGCGACGATTCCTAGAATGGCAATTTGAGCCATCTTGAATGTCTCAATTGTCTGCGAGAGCACGGTACGATCAGTTTTGCCCATGCGGGTAACCAGCACGAGACCATCGGTGTGCTGGCCAATCAGGCTAACGTCTGCTAAGCCAGCGGCTGGTGGCGCATCGTAAATTACCAAATCAAAGCTACGCTCAAAGCTGCGCATCAGCTGCTGCATTTTTTGAGAAGCCAGCAGTTTGGTCGGATCCGGCGGAATCTTCCCGGCAGTCAGCGCGAACAAATTACCCGTAGGCGTCACGGGTCGAATCACATCATCCGGCGACAGGTTATCAGCAATCAGGTTAGAGAGCCCTAGCCCGTTTGTGATCTCTAGGCGCTCATGCACCTGAGGTTTACGCAGATCGACATCGACCACCAGCACTCGCTGCCCCATTGCCGTCGCGACCTGGGCTAAGTTCGCTGCGACTGTAGACTTACCGTCTCCTGGCAAAGCAGAGCTGATCAAAATCGAGCGAATAGGCCGATCCGAACTCAGCATTCGAATGTTGGTATGCAGCACTCTCAGGGCTTCTAAGAAGCTTGCCTCACTGCCACCATAGGAATAGCCATATGTCTGAGATCGGCCGCCCTGTCGAACGGTGGACAGGCGATCGCTCAAAGCCGCGATCACCCCCTGCCGACGACTGCTGTCATTTAGCTCTCGGTTGAACGGCAGCGTGCCTAAGAGCGGTAGCTTGGTACCGGCTTTGAGCTCGTCGACCGCATGGTAAACGTTGTCGAGTTTCTCCAACAGCAGCGCCGCTACTAAGCCCAGCAGAACGCTGGCCACCAAACCCACCAACAAACTACGCTTGAGATCAGGCGAAATTGGCGTCGCTGGTTGCGCAGGTGCCTCGATCAGCTGCCAGGGAATTTCTGTCTGCGCTGCTTCAATGGCCAGGTTCTCACGGGTGACTCTAAAGCGGGTGAGCGCCTCGGTTGCAATTTCTAGCTCGCGCTGCAAATCAGTATACTGGCGGATGAGTGTTGGTAGCTGACTGAGCCCCTGGGTCATCTGTTGCTCTGCTTGTGCCAGCGTTTCACTTTGTCCTTCTATGACCTGCAGGTCGTTAGTGGCGATCGCCTGTTGAGTCCCAACCACCCGCTGAGCCTCCTGCTGGAGCAACGGCAGCATATTTGCCCGCTGCTCTTCCAGCACCCGAATCGCCAGACTATTCGGCGAAAAGCGAGTTAGCTCTGCGGCAATTTTTGTCTCTACTGAGCGTAGTTCACTGAGCAACTGCTGATAAACGGGTGCCTCGTTGAGCGCAGCCAAAGCACCAGATGGTGCCTGTAGATTACTAAATACTTGCTCTGCTTCAGAAAACTGCCGGTTTAGTGCCAGCCGCTGTTCACTCAGTCCGGTTGTCTGCGCCGAGAGCTGAGCTGACTGAATTTCAGGCGTAATGAAGTTGTACTGACGACGAAAATCCTCCAGGCGATCTTGAATACGGTTTACCTGAGACTGCAAATTAGGGAGCTGCTCTTCAACAAAGCTGATACCCTGTCGCAGATTGGTCTGTCGTTCTTCTAAGGAATATCTGAGGTAGGCTTCAGAGAGCTGATCGAGTACCTGCAGTGCCTGAACCGGGTCAGCGCTGGTGTAGCTTACTTCTAAAATCTTGGTTTCGCCCAAGCGGACAATGTTCAAGTTCTTCAATAGCGTCAGATAGCTCAGGTCAGGATAGTTCCTTTGTAGCTGCTCGGCCACTGGCTCAACCAGCTCAGGGCTACGCAGCACCTGTACCTGAGTCGCGTAGTCTAGCCCAGCTTTACCCAGCCGCTGCTCCCCCAATACCGCAGCTAGATCCGAGAAATCATCCTCAGCATTCACCGGCTCTACCAGCAGCCGGAACTGCCCCTGATAGATCTTCTCTTGCTCTAGCGTCCGAGTCGCTGTAAATGCCATGACCAAAGCGGCTACCCCGACAATCACCCAGGCGCGCCGTCGCACTACCATCAGCAGGTTGCGCAAGTCGTTGTCTTCTTCCTGCAATGCTCTGAGCTGCCATTCCTCCAGCATAGAAGGGGAACGCTCTGGCGACATGAAAATCGTAGGCACCGGTTTCGACGCCACAGCAGTAGACCCATTGCCATTCGCAGGCGATGAGCCATTGCCGTTATGAGCGCCGTTGCCGTTGAGATCAGGAGAAGAGGGAGGCATTTGAGAGGGTTCCATGAGCACGCAGCGATGAAAAAACAGCTAGATTGAGGAAAATCTGATCTGGGCCAACCAGCCTACAGCAACCATTAAAAGAGCAGTCGGAGTGGAGACAACAGCTGTAGGAAGGGACTAAACACCGCGTTGACCGTATCGCCAAAGCGAGCCCGACCGTTGCGGCCCACCACAATCACATCGTTATTTAGGATCAGCGGATTTCGCTCGGAATCGATGCCCTCTGTCAGATCGATCTCTACCTGACGCTGAGTCACCGTCCCGTTCGAATTCAGCCGCAGCAGTTCTACCGTTTCGGTGGCCCGACTGTTAAATCCGCCAGCGGCCAACACCGCTTGATTCAGTGTCGTATTAGGCGATACCTGAAGCGATCCGGGTCGCTCTACTTCACCCACCACATTGACACTGACCTGCTCTGGCGAGAAGTTAGCCGCCGTGAGCTGGGCAATCTCACTGGGCGTATTTTCTATCGCTACCGGAATAATCACCGTATCGCCTTGCTGCAGCACCAAGTCCTGGCTGAGATCACCTACCTGTAATAGCTGCCAAAAATCTAGATCGATCAGCTGCTCCGCGCCGCTGCGGGCTAGCCGTCGCACCTGAATCCGCCGAATATCCGCAGAAGGCTTAATCCCACCGGCGGTTTGCACCACCTGGGTAACGGTTGTTCGACCGTCGCTTTGACCCTCTCCGCCAAATTCATAAGCGCCGGGCCGAAAGACCTCTCCCACCACTGCGACCGTCATCGCCTGGTCGATGCTAGACGCTAAATTAGAGGCTGACAGCTGATTGGTTTCTGCAATATCGACCGTGCTGGTTTCACCGATGACGATGGCATCCCCATCCCGCAGTGCCAAATCCTGCCGCACGTCGCCGTTGTTCAGCAGCGCCCAGAGGTCAAGCGTAACCGTTTGAACAGGCTGACGACCGTTTGCGCGTCGCAGCTGTACCCGATGCAAATCGGCGGCCTGAGTCACCCCGCCTGCCGTCTGCAGGGCTTGGGCCACGGTCGGAAATTGGGCATCTTCGGGCGTGAGGGTGTAGAGTCCGGGCTGGGTGACTTCGCCAGCGATCGCCACTCGCAGCGGTCTAGGAGTTTCTAGTACAACAGTCACCTGCGGGTAGCGCAGCTCTGAGCGATAGGCCCGAGCAATGGCACTGCCTGCTTCCTGAAGCGTTAAGCCGCTAACATTCACCTGGCCAACCATCGGCAAATTTAGCGAGCCATCGGCCAGTACCTGTTGCGATCCGCTATATTCAGGCACGTTGAAGATTTCGATGGCGATCGCATCCCCTGGCCCGAGCGCATAGAGATCGTTCAGCGGAGCAGCATCTACCAACAAGATCGGAGGCGACCCTAGCGGCTCTAGCTCGCCAGCTAGAACCTGTTGATCCTGGCCTGGCCACAGCTCAACCATCGCAGCAGCGACAACAGCTATCAAGCCAGCGGAGCACAGGCGTTGCAGCCTCAAATTAGTCACCATCAGATTCAATGCTCACTCGAAACATCTTCAAGCTAGAAAAAACTAAAAACAAACATAGAGAACTTACCCCTTAAAGCTGATCCGCTCGAACCTGATAGAGATGTACGCTCGTTCTCGAAAGATAGATCTCACTCAAATTGCAACTACCGAGACACCCTATTACAGCAAGAAAAACAATCAGTCAGGAAGAATTAGAACAGCGCAGTCTTCAGAGGATCCAGGCAGTAGCGTTAGTGGTAGAAACTTGCCCTTTAGAAAAATATGTATAAGCGCTATATAAAACTAACTTGATTTGAAAGTAGCTAACTGTCCCTTGATCAGCCGCTGAATCGAGCATTTTGTCCATGCCGTCATGTAAGCAAGCTGTAAAGGAACGGTCATACTTATTGCCTGCACTTTATCTGAATGCCCATTTTTCGATAGGTGATCAACATTAGCATCCGTATTTTCATCAAATACCCCTCTCGACATGGTCGCCATCCTATACTTTTCTCAGTAGTTTCATTCTCAGCAAATTCTCGGATTTTGCTGATTTGATCAAGACTTCGCTAGGTGAGTAATCCTTCTCACTTAGTTCAAGAGAGGCGCTACAGAAGGAGATACAGCAAGCCTGCGTATATTCAACGAATTATTCTCTCTTTTTTTACAGGGTACAGAGATGACCACATGCCGTTTGCTTGTGAATTCTTCAGGTTTTTGCCTTGCCACACATCTAGAGCCAGCACGAATGCTAACGAGAGCGCACATCCAGAGCATCTCTCAACCCGTCGCCGACGTAATTCACGCTGAGCACCGTCAGGAAGATAGCCAGTCCCGGAAAAATCACCAGATAGGGCGCACTGGCGAGGTAGTTTTGCCCGTCGAACAGCATGCGGCCCCAGGTCGGCACATCGGGCGGAAAGCCAATCCCCAAGAAGCTCAGAGTAGACTCAGTGATAATGGCGTTGCCGACCCCTAGCGTCGCCGCGACAATCACTGGCCCGATCACATTGGGTAGAATATGCCGCCAGACGATGCGCACCGGATGCGACCCGAGCGATCGCGCCGCCTGCACAAAGGCGCTCTCCTTCGTTGCCAAAAAGCCTGCCCGCACCAGCCGCGCGGTAGACATCCAGGTCAGCCCGCCAATCACCAAGATAATCAGCAAGAAAATACCCAGCTCTGGGCCTACCAAAGTCCGCACCGCATCTCGAAATAGATAGATAATCAGCAGCAACAGCGGCAGCTGCGGTAGGGACAAAAACAAGTCGGTCAGCCGCATCAGGCCATTATCAATCGCCCCGCCGCAAAATCCGGCCACAGCGCCCACCAGCGTTCCCAGCGAGATAGACACCAGCATCGCCGTAATCCCCACTGCCATACTTACCCGCCCGCCCCAAAGCAGCCTGGCGAGCTGATCCTGGCCCAGATCGTTCGTGCCCAATGGATGCTGCCAGCTGGGCGCAGCGATCGCCCGCGCAAAGTCAATATCGCTGTAGGACACCGGATACACCACTGGCCCCAGGCTCACGCCTACCGCGAACAGCAGCAGCGTCAGCGCGCCCAGTACCGCCATTGGATCCTGCCGAAACCGTCGCCAGGCGAGCTGAGCGGGCGGGCGCGCAGCGGTCGGCTTAGCAGGCCGGTCGGCAGAAGCAGGAGAGACGGACGGCATCAGAGTTGTTAAGGCAAATGACTCAGCCAGTGTAGCTTACAGCCGCAGATGCTACTGAGTGCCAAACATGCGATCGCCCGCATCGCCTAGTCCTGGCAAAATGTAGCCGTGTTCATCGAGCTTGTCATCGATGGCGGCTGTGAAAATAGGCACGTCGGGATGTTCTGCGTGAAAACTGGCGATGCCTTCAGGGGCGGCAAGCAGACAGACGAATTTGATCGACTGCGGCTGGGTTTCCTTGAGCCGGTAAACGGCGGCGATCGCCGAATTCCCGGTCGCCAGCATGGGGTCGACGACCAGCATTTCTCGCTCATGCACATCGCGTGGCACCTTGAAGTAATACTCCACCGGGCTCAGAGTTCTCGGATCGCGGTAGAGCCCGATATGGCCCACCCGGGCCGAGGGCAGCAGCTTCAACATCCCGTCTAGAATCCCCTGCCCTGACCGCATGATCGAAATCAGCACGAGCTTTTTACCCGAAAGCATGGGCGCGTTCATGGAGGCAAGGGGGGTTTCGATAGAGACTTTTTCAACCGGTAAGTCGCGGGTGACTTCATAGGCCAGTAGCAGGCTGATTTCTTCTAGAAGCTGGCGGAATTTGGCGGTGCTGGTGTCTTTTTGCCGCATCAGGGTGAGCTTGTGCTGGATCAGGGGATGCTCGATGTGGGTAAGCAGTTTTTGAGAGTCTTGCATAGGGAATGGGGGATGGGGTTAGAAGACGGTGCCGTCGCTTTGGAGGGTGATGGGGGGGGCACCGGTGGGTCTGAGGTGCTGGGCGATGCGGCGACCGGCTGCCCAGGTGCCGCCTTCCAGGACTTTGATCAGGGGGAGATCTTCGAGGGATTTGTTGAGAAGGGTGCAGATGCGATCGCCGATCAGGTCTAGCATCACAATGGTTAAGGCACGCCATTCCACCACGACGGGTGAGCCGGGGAGATGTTGCTGGCGGGTAACGGCTGAATGTTTGGGGACAAGGAGGCCGAGGTCGACGCACAGGCCGCCGTTGCGATATTCGGCTAGGCCGGTGAGGGCATTCAGGTGAGTGACGGCTATGCCGGCTGTTGCCAACGGCTCGATGAGTGAATAGGTGAGCCACTGCGAGAGTTTGTGAAACGGCACTAGATTGTCTGCTTCACCGTTGCCTAAGGCGGGGTGGGGCCAGACATCACCAAGGTTTGTCTGGCCGAGTATTACCCGTCCTGGCCAGATCGATCCGAAGCGCTCTAATACTGTTGTTAGCAGGTCGGCTGCATTTAGGGTTGTTCCTTTCTGCGCGATCAGATAATCGAGTAGATTTCCGGGTCTGGCTGGGGACTGACCGAAGTAGCCAGGCTGAGCAGCCAGCGCCGCGCCCAGCTGCTGTAGTAGGGCTAACCGACCTGAAAGCCCGAGGAGAGGATTGTCAGCATCTACCTGAAATGCTGCGGCTAAGTCGGCTTCACTGAGCTGCTGAAGTCCGTCCGCATCGACCTGATAGGTCGATGCCGGATCGCTGGAAAACAGTCCTTGTTGAAATGCCCGCAAGCTCGCTACGGCCAGCCCTTCGGATCGGCTTAGCGATTGCTTGAGCAAACCGTCCTGATAGCGCCACTGACTGCCAGCGCCAGCGTCCAACAGAACGCTCACGATCACCAGGTCGAGCTGCGATCGCCCTATCTGCACCCTGCGATCTGTCTCATCTCCGGCCTGCCGCTGCAAAGACTGATTTAGCTCAGCTAAGCGAGGGAGACCGCCCACGTCAAAGTGTCGCCAGCGGCTGTGAAACGGCACGTCAAAGTCAGGGTAAAGCTGCTGAGTGGTTTCGATGACATAGGCGGCGACCGCGTCGAGCTGGGAGAGATCGCAGGCGAAATGCTCTAGCTGGTCGGCCTGGGCGAGCTGAAACAGCTGGTCGGCGCGATCGCGAATTGCCTGGGGTCGCCGCAAATAGGCAATTTTCTCGGAGAGAGCGGCGGCGGATTGTTCTGGTTTCTGCACTTGAGCTTCAGTCGTCATCCCATATCTCCGTACTGCCGACCGACCGTTTGGCTCAAAACCGTTTCGTCGGGCACGTCATCTTCGGTGTAGTAGCCCGCTGCCTTCTTGGCATTGATTTCGACCTGGGCATCTGCTGGAATCAGCCCGGCAGGAATCGTCACCCGCTCGACAATTTCAATGCCTGACTGCACAACCGCGTCATATTTGAGGTTGCTCATCGAGACGAACTGGTCGATGCGAGTCATGCCCAACCAGTGCATGACATCCGGCATCAGCTCTTGAAAGCGCATATCTTGAACGCCCGCTACGCACTCCGTACGGGTGAAGTAGGTGTCCGCGCGATCGCCCCCGACCTGACGCTTACGCGCGTTGTACACCAGAAACTTTGTCACTTCACCCAGGGCTCTGCCTTCTTTGCGGGCATAGATAATCACGCCTGCCCCGCCTGCTTGAGCAGTTTTCAGAGCCACCTCAATCCCATGCACCAAATAGGGCCGACAGGTACAAATATCTGAACCAAACACATCCGACCCATTGCACTCGTCATGAATCCGTACGGCCAGCGGGCGATCAGGATCGGTAATCGCCTCCAGATCGCCCAGAATATATACCGTCATTCCCCCAATCGGCGGCAAAAATACCTGTAGATCAGGCCGCGTCACCAGGTCTGGGAACATTCCCCCCGTCTGTTCAAACAGGGTGCGGCGCAGGTCGCTTTCTTCGACGCCAAACCGTTGGGCCATGCCTGGCAGGTACCAAACCGGCTCAACGGCAGCTTTTGTCACCACCAGCTCACCCTGCTCGTTCATAATCTTGCCGTCTACAGCTATCCGGCCCGACGCCACAGCTTCTTGTAGCTCTGGAATATTGATATGGGCCTTTGTAATCGCAATCGAGGGGCGAATATCGTACCCCTGGGCTCGCAGCTCAGGAAACGAATGATGGTCAAGCGCGCCAAAGGGGTCAAGCGAAACAATTTTCTCAGGCATGGCCCAGCTCGGATGGGGGCCTATCGTCACCGTCGGGGCAGTGTCAGTGAGATCGGCTCTGTGGTCATGCTCCAGGCTGCCACTGGCGATCGCCAACGCCCGGTACACCGCATACCCACCAGAATGGGTGCCAATCGCATTGCGATGAGTCCGATTGCCCAGCGTCGCAATAATTGGCCCCCGCTCCGCTGGATCCGGATGTCCCCACTGGATCGGTAGCGGCTGCTCGCCAAATCCAGGGTGCGAGCTCAAAACAATATGCTTATGCCGAGGTGACTGCGCTGATGTCATCGTAGAACCCTTGTGTCAACGAATACCTAAGCTAGCTTATTTAGGGCAGTGCCGATTGTAGTTGAGATTGCAATCTAGTGGTAGCCTTTGGGTGATCGATCTCTCAGTCCATCTTGACTAGCGGGAATGCCCTCACAACCTCCGCCTGATTCTCCTAAGCGCCTACCGCTTCAGTTCTGGATTGTTGCTTCGATTGCGTTTATCAATTCGGTTAGCTTTACGATTATCATTCCCACGCTGTATCCGTATGCGATGCAGTTTGGTCTGAGTGATTTTCAGGCGAGTTTGCTGACGACGGCCTATTCGCTTTCGCAGTTTGTCGGGACACCGATTTTGGGGCAACTTTCTGATCGGTGGGGGCGCAAACCGCTGCTGGTAATTAGCCTGTTAGGGACGGTAGTGTCCAACCTGGTGGCGGCGGCGGCTGGCGTTCCCTGGCTGCTGTTCGGCGCGCGCATTTTAGATGGCATTACGGGCGGTAACAATTCGGTCGCGCAGGCAGTGGTGAGCGATATTACTTCACCTGAACAGCGCACTCAGGCGTTTGGCATTTACAGCGGGCTGTTTCGTCTGGGGTTTGTGGCGGGGCCACCCTTGAGCTATGTGGCCCAGGTTGTGCCGCCTGTCCAGATTGGCAACTGGGGCGTATCTTCTCTGGGAATGAGCTTTCTGGTATCGGCAGCGATCGCCCTGCTCGCCGCGATTCTCTGCTTCTTTTTCTTGCCCGAAACCCAAACCCAGGGGTCAGCAGCAGCCACTCCACAGCGCAAGGGCTTCAGAGGCTTCGACATCATCGGCCTGTTCACCGCGCTGCGTCGTCCGGTTGTCGGTCGCATCTTGCTCATGACCTTCCTGAACGGCGCTACCTTCACCATCTTCACCTTTGCCTTTCAGCCGTTCTTTATTAATGTGCTCGGGCAAGATGCGAAAAATCTGGCGATTACCTTCGTTGCCTTCGGTCTGCTGGCATTTGTTTCTCAGGTTTTTGCTTTAGAGCCGCTGCGCAAGCGTTTCAACATTGTGACGGTGCTGGTAGGCGCGCTAATTGGCCGAGGCTTGTTGTTTCTACTGATGCCTGCCTTCCCAAACATCGTGGCCTTTTCTGTACTGATCGGTTTTTTTGGCTTGGTTAACGCCTTTCCGATGCCGCTTATCGACTCTGTTTTGTCTACCCGCAGCGCTCAGCGTGAGCAGGGGGAAGTGCTCGGGCTCAATGCCGCTTACCTCAGTATCTCCAATGCCGTCGGCCCTGCGATCTCTGGGTTGCTAGTTACCGCTTTTGGCTACGCTGTGCCCTTTTGGGTGGCGGGTGGCCTGACAATTGTGATTGCGGCATTCGCGATCACGCTGAAGTCTTCCGAAGAAACGCCGCAGCATTAGCGCCTCTTTAAGCCGCCGACACCGCTGCCGGCAACTGGCTGCGCAGCTTCAGGTACTTGCGCTGATAGGACTGCCACTGCTGCCAAAGGTCTAGCCGCGAAGCCTGGAAAGCCGCTGCAATGGTCGGCAACTGCTGTACCCACTCGGGGCCAAGCTCATCGGTTAAGAACTGAGCGACAACAATCTGATCCTGGAGCTGGCCGAGAATGCTCTGAAGATTGCGAAACTCTCTGACCTGTGCGGCGTAGGTGAGATCGTATAGCCCTCTAAAAAATTCCATTTGGTAGCGGATGTTTTTGACCTGTTTGCGCAGGTCGTGAAGCTTTGCGCCTTCTTGGTCGAAGGTCTGGTTGAGCTTAGGCAGGGTGATATTGCTGATGGGGATGACTTGCTTACCCTGTTTGCGAGTGGCCACTAGCCAGCCAGGATGCTGCAACAGTTCCGTCAGCGGGGTGATAATTCGCACGGCGGCCTCACGGCTGGCCGATTGCCGAGCGGCTGAAGAGAAAACAGGATGCTTTATCCACTGCTTAAACCGGCGGGTGAGTTTTTTGTAAGTTTTGCGACTGAGGGTTTTCTCCAGGCGAGAGAACTGTTTTTTGCGGCGCTTCTTGAGTTTCTTGAGGATGGCTTTGATCACCTTTTTTTCCTGTTTGCTCAAGTCGCCTGCAATGCCATCTTTTTGAGAGACGGTGCCTTTATGAGCGGTCAGCGTCTGCTCAAACCATGCCTGCATGACGTCTAAATCACGAACTTTACCCAGTGCCTTAGTCAGTTTGCCGACGGCTTTAGCCGAGCTGTCGGGGGTACTGGCCTCGCTGGATTCATCTTGGGTGAGACTATCGACCTCAATCACATCGGCGAAGAGGGCGAGTGCTGACCGCAGCCGCCGGGTGCCAATACGCATTTGGTGTAGGGGTTCGGGGTCGGTATCGGCGAGGACCTGCGATCGCAGCTTAGCTATCCGCTTCGACTGCTGACGAATAATCTGGTAAGCATAGCCCCCTAGCAAAGTTTCGTCTTGGGCAACCCGCTCTGAAGTGGTTAATTGTAAGGTCATAGCTTGCCAGCTGAAAATATTAGCTATAAATTAGCTACAAAGATGTAGGTGTCACTGTTCTCGATACTCAGTAAGATCACCGAATTTTAACATTGGGTTCATATAAGGTTAATACTAACAAATTCCCAGCCGTCCTCAGTGGCGAATAGCGGCAGGTAACGATAGCTACATTCTCTCAGCGGTGTCTGCGGTTAGATCAAGTTTGTTGTCTCTTGGCTATGCTTTCGGTAGTGCCCGACCTCATCACAGCTAATTTAGATGTGGCACGACTTTTGCTCGACCTGAAGCTGTGCGAGGCGTTAGTCCGGCAGTTTGCCGGGTGGCTAGAAGCAGACGCGATCGCCCACTGTGTCACCGAAGGACTGATTGAGCAGTTCGGCTGCACCTTTGCGCGGATCTGGCTGGTCAACCCGGAGCGCACCACCCTGCGACTGGTAGCCTCTTCAGGACTCTATACCCGGCTAGACGGATCGTTTGCCCAGGTGCCGATGGGCGCCTTCAAGGTGGGTAAAATTGCTCAGAACTGCATTCCCTTTTTGAGTAATCGCCTCGCTGATGAGAGCTGGGTGAAAGATCGCGAGTGGGCGATCGCCAATGAAATTCAGGGATTTGCTGGTTTGCCGCTAATTGTCAAAGACGAAGCCATTGGTGTACTGGCTGTCTTTAGCCACCGTGCTATGGCCCCCGAATTTTTAGAAGTTCTGCAGATACTCAGCATGTCAGTCACGGGCGCACTGGCCTGCGCGCTGAACCACCAAACGCTCAGCCAGGCACCTTTAGTACCCGACGCTGACAGCCTATCTGAGCAGCTCGCCGCGATTCTAGGTAGGCAGCTCAGCCTTTTGGGCACAGAACACAGGCTCGCGTCCCCCGTGCGCGATCTCCTCGTTCAAACGGCCCAGCAGCTCGCAGCCCTACCCTGCTACCACTGTCGTCTGGTCTATGATCTCGAAACTGTTACCTTAGAAGCGATGCTGATGACGAATGATCCTCAGGTGGCTTCTATATACGCTCAAGCGCAGGTCTTTCAATCGGTGAGGGCGATCGCTAGCAGCTTAGGCGGCACCTTTCAAAGCCAAATGGGTGCACACCAAACAGTCATGCAGATCCGCCTGCAGCTACCTCAAAACAACAGTTCGTTACCTACTGGCAGTAGGCAGGTTCCTATAAAGTCTCCTTTGTCAGAACGAGAGCAAGAGGTGATCAGGCTACTGGCTCAAGGTCAAAGAGATAGAGACATTGCCGAAGGTCTTTATATCAGCGAAAGAACAGTCAAATTCCATGTCAAGAACATGCTGAAAAAGCTAGGCGTCAGAACCCGAATTCAGGCTGTTTTCGAAGCTGCTCAAAAAGGTTGGCTTGATTAGGGCTGCGTCAGGCTGAGGAATCTTGAGGGTCGCTCATCTTCAGCTGATCGACAGGAATAGTAATCGTAAATTGAGTTCCTTCGGGGTCAACTGGGGCATAGGTTAGGGTTCCCTGGTGTTTTTCAGCGACAATTTTATGGCTAATCGACATGCCTAGGCCCGTGCCCTTGCCGGCAGGTTTGGTTGTAAAAAATGGGCTGAACACTTTTTCTCGCAGGGCAACTGGAATGCCTGGCCCATTGTCGAACAGATGAATGCCAACGCTTTGGCCGTCTATCAGCTCAGTGCGAATTTTAATCTGAGGCTGCCAGCCCTTATGGTCTAGATGATCTAGCTGCTCATACTTTCCTTCCAGCGCATCGATCGCATTGCTCAAAATATTCATAAAGACCTGATTCAGCTGACCGGCGTAGCATCTGACCTCGGGCACATCGCCATATTCCTTGATAATTTTAATTTGAGGTCGGGCTCCGTTGCTCTTGATACGACTGTTCAAAATTAACAATGTACTGTCAATTCCCTGGTGTAGGTCGACGTACTTAGCCTTAACTTCGTCGAGTCGTGAAAAAATACGCAGGCTCAACACGATATCGCGAATGCGATCTGCCCCAATCGCCATCGATGAGATCAGCTTAGGAAGATCCTCACTCAAAAAGTCGATGTCAATTGTCTTCAGCTCATCGGCAATCTCAGACGCCTCCGTCCCGTCGTAATGCTGTCGGTACAAGCTCAGCAGCCTCAGCAAATCCTTTGCGTATTCGCTGGCATGAAGAATATTGCCATGAATAAAATTGACCGGATTGTTTATTTCATGAGCGACCCCCGCTACCAGCTGACCCAGCGCTGACAGCTTTTCCTGGTGAATCATGCTGACTTGCGTTTGCTGTAGATCTTGCAGTGCTTTGGACAATTCTGCCGTACGAGCGGTGACTCTGTTTTCAAGCTGCTGATTGAGATCTGCAAGGGCATTGTTAGCTTCCAGCAGCTTGATCTCGGTTAGCTCTCGCAGGTCAATTTCTTTTTTGAGCAAAATGTTTTGAGTTCTTAGCGTCTTTGCCAGGTTTTGCACCTTCAGATGGATTCTCACCCGCGCCAGCACTTCTTCGTACTGAAATGGCTTAGTTACATAGTCGATGGCACCGAGCGATAGTCCTTTGACTTTGTTCTCAGCGTCTGAGAGCGCCGTCATGAAAATAACTGGAATGTTGCAAGTATCTGGGTTCTCCTTGAGTCGCCGGCAAGTCTCAAAACCGTCAATTCCAGGCATGATCACATCTAACAAAATCAGCTCAGGTCGCTGATGGATTGCCTGCTCTAAAGCGCGTTCTCCATTGGGCGCAAAGACGATTTGAAAGTCAGGCTGATTTAAGCAGTCAGAGAGGATCTCCACGTTAGTAGGACTATCATCGACGATCAAAACAACTTGCTGCTCTGTTTTTGACTGCATTTTTAAGCGGAAACCTCATTTTGTTCAAACCAGATAGGCTCCAGTGACTCCTCTTGGGAGGGGAGCCTCAATTTAAGTGTTTTCACGGAGTGTGTATTAAAAAATACCGTTGTAAAAAGCGCTCAGCCCTTCTTCCTACTATTCAGATTTCCCAAATGGATTGGCTGAAAGCACGTTCAAAAGAAAGCTTCACTCAGTATCAGGGAAATTTTACAAGCAGGATGAGGAGATCTGGAGCTGAGAACCGAATTCAAAGTGAGGATGGCCTTTTTCCTATGGCATCACCGCTGCATCTGAAAAATTATCGAGCGCACCTGCAATTTGTTGAATGACGTCGTTGCCACACTCTCCTAAGCGGTGGCGACCGCCTAGATAACGCGGATCGTTGTAGGCAATCTGCACCTGTCCAGCCTCGTCTTCCCATATCAGCAGCTTTTGGGGCAGATCAATGGCAATACTGCGGCTGCACTGCATGAGCGGTGTACCTAGCTGGGGATTGCCAAAGATGATGACCCGCGTTGGCGGCAGCGTCAGCCCGGCACCCTCGGCGTTCTGGGCATGGTCAATCGTCGCAAAGACGTTGAGCCCTTTTTCTTCTAAAGTGCTGATAAACCGGCTTTCAGTCTCTGCCATACTGTGAGGGCTTTGCTTAACGACGAGGCCGGTCGGTGTGGGGATCGGTAGCGATCGCCCCGGCTGCAATCCAAACACGCTGACCAGTGCTAGAAGCGCGATCGCCCCACTCAGCCCTAACTGCCGCTTCCGTAAGAGTTTACTCATTGCCTTCTTCACCGGTTACTTGAATGGCATCACGACAAATGGCATCATGACAACAATTTCGACTGACCATACCATTTCAGCTGTCCTTACGGCTTAGCTGGGTTAAGCGCGCTGTAAATCGACGAATAGTCTTGATCCGCTAATCCTTGGGCGATCGCCTTTTCTGCCACCTTACTCACGCTGGCAGCGACGGTGGTATCGAGCCCTTGGGCTTGAGCTGCCTGCACGAACAAGTTCATGTCTTTGAGCAAATGCTTAGTCGGGAAGTTTGGGTCGGCAAAATTGCGATTGCACATCCGCTCCAGCTTTTTATCAAAAGTCGGTGCATACAGCGCACTTTCTCGCAAAATTGACATAAATTTTTCGATCTCCAACCCCTCCTGTTGCACCAGTCCCAGACTCATCGAAAATGCCGCCGTCAGCGTGCCGATCAGCTGGTTCATTGCCAGCTTAGTCGCGGCGGCTGTTCCCACTGGCCCCATCAGCTGCGGCGCTGATCCGAAGCACTTGAGTACCGGCAGCCACTGGTCATACTGCTCTGGACTAGCCCCGACCATGACGATGAGCGAGCCTGCCTTGACCTGCGGAATGCTGCCTAACACCGGCGCTTCTAAGTACGCTCCGCCAGCTGCCCGGATCTGCTCATTTAAATCGCGGCTTTCAGCCGGAGCGATGGTGCCCATTTGAAGAATTGTTCGCCCCTGTAAAGCCGCAGGTTCAGCGAGCAGGGCTGATCGAATGGCGGCAGCATCGCTCACCATCGTCAGGGTGATTTCGGTACGGGCGATCGCCGCTGCTGCCGACTCCACGGTTGTGATTCCCGCCTGCTGCAAAGGCGCTAGCTTCTGGGCCGTTCGGTTCCAGGCGGTGACCTCGAAGCCTGCCTGCTGTAGCCGCAAAGCCATCGGCGCCCCCATCAGCCCTGTTCCCAATATTCCAACCTGCATGCGTTTTACCTAGCATCGACCCTCCCATCTTAGAATCTGCTGACGCTGGCGTTTGGCAGGCTGCCTCTACAGAACATTCATGCCAGAAACGGTATTCGAGGTTGCCGAAAGCACACCAAACGCCTGCTAAAGTTTAAGAGAGGGTAAAGAAAAGGACTGAAGTAGTTGCGTTAAGGAATCTATTGTTCATGGCGAAAAAGAAAGCAAGTACCCATCCATCGACCGCAGAGCTGAATGGATCGCTCTCCCCTTCGACCGATCAGCTAGCGCCACCAGAGACCAAAGCGAAAAGTAAGCAGGGCAAGCGAAAGAAAGCTAAGCAAAAAGATACCCAGCCTGCCAGTAAAGAAGTCCCGAGTCCAAAAGCAAAGGCGCAGGACAAGCCCAAAAAGTCCGAAAAGCTCAGCAAAAAAGTCTACAAGAAAGAGCTGAAACGTCTGCAGGTAGAGCTGGTTAAACTGCAATATTGGGTCAAAGCCAAAGGACTGAAGGTCGTTGTTTTGTTTGAGGGGCGAGATGCGGCGGGCAAAGGCGGCACGATTAAGCGCATTTCTGAATGCCTGAACCCTCGCATCTGCCGCATTGTTGCCCTCGGCACCCCGACTGAAAAAGAAAAGAGTCAGTGGTACTTTCAGCGCTATGTCTCGCAGCTGCCGGCGGGCGGGGAAATCGCCCTGTTTGACCGCAGCTGGTACAACCGGGCTGGGGTAGAGCGGGTAATGGGCTTTTGTACCCATCAGGAGTATGTGGAGTTTATGCGCTCCTGTCCGGAGTTTGAGCATATGCTACAGCGCTCCGGCATTATTCTGGTGAAGTACTGGTTCTCAGTCAGTGACGATGTTCAAGAACAGCGCTTTCAAGATCGCTTAAGCGACCCGACGAAGCGTTGGAAGCTGAGCCCAATGGATTTAGAGGCCCGAGCCAGGTGGGTAGAGTACTCCAAGGCCAAAGATGATATGGTCGCAGCGACCGATACGACCCGGTCACCGTGGCATGTGGTCGAAGCAGACAATAAAAAGCGGGCTCGTCTCAACTGTATTAACCATCTACTCGACCAAATTAAATACAAAGATCTGACGCCGCAGCCCATGAAGCTACCGCCCAGGCAAAAGAACATAGACTACGAGCGACCGCCGATGTCTATGCAGAACTTTGTGCCCGAAAAGTTTTAAGACAGGCACACCTCAGTCGGTGGGCGTGATGAAACCTGCTCAGTGCCGGTTTCTAACATTGAGAAAGGCGAGCTGCTGATATAGCATTGTCATCGCCGGGGTAAAGATGCCCAGGGACTGGGCCGTACGGATGGGGTTGCCCAAAATAGCTTCTATCTCTAACCGGCGACCTTCGTCATAGTCGATTTTCATACTGGTGCGGTAGGGTGCCATTTCCGCCGTGTGCTCAAGCATTTGGGTGATCAGGTCGGCAGGGAGGGCTCTGGCGGTGTCGGTTGCGTTCTGCTGGCCCCAGGTGTTGGCGATCACCATGACTTCGTTCATCAGAGTCTCGACCAGCGATCGCACACCGCTATCGGCCATCATTGCCTCAGTGGTCGCATCTAGCACCACCGATAGGCCGTTGTAGGGCACATTCCACACCAGCTTTCGCCAGCGAGCCATGGGTAAATCTGGCGTCGTTTCTATTTCGACATTGGCGCGGGTAAAGTCAGCGGTGATCGCGGCCATCAAAGGCGTTGCCGGACAAAGTTTGTGCGCCGGACTATACGCGCCCAGCAGCACCCGGCCATAGTCGAGATGGCGGATGTGACCTGCGCCCACCTTATTTGCACAGATAAAGCAGAGCCCGCCCAATATGGTTGGGGACATTCTCTCCTTTAAACGCTGGGCGATCTCTGCTTCTACGTCTAAGCCATTTTGCAAAGAGAGAATTGCTCCAGTTGGCTGGAGTTCAGGCAGCAGGTCGAGCAGTCGGTAGTTATGGGTTGTTTTGAGTGCGATAATCGCCACGTCTACGGGCGGCATCTCGGCGGGGTAACGATAGGCATTCACCTGGGGGAGAACAAAGTCACCGGCAATAGATTCCACGACCAACCCCTGTTGGCGCACCTGCTCATAATCGCTGCGCAGCAAAAAGTGGACTTCGCAGCCTGCCTGCTGTAGCCGCGCACCATAATACCCGCCAATCGCGCCCGTGCCGATGATTGCGTATCTTAGTCGAGTCATTTGGCTGCCGTTAGAGCCGCTAACTGCGAGAGTGCCCACTTTGCCCGGGCCTGTACAGCTAAGGTGTCATCGTGGGTGAGGCGATCGCGCAACCCCGCCTCAATCAGATCAGCCAAATCGACACTGTAGGTAACGGCCGCTGTTCCAACCCCCTGTAATCCCACCACTGCGCCGTAGCGTACCACCCACTCAGGATCGTGCTCGGCCACCGTCAGCAGCGTATCTCGCGCTTGAATTTGGGCAGCTTGGCGCTCCTGGTCAGCGAGCTTCTCCCACTGAATGGCGCCAAGCCCTCGCGCGGCTGCCCGCCGGACGCTCAGTGAAAAGTCTTCGGCAGCGGTCTCTAGAATCAAGTCTAGTCCGCGCGGATCGCCGATGCCTGCGAGCACCCGCAGCGCCCATGCCCGCGCCCCGTAGTTATAGCCATCGATTTGAGTCAGGAGCGCCGAGGCCGCTGGCGTGCCCAGCTGAATCAATCCATCCACAGCAGCGACAGCGGCCCCCGGATTGTTGTAGCCCAGTACGCGAATTAGCGTATCGATGGCACCTTCGTCTTCGAGGTCGGCCAGGGCTTCTACCGCGTCGAGCAGCGCCTGGGCCGAATCAGCGGTTTCAACCGCCTTGAGCCGCGTTTGTAGCCGCGTTTTTAAGGGCGTGTCAGAATCTACCATTACAGCAACGAGTCCATGAGTGCCATCACTTTGCAGGCATCGTCTGAGAGATTGTCCGATGCCTGGATCTGCTTTTCTAAGAGACCCTTCAGCGCGATCAGCTTAATACTGTTTTCGGCGAGCGTTTGGGCGATCGCCTCTGCCGCTGGCAAATACCCCACCTCACCCAGATCTAGCAGGGCTGACCGCCTGAGCTGCAAATCATCGCAGCTCAGCGTGTCAATCAGCACCTGAGCGTACTCGCTTTTACCGGTGAGCTGATACATTGCCCTTGCCGCCGCATTTCTTACTTGCGGCACCGCGTGGGCCAGAAAAGGTTCGATGATGGGGGTGATGGGGCGATCACCCAAACTCCCCAGCGCTTCTAAAATAGCGTTGTAAGGCTGCACTAAATGCGGCTTACCTGGTACGTCTACCGCTGCTTCAACGCCGCCTTCAATCAGTTTGAGGAGAGGCGTCACACCTGCTTTCGCATTTAAGCTCTCTAGTGACTGGGCCGCTGCCTCGCGCACGTAGTAGTCAGCGCACGATAGGCATTCGATCAAAGCCGGTATTACCGCCGGCTCACCTAGCTTACCCAAGGCTCTAGCCGCATTGCGTCGCAGCGGGAAGCCACCGTCGGGAGCCAGATCGCGCTCGTCTTGCAGCGCTTCCAATAGCGCCGCAACAGCCGCCGGATCGTTCACGCGAAAGCGTCCGAGCCACCAGGCTGCATAATAGCGATCGCCCGGATCTGCGGTTTGTTTGAGATTGGCGATCGCCTGAGGCACCGTAAGCTGAGGCGCACCGTTTGGCTGGGTGTCTGCTGTCGTCATCGTCATCGTCAATCGCGCCGTCAATAACACTAAGGGGCTGCCAATAGCAAACCCAGAGAAACAAACAACCACTAGACCGTTCCAGTAATCGCATATCTCTCTGGGTGAAAATTGAAGTCTAACCGCCTGCCATGTAAGCCAAAGACTTAAACTCAGAGGCTAGGACGCCAATTTAGCTCGTTAGCTTAGCGAGTTAATCGCGTAGTTGATGTAGGTGTTGGCTTCAGTCGCAGGATCTCCGCTCAGACCGTGGTTAGACCGAATGTGCTTGAGCGCTTCGATATACCAGCTGGGAGCCAGATCAAACGTCTTGTTGATTTCAGCAAGACCCGAAACCAAGTAGTCATCCATGGGGCCAGTGCCGCCGACGATCAGGCAGTAGGTGATCATCCGCGTGTAGTAGCCAATGTCCCGGACACACTTGTCTTTACCACGCTGGTCAGCAGCGTACTGAGGCCCCTGCATTTGAGTGGTGTAAGGGAACTTATTGTAAACAGCTTGAGCAGCGCCTTGAGCGAGGCTGTCAGCATTTTGGGTCAGCTTACGGGCAGCTTCGAGGCTGGCCTTAGCTTGACCAAAACGACCAAATGCAACTTGCATTTCAGTCGAGCTTAGGAAACGGCCCTGAGAATCAGCAGCAGAAACTGCTTCGGTCAGAGGAGTTTTCATCTTTAAAGATCTCCTAATTGAGGTTTCAACATTTTTTAAAGCAGCGTTTTACCTTCAAGGAAGCCATCGGCTCGCCTATCGGCAATTCACTTAAAATCGAGTGGGATGCTCGTTCTCAACCTTATGCGCTTATACCCAACAGGCATAACTGCAAAAGCGTTGAACAAAGCATTAAACAGATGGTCAACTAGCTAACAGCAGAGGCCGCGCGGTCAAAGTAACCACCCAACTCAGAAATCAGGCTGCTGCAATCACCATTGGTGACACTGCTGGAGTCGCTAACGATCGCGATCGCCGCTTCTTTCATCTTTTGCACGCCAGTCGCTACAGAAGCGCCGGGGGTACCCAAAGCAATGTAAGTCTCACGTAGACCGTTCAGGCAGCGATCATCGAGAGCGCTAGCATCGCCAGAGAACATTGCGTAGGTGATGTAGCGCAAAATGATCTCCATGTCACGCAGGCAAGCGGCCATGCGACGAGAAGTGTAGGCGTTACCACCGGGCTGAATGAGCTGAGGCTGCTCAGCAAACAAAGAGCGGGCAGCGTTAGCAACAATGGCAGAAGCATTGCTGGTGATACCGTTGACCGCGTCCATCCGCTTATTACCGTCGGCAACCATCTTGTCTAGCGCATCTAGCTGCGAAGAGCTGATATACTCGCCCCGCGCATCAGCTTGGGAGACAACTTTAGCAAACGCATCAAGCATAGATCCAAATTCTCCTAGTATTTAAGCAACGAAAACAGACGTAATGACCGTCTGCTTCCTCATTTAAAGAGTAAAGCGTATACGACGAGTATCTAAGAAAGTTCAAGAAAGTTCATAGAACGACTGATTGCGTAAACCATAGAGAGGTCAAGTGTTTTCGCCTCGGCCTACCGATCTGCCCGGACCGCGTTTTGAGTAAGGATGCCGATCGCCGCTAGCAGCAAAGTTACAAATCGCGGATACGTCACTTGGCCTAAGACACTGCCATAGAAGCTGCCACTCGGGGGTCTTGTTCCAAATCAAATAGAAAGCCGTGAATGTAGGCTTCTGTCCATTCCGGGCCGTAGAACCGGGTGAGCATGCCTCGGGCGGGATCTTTCTCGGCCCGGTAGCGCACGTAGTTTAGATGGGACTGCTGAATCGCTGCTTGTCTATCTGGATCGGTAACAGGCTGGGCCTGCTTGACAAAATTCAAGTAAGCCTTGAGGTAGTCTTCAAAGGCTGCGAACACGTGCGTTTTTACAGCGGTAGTCTCAGCCGGGCGCGTCCATAAGAAGGCTGGTGAGAAGAATGCTTGCGCTTCTTCAGGAAAGTCGCCGCCCCAGGGCAGATGCTGCTGATAGCCGCGAAACATCTCCATGATCGGCTGGCTGTACTTCGCCCGATAGGCTTCAGTTTGAAAGAGCGGCTGCATGTCCAGCGCAATCAGGTGACCGCCCGGTAGCGTGACTAAGTCTGCGCCGAAAAAAGGCAGGTCATAGTCGAGCTCTGGAAAGATGACGAAATTCAGAACCTGAAGGGCTTCACCACCCTGGACGTGGGCCGCGCGAATCTGCCTCAGCTTGGGCGGCGAGCAGGCGCCGTAGCTGGTCGTTGTCACGGTCGCCTGACGTTTGCCTTTGCCGGTCACCGCGCTCTTGGCTTCAAAGCCGGCTGGTATTGGGTAGGGGCTGATGTCTAGGTGCTCGGTGAGCAGGGCGATCGCCCGCTGCAAAAAAGGCTCGTAAATTGTTTCTGGAGGGGTTCTTTGGGGCGTTTGTTGAGGGGGTTGCTGAGCAGTCATGGCTGGCCTACACCCACTGCCAAGGGCACCGCATCTTCAAATAGAAAGCCGTAGAGAAAGCGCTCCGACCATTCGTGGCCAAAATAGCTGCTGAAGAGCCCTGAGGCCGGATCTCGCTCGGCGCTGTACTGGTCATAGTCGCGCTGGGCTTGGGCAATGCGAGCGACGGCAGCACTATCGTAATTGGGAATCGCGCTGTCCATCATCTCCCAGTAGAGTTTGAGATAGTCCTTGAAGGCTGCAAGGACGCGGGTCTTAACCGTGTCAGGGTCGGTTTTGGCAAACAGCAAATACTGAGAGAAGTACTGATTGGCATCGTAGAACTTCATCTCCAGATTCTGCGCCAGATCAGGGTACTGGGCGTGGAGTGCCTTGAGCGGAGCGATGTACTTTTGCTGATACGCTTCGTCTTGAAAGAGCGGCTGAAAATCCATCACGATCAGATTTTTGACCGCGCCAAAAGAGAGAAAGTCAATCCCGAGCAGCGGCAGATCGTAGTGGTAGGCAGGATAAATGACGCTATTAAAAATTTGAGCGCTTTCACCAGCATCTATATAGGTATAGCGAGCTTTGCGCAGCTCTTTGCATTCAAAGCACCAGCTCTGAATCGTCGCCGGGTGACGGCCTCGCTCACTGATATTGCACTCTAGGCCCGCTGGGATAGAGCGTTTTGTCAGCTCAAACCTTTGGGTGAGGGAGGTCTCTAAATGCGCTAAGAAAGGGCGATACATTATCCAACCGTTAATTTTCGTTAGTTTTTAAGGTCAAGTATTTTGACCACAATACGAGATGGTCGCGATCGCCGTCCTGATTATGAAAAACAAAGTTACATTCCTTAATGACTGCGAGAAACGCCTGACAGCGCGTGCTTTGCGGCCATTGCCGAAACATCTTCTGGCGTGATGAACCGCTTTTCGGAGCAGTAGGTCATTAGATTAACGCCGTTCATCAGGCGAGCGGTGCTCACCCGCACCCGAAAGTCATCGGTAAGAAACCAGCAGCGCTCCTGTCCCTGGTTCGTCTCATAGTCGGTGTCGATGGTGAGCACGCCGTCCTGGCCAAACCAGTAGCGGCTGACGACGGGGATAGTCTCTACATAGCCGCGATCGCGCACCAGCTTTCCCGCGCGCCCCTGCTCATCGTCAGGAATGTCTACCAGCACTGCTGCTGAAGAAACCGGCGCACTGTCTGACAAATTCGCCTGCCAGGCAAAGGTAGCGCCGCCAGCAGCTAAGCTCGGGTCGAGATTTTGAGATTTACAGATATCGATCACCCGCTGATCGGCAGCATCGACAACGCCCACGATCAGGTTCGACTCTCCCGACTCATCAGCGACTACGTCAAAATGATGCACCGTCCGCTGCGTAAACCAGGTGCCCTCGCTCTTACGAAAGAACGACATCATCGTCATCGGTGGGTTTAGTAGCATGATTGAATTTTTTGGTTGTGCTGGCGCCGGGGAGTCTGCAATCCTATCAAAATAGTAATATTTTTCTGGTAGGTGACGATGTCTAATCTGGTGGATGCCGCTTCGGTGGCCCCTCACGCCCATCTTCCGGGGGCAAATTTACGCGGCACTGAGTTTGCCGGACAAGATCTCTACCGTGTGAATTTTTCTGAGGCAGATCTCTCTGAGGCAATGCTCTCTGGTGCCAGCCTGATCGGGGCTAACCTGACCGGGGCTAATTTGAGCGGTGCCAATTTGCAAAAAACCGATCTGCGGGGCGCGAGCCTCAAAGGTGCCAATTTAACGAATGCAGATCTAGCAGGTGCTTATCTCTATCGTGCCGACTTGCAAGGAAGCGACCTCACCGGCGCCATCCTAAAAGATACCGCTATGAAACTAGCGCTTTATGACCGGGCGACCCAGTGGCCGGAGGGGTTTCGCTATAAAAGCAGTGGGGCCGTAGGGCCAGGGGCAGCGTTGAATGGAGCCTATTTAAACACGGCTAATCTCAAAGCAGCAGACCTGAGCAACGCCATGATGTATGGCACCTATCTCAGTGGCGCTAACTTGGAGAGGGCGAATCTAGCTGGAGCAGCGCTCAGCGGGGCGAATTTGCAAAAGGCTTTTCTGACGGGCGCAAATCTGCAAGGCGTGAATCTGGCAGGGGCGGAGCTTCAGCGGGCTGACTTTCGAGCCACCAACTTAGCCGATGTTGATTTTTCGGCAGTGGGCAGCATCGCGGGCGCTGACTTTAGCGGCGCGGTCGGGCTGAGTGATGAAGGCCGCTCAAAACTGCTCGGTCATGCTGCGGCTGAGCTGAACGAGTGGAATGCCTTTACCCGCAAGACCACTCGTCAGAGCCTGGAAGCCTGATGCCTGTAGGTCTAAACTACAGGCGCGTCTCTAGATACTGACCAATCATAATCTCTTCTCCCGCGCGGCAAATAATCGTTTGCCGGGTGCGATAGTTCTCGCCGATGAGCTTGAGTTCTTCTTCAAAGCTAGAGCCGTTGTACTCAGTGTGAAGCACCATCGTGTGAGGGCCAGTGAACTTGTAGTCGGCGGTGACTGGCTTAGGGGTGGCAAAGCCGCGATCGCGATACATCACGTTCCCTAGGATGCCAAAGACGGTAGACCCTTTAGAAGGCTTGCGGCTCGGCGTGATGTAATTACTCTGCCAGGTGACTTTTGCGCCGCAGATCAGCGGTATCTCCAGCGCATGACGCTCAGCGAGCTTGACCAGTTCACTGTGGGTGCACTCCAAAAAGTCAACGGTGATGTCACTCACCACTTCTTGGGTTTCACCGTTCGCCAGGGTGTAATAGCGACGGCGAGACTGCCAACTGCCCGCTGAGCGCCGGAAAAACGTGGTCGCCTGAGCCTCTATAGCGGCTAGATCGGCTGGAGGCTGAGCGTAGGGCTGGAGGCTTGAAGTTGCAGACAGGATCACGGTGATCGCTCCTCGTTTTAGCTGACCCGTATAGCTGAATCACAGGTAGAGGGTCAGGGTTACTTGAAAAGAAACATTTCTTTACGTTTCAAGATAACCTAATCTGATCAGATGCGACAATCAGCCGCAGGAAGATTTTTATCAGGCGGCCCTCAGGCAGGCAATAGGTTTTCGAGGGCTGCTGCAACCACCTTGTGATGGCTATCCTGGCGGAGCTGAATCAGGGCATGTCTGGCCCGTTCGCGCTTAAACGGCTTGAGCGCATAGGCTAAATACATGCGCGATCGCCAGTTGTCATCTTTGAGCAGCGGCAGTAGCGCATTGAGCGCCATCGTTTCTTGCGGCGTATCGACTAGCTGCGCCAGCGCGGTGATGCCTGCTTGGGCAATCGTTTGATCTTCAGCTTTGAGCGAGTCCATGGCGAGCTTTAGCAGCATTCCGGGGCTGTTTAGCTCGGGCATAATCGCTAAGATGCTGCGCCGCACAAGCCAGTGTTCATTTTCATAGAATAGGGTGACCAAGCGATCAGCGGCCACCGCCCCATACAGCCCCAAGGAATTGGCAATCTCAGCTTGAACATTGTGATCCGGCTCGGCGGCAAGCATTTCGAGCAGAGCGGTATAGGCGGCATTGCTGCGCTTGCGGCCTAGGCCCATGGCCACAAATGAGCGCACCAAAAAGGCGGCGTCCTGTCGCTGGTTGATGAGTATCGGTACGGCAATGTCGCTGTCGTATTCCTTCAGGGCGATCAGCCCCCGCAGCCGTAGCTGAGGATCTTCGCTGGTCAGAATGGTTTTGATTTCAGAAATATTCATCAAGCTACGGAGTCGATCAATTTGATTTACTCTGGTTTTGAGAGACTGTTTATAAGAATATTTGTCGAAAGAGGTATCTACTATGGCAGAGTCCGCCCAAGCGAATGAATTAACCGCGACCTCCGAGGAAATAGCGGACGTAATTTCTCAGCTAGAGCAGTACCGCGCCCGGCTAGTCGACGATTTCACCACGACCGCCAAAAAAGCTAAGCTGCCTAAGTCTATGGTAATGGCCCAGCTCAACGCCCATCCCGAAATTGCCAAGATAGACACTTCTCTCGCCAAGCTGCGCGGGCAAGACGCCCCAGTTTCAATAGATTCATCCTATGAAGAATAACGCTTCGGGCGGGCCATTGGATGAGCAAAGTCTAGATCCAGCAGCCTTTGCTGCAGGCGACTCCTCGGCAAGTAAGCCCTATCAACCTGGCCCTATTTATGTTGGGGAGGCGGCTTCCCCAGCCTCACCTGCCGCTCAAGCGCAGGTCGATCAGCTGGTCGACTACGTCAATCAGCGGATAGAGCTTTTGGCGCTAGAAGACCCAGAGCCCTTTTTACTACGGCAAATGGTGCAGTGTCTGATCGATCCTAGACGGGCAACCCGACTGAATTTAGTCGACGCGCTTAGCCAGATTGGGGAGTCTGCTACCCCCTTTTTACAAGAGGGCATTGCGAACCACCCGGACTCAGTAGTGCGACGGGCCTGCTGTAATGCCTTGACCAATATCGGCGATCCAACCGCCGTGTCGGGGCTGATAGAAGCGCTGCTCCACGATCCCGATATTGGCGTGAAGAGCGCGGCAGCAGGGGCGCTGGCAAAGGTCGGCGCGCCCGCTTTTGACTCACTGCGAGATGTGCTAGCGACAGCAGCAGCCAGTGAAAGCTCCAAAGGTCATGCGGCCTGGGCGATCGCTTCAATGAGCGCTGAGGTGAGCGACCGGCTATATCGCCTGATCAGCGATCCTTCGCCAGCCGTGAGAACGGCCGTGATTGGGGCGATCGCCCAATTCGCCCAGTCTCAAGTAGCTCAAGCCCAGACAGAGAAAACCCAAACGGATCAGGCCCAGACAAACCAGCCGCAGCGAGGACGATCATCGGCGGAAAAAGCGCGTGAGGCGCTCATCATCCTGACCGAAGCCCTCAATGACTCCTCTTCAGAAGTAAGAATCGAAGCAGCCGCTAACCTGGCTCGGCTGAACTATCAAGACGCCTATCATCCGCTGGTCGCCTGCCTCAAAGATCGCAGCGCCGAAGTGCGCAAAGCGGCTGTCCTTGCCCTTGCCAAACTCGCCAACCCTGACGCGATTGACTTTATTACCCCGCTACAGCGCGATGTGGATATGTCGGTGCAGCGGGTAGCCTCCATGGCTATCGATCAGCTAAAAGCCCACGAGCCTGATTAAACTCAAACCCAACCATGAACGCACTCAGTGAACGCGCCAAGCAGCTTATCCCCAAAGCGCGAATTGTCAGCTTTGATGGATGGACGACTGTCGGGGAGGAAGCGATCGCCCGTCTCCAGTCTGCTGACGACGAAAAGCAGTACCTAAGCGACCAGGATCTAACCGCTATATCGGAAGAGATTGTCTTTGCTGACAGTGCTTTCAGCGCCACCTCACTCAATCCAAGCGCCGTTGTTAAGCAACTGCGCGACCAGGCACCAGACATTGTCAATGAAGCCCGCGCAGAAGTGCTTCAGTCTTTCCCAGGCATTCTAGAGCCCGGTGGAGGACTCTATCCGCCGCTGCGAGCAGACGCCTGCTGGCGTGACTTCTGGCATTTTTTGCGCTGTATTACCTATGGCATTGCGGGGCAGCGGCAGCACTACACCAGTCCTGAAGGCTTAGCTGCGATGAAGCAGCTGTACGCAGAGCTGTCGGTGCCACTACCTGCCATGGTCACTGGCGTAAAGGGAATTAAAAAAGCCAGCCTCAGCCGATTTCCAGATGAAGATTACGCTGCGATCGCCCCTTACTTCGATCATCTCATCACGCAGCTATCTAGTTTTTGGTAGTCGCAGTTATCTCCAAGGCGCGGGAAAAAGACGACTTTGTAACATTAGGTAACGAATTTAGCGCTTATTTAACCTAAAATCTGTCCTACACTTTTTCCCAAAAACCATTTCTCTAAACAGTCGAACCCCCGAGCATACAAACAGCATAGTCAGAGTGAAGCCGTGGTTAGCAGCGCCTGCGAGTTCACAAAACTTGATAAAAAGGTGCCCCCTTTCCAGACAAAATGAGAGCGAGCATTTAACTAACATTCTACTGTTGTCAACTAGGAGATAGCATCCATGGCTTTCGGACCAGCATCGCGATTGGGCGTCAGTCTTTTTGAAGAAACGCCGCCGGTCGAGTGGGTTCCCGGTCTCTCGGCTGATGATCGTGAGGACATGATTAATGCCGTTTATCGGCAGGTTTTGGGCAATGCCTACGTGATGGAGAGCGAGCGGCTAACCGTCCCCGAATCTCAGTTCAAGATGGGCGAATACAGCGTTAGAGAATTCGTTCGCGCCGTCGCTAAGTCGGATTTATATCGCACCCGATTCTTTGAAGCCTGCCCTCGCTACCGCTACACAGAGCTAAACTTCCGTCATTTGCTGGGCCGCGCGCCCAACAACTACGACGAAATGAAGTTTCACAGCAATGTCTTAGACGCCGAAGGCTTTGAAGCCGATATCGATACCTACCTGGACAGCGACGAGTATCAGAACACCTTTGGGGAGAATATTGTCCCTTACATCCGAGGCTATAAGAGCGAAGCCTCAGAGAGCATGGTGGAGTTCACCCATCTGTTTGAGCTGGTGCGCGGTGCCTCTAGCAGCTCTCTCAAGGGCAGCATATCTGGCAAAGAGCCCCGATTGAACAAGCTGGTGATCAACGCTATCCCAACTGCGGTGAAAGCGCCTTCAGGCGGTTCAGACGGCTGGGCCTTCAGCGAGCCGCCAACCTCAGCGCCGACGCGGGTGGGTGCCAGTATTGGTGAGCGCGGCAAGGTGTACCGGATTGAGGTCACGGCGATTCGTGCCAATACCGTGCGCAAAGCGTCCTCGCGGTTCCGTCGGGCCAACCAGGTATACCTGGTCCCTTACGAAAAGCTCTCTCAAGAGTATCAGCGCATTCATCAGCAGGGCGGCGTGATTGCGAGCATCACCGCAGTCGATTAATTTCATTGGTGTCCGTATGTTGGGCTGAGTCCGTATATCCGGGCAGAGCCTGTGGCAGCCCGGCCTACGGGTTACCTCATTTAAAAAACCGTTACGAATTTTAGTTTGGGAGAATCCTTATGGCAGACGACTACATCTATGAACTTTGGCCGACCAGTTCGTCTGAAGACGTACAGACCATTGTTCGGGCTGTGTACAAGCAGGTGCTGGGCAATCCTCACGTGATGGAAAGTGAGCGCCTCGTCACCGCCGAATCTCAGCTCGCGGATGGCTCGATTTCAGTGCGTGAGTTTGTCCGCGCGGTGGCTAAGTCAGACTTCTACCGCACTCGCTACTTTGAAAGCTGTGCGCCTTATCGCTTCGTCGAGTTAAACTTTCAGCACATTTTAGGTCGTGCGCCTGAGTCTCAAGCAGAAGTCTCCGAGCATATTCGCCGCTGCAACGAAGCTGGCTATGACGCGGATATTGATTCTTACGTAGATAGCGAAGAGTATCAGCAAGCCTTTGGCGAAAACATTGTTCCTTACGCTCGTGACAAGAGTGAGATAGGCCGTAAGCAGGTCGTATACAACCGGAACTTTGCGGTAAACCGGGGCCCTGCGCAAGTCAGCAGCGCCATAAAAGCGTCTCAGCTGGTCTATAGCATTGCGACCAACAGTGCTAACAAAATTACGACTTCTAAAGCGACGAACGGCTCTGCAACCGAGAAGCGCTTCAAGATTCGGACGACCGCTGCTAAGTTCGACAGTCCTCGCCGCGTTAGCTTCGATGAGTACGTTGTTTCCGCCCGGAAGATGACACCCCAAATTCAGCGCATTCAGCGCAGCGGGGCCAAAATTGTCAGCATCACCGAAGTTAAATAGGGCTCACAAGAAGCCACTGCTTGCGAGCCCTGAGTGCGAGACTAACATTGGATACGAGTGCTCCTCCGTTCACTAAAGCACTCGTATACCTCGCTGCAAGGCTTTGGTAGCCAATGTTGCGAGTGTATTAAGTTAGTTGGAGAAGATAAACATTTTCTCGTGGGATGACTCACATTCCAGTTAGCTAGAAGCAAGTAGGCGGAGCCGTTAAGCGATCGCTTCAGAGCAGTCACTTGGAGCTGTATGCCCCAGAGCAAGATGAATACCGGCAGAGCTTTGGGGAGGCCACGGTGCCTTACCTGCGCGGCCAAGCGACCGAAGCCGGGGCGAAAAACGTTCGTTTTAATCGGACTCTGGTAATGGCGGGTGGCAATGCTTCTAACAATTCCGGCGCAAAGTCCAGGCTGACGGGAGACCTGGCCAACAACCGGGCAACCAAAATTAAGTCGCCCAAAGGGGTCGGTCTAGGCAGAACCGGTACCGCTGGCCGCTTCTCAATTGTAGTCACAGGCGCTAATACGGGCGGTAATCGCACGCCCCGCAGCAACGCCACCTACGAGATTGGCTACAACCAGCTACAAAGCAAAATCCGCACGATTCAAAAATCTGGCGGCAAAATCGTCAGCATTGAACCGGCATAGTCCCGCTGTATTAAGCTCCGTACCGACCAAAAGGAGATCGGCGCGATGGCAGCGATAGACATGCTGTCTATCGGGACTCGGCCCACAGGTCTAGCCTGATGTGACTGGTTTCAAAGGGGTCAGATTCAGGCATTGAGCGCCTGGCTTTACCCTTGTACCAGGCGCTCTAGAAGTACGGCCTTTTGAGGCATGATGGATTGGTATAGATGATACAGATGAGCTAAAACGCCAGATGGATATTGATACTTTTGTGGCCCGTTCTTTGGGCCGGTGGAAGTCGCAGCGAAGCGCTCATCATTTGGCCTTTGCCCACTTTGAAAAGATTCGCTCAGTCATTGACATCGAAAAGCTAGCGAAGGACGACCCAGCCGTGCTAGCGCTGTGCGAAAGTCAGGGAGTAGATGTGATCGCGATTGCCACACCCTTTAAAATGAGCTGGGAAGGTGAAACCGACTGGAATGAAGACGACGTGCTCAAAGGGCAAACTATCTTGGTGCCGGTTCCTGATGAGTCCCAGGAGAACAGCGGTAAACTTCTGCGCGATCAGGGCTACGCCGAAACCATTCCCGCTGCTGGTCACTACGTTATCTGGCCCGACGGTACCTTTGTGCTGACCACAGGCTACGACCGTGCTGCCGCCGAAGAAAAAATTTGGTTCGCGAATGAAAACCTTCGCTTTCGCGTCTCTCTGATTAAAACGAGCGATGGTAAGGGCGTCACGACCGCCTCTCTGGCGTCTGAAGTGCGAGTACCCGCTAAGAGCCGCTTCTAACTTTAGCGTTTCCTACCGTTTAGATAAATAACTTTCTTTCTCAATCAGCATGACTGCGCCCTCTGCCTCTCGCCCGATCAGCCAGGATTTTGTCACGCTTGCCCGCTGGATCTCCGGGGACTTCAGCAATGTTAAGCAAGCCTATGCCCATCCTCGGGACTTTGCCCACATCCGCATCTTTTTTCGGCCCCTCCCTTTCGAGTTTTTTGAGGCGCTAGGCTTTCCAGGCGGCATCGGCTTCTACTCCGAGCAGGTGTATGACTATGACCTGTGGAAACCCTATCGTCAAGGGCTACACCGACTAGTGGATAAAGGCGACCACATTTACATCGAAAACTATGGCTTCCAAGACGGCGTTCCCTATGCGGGATCGGGCCACAATCTAGACGTGCTAAAAACTATTCCGGCCAACTGTGCGATCGCCCGAAAGGGCTGCGCGATGGTATTCAGGCGCGAGGGTAACGGGTTCGTTGGGGGCGTAGAACCCGGTAACCGCTGCCTGATCCCTCGCAAGGGAAAAAGAACCTATCTGGTTAGCCATATAGCGCTGACCGAAAACACCTGGACTAGCCTTGACCAGGGGATGGACGTCGAAACTCACGAGCCTGTCTGGGGCTCCACAGAAGGCGCACTGCGGTTTGAAAAGCGAGAAAGCTTTGCCAGCGAGCTACCGTTAGACCGGCTGGGATGATTCAGATGCTGCCACCCCCCGCCCAAAAGAAAATGCAGGCTTGGATTCGCAGCCGCCACCTGATTTGCTCAGGTAACTTTTTCATCTTTGAAACGGTTGAATTTTCTACGGTCGATAAATTTCAAGATTGCGTCGAGGCATTGGGCGGTACGCTGATCGCGGTAGAGCCCCTCAAGAAAATTTGGATAGGCACGCACCGCCGCGTCGTCTTATATCAGGCAAAGGCCAGCCTGCATACGCCCCATCACGAACTGAATCAGTACTGGATAAAGTACGGCAGCTTTCGCACCCGCTTTGACGATCGCGAATAAAACGCTGAGTGCAGCCTGCTAGCAGTCGTCCAAATCTAACCAGTACCTCAAGGGTTTACAATTCCTAAAACTAAATGGGGATCAACCTTCCTACTATAGAGGTGTTTAGCGAATGTCAGCCCGCTCACCCGGAGCCATCGCCGCAGCGAAGCCCCTTCGCTCACCCTACCCCCATTCCCCCATTCCCCCTTTCCCCTCATGACACCCCCGACC
>JBARVU010000169.1:0-13682 GCA_049646425.1 Phormidesmis sp. | reverse complement strand
GACCGGCCCTCTATCCAAGCCCCAGCGACGCTAACGCGCGCCAGCAGCGCCCCTGCCTTTACGGTAAATTCGGGCGGACGGCACTTTTTTGCGGTTGAGGTGGCGACTCAGGCCAGCTTGTTTGATGGAGACAGTCGTGGGGGTGATCGCACCGAGCATAACTTCTATGGTTCCTGGCAAGACAGCCCGCTGCTAACCCGTTCGCCTTACACACTGCCAGCAGCTGTGTGGCAGCGGCTAAAGCAGGGCGATCGCCTCTACTACCGGGCGCATGTGGCCGATAGCACAGGCTGGGAAAACTACGCGGTCACCCTCAGTGACACTCAGGCCAGCAGCGCTCCGTTCATTCGGATAACTGGTGAGGCCGCTCATCCTAACACTGACACCTCCGGCAGAACCCTCACATTCCCGAGTGGCGCAACCTTCTCGGTGGTCAGCTCACCTGAAGATACGGTGGATTACACTGACCCGGTCGCCAATGGACAAGTGCCGCTGATTGAAGTTGCCAGTCGGCTGGAAGAAAACCTATCAGCTAACTTTAAGGTGGAAGAGTTTGCCGCCAGAAAGCTCACTAGCCGCAGTCAAAAAGTTCGCTACGCTCGGATTTCGCCGGACTTAGTGGCGGGATTGCAGAGATTGCGCGATCGCATCGGAGCCTCTATCACCCTCAACTCAGCCTACCGATATCCCGCCCTTAATCAAGACGTCGACGGGGCTAGCCAAAGCCAGCATATGGCAGGCCATGCCACCGATATCCGGTGCAGCCGCGTAGCGCCGCTCAAACTAGCCGAGTTCGCCCTCGAAGAAATTGGCTGTAATATTGGCATTGGACTAGGCCAAAATAGTGTCCACCTCGATCTACGCGGCAACTTGACCAGTTGGACTTATCAGGGGGCGGTGATGGACGAAGCCGAATTTGACCACTGGGTAAGAGAAAAGTGCGCTCAAATCAGCAACGCTAGAACGACGAGCCTTAGTGCCATGCAGTCTAGTGCTAAGGGCACTCGTACTGACCAGCTTCACACTGCTCGACTAGAGTCCTCCCGGCGACACAGCCCGCCTGTCATTGTTGGCCCCGAAACCCATCACCGCAGCGCCGAACCCCCTATCTTTAGGGTAATGCCTGGGCAGAACGCCTTTTATGCGGTTGAGGTTGCCACCCACTGGCGCTTGTTTGACCAGGACCATGGCACTGAGCGGCAGGCAGATAATTTCTTTGCGACCTGGCATACTGGCATGAATCAGGCAGAAGGTCTCACCACCACTTACGCACTGCCCGAATTCGCCTGGCAAAGGTTGCGTTCAGCAGTGCGACTTTACTATCGCTTGGTCACCGCGTCGGCAGTGAGTTCTACCTGGCCGGACTATGAAACCTCGACGCCAGACGAAAGCGCAGCGGAAGCCGCATGGATCGATATTGTCAGCAGCAAAGCTGAGCGCCCCACTGCTGAACCGATGGTGAAGCCTCTACTGATCCAGTCACAGCTGGCAGACGACGCTCTCTGGCGAGGATAATGATCAAAAGCAATGACACAGCCCTTTATTCAAGGCCCCTCTGGCATCTCCCGGTCTGCGGGGCCTGCGACCTTTAGAGTAGATCCTGGCTCAAACCCATTTTACGGCGTTGAAGTCGCCGCTCAGCCGATGCTGTTCGACAAAGAAGCGGCAGGCGATCGCCGGAGTGCCAGCAACTTTTATGCCTCTTGGGCTCATTCTCAGCTGACTTCATCGCCGACAGTTACCCTGCCCGACTCAGCTTGGCAGGGGTTGAAAAATGCTCATCAGCTCTACTACCGAGCGGTTACTTCCCAAAGCCAGACCGGCTGGGTCAACTACGTGCCGACCACCCGAGACGATGCCTGTCGGCAGGCTCCTTTTATGCAAGTGATCGATCTATTCTTGTCAGGGCTGCCAGCCGAATCTCCCGCTAGAATCGACGGGATCTGGATGGCGGCTCAGCAGCACAGCGCGATCCAGCACGTGATGTCTGCCGGTGAGTATGGAGTATCGGTTTACTGGCATACCTTCAGCCCGAGGCGACCACTGGATCAAAAAGCCATTGAACTGCTGGTGGTGGCTAGCTCTTATCCGCAGCACAAAGACGCGCCTGTCCATATTGGATTAGTGCGGCTAGACTATCTCACCCTGAGCGCCAAAAGCGGACATGCCTTTCGAGATCTGCAGCGACCGACCGACCGTCAGGCTGCCTGGACTTTGTTGAAGCGTATCTGTGATTTCCCGACCCAACCAGAGCAGCTAGCGCGTCAGGGCGATCTGTGGTTGCTGTCGGCGCTGCGTCCATCCCCCACTGCTCACGGTGGAACAGCGCTTGTTCATACCAGAACCGGCACGCTAGTATACCTGGCAACCACGCACTGGCAGGGGCGCGAAGACGTTCTCATCCCGCAAGATAGTTCACGCTGATGAAAAAATAAAACGTCAATCTTAAGCACATCAAAACAGGCGGCAAGTTCGGCTTAATCCAACCCCTGCTCAGACAGCTCTGCTATATCCCACCGGTTACTTCTAGATTAAACCCTGTGATGTAGCTGGCTTCGTCGCTCATCAAAAAAGCCACGCTGTTGGCAACTTCTGTTAAATTACCTAAGCGACGCATAGGCACCGATTCGAGCATTTGTTTCTCGACTTTTTTAGGGTCGGGGTCAAAATATTGCGATCCGACGGCTGCCTGCAATTCCGTCTGTCGAGTCCACATGACGCCTGGGCCAATCAACGCCGGCGATAGCGCGTTAACCCGGATCTGGTCGGCCGCCAGATCTTTTGCCGCCGTCTGAGTCATCCCGACAACAGCGAACTTAGAGGCTGCATAGGCCAGCATGTTCGGCGGCCCCGCCACGCCCGCATGGCTGGCCATGTTGACAATCGCCCCACCGCCCTGCTGCTTGAGATGCTGCGCAGCTACCTTGAGCACATGAAAACTGCCCACAACGTTGATATCGATTACCTGCTTGAAATCTGTCTCAGGATAGCGATCAGTCTGGGTAAACGCGCCTTGGAATCCTGCGTTGTTGAAAATATAGTCCAGGCGGCCCAACTGGTTAATCGCATCTTTAAAGGCTTTTTCTACAGCGTCAAGGCGCGTCACATCGCAAGAAAAACAATGGATCGGCGTGTTGTGTCTTTCCAGTGCCTGGGCTACTTCAGCGAGTTTCTCAGTGTTGATATCCAGCAGCACGATGCCAGCGCCGTCCTGGGCAAATCGGTGAGCGGTCGCCGCCCCAATCTCGCCAGCACCCCCGGTAATCAAAATGGTTTTGCCTTGAAAGGAATACGTTGCCTTTGCCGACATGCGATCGCCTCCACCTCAAAAATTTTAGGAGATACAAAGTAGATTTAAGACGTTCTTATCTCACCAGATTGAGCAGCTTGTTTGAGCTGCTACGCCCTGCAACAAGATTCCCTCCGCTAGACAGACTAGACAATCTTTAGGGCGATGCCAGCAGTTGTGACAAAGCTTCTTCTGTTCCCAAGGCGTACAGCTGCTGTAGATGATCGGTCACAGCCTGCGTAAACCGAGGAGACTGCGACAGATCGCCAAAGAGCTCCGTCATGCTCAATAGCGCTGTTGGATCTTTGCCGCCGCGCTTGGCCCGCTCTGTCAAAATATCTGCCATCGGATCGTCAATTTGCAGGGGCTGTCCTTGTTCATCCTGCCCCTGCAAATAGCGGAACCAGACAGCAATCACGAAGCTCAGGTAGTCGATAGCGCCGCCCCGATCAAGCTTGTCACGCAGGCTGCCAAGCACAAACTTAGGGAGTTTGTCTGAGCCGTTGAGACAGAGGCGAGAGAGCTGATCGCGAACTTTAGGATTGGAGAATCGTTCGATCAGGGTTTGTTTATAGTCGCTGATATTGATGCCCGGCAAGGGCGGAAGGGTTGGGGTAACTTCATTCATCAAGCGCTCAAGGGCCTGGCGAATCAGCGGGTTATTCATGGCCTCGGAAGTGTAGGTATCGCCGAGCAGCGCGCCCAGGTAGCCGAGTAGCGAGTGGCCCGCATTGAGCAGCCTGAGCTTCATCATTTCGTAAGGATGGACATCGTCAGTCATCTGGACGCCGACCGACTCCCAATCGGGTCGTCCGTTACAGAAGTTATCTTCGATCACCCATTGAATAAAGGGTTCGGCGACGACCGGCCAGGCGTCTTGAATGGCAAAGTGATCGCTCACCATTTGAATATCGGCTGGCGTGGTCGCAGGCGTGATCCGATCCACCATGCTGTTTGGAAAGGCGACATGCTGATCAATCCATTCCCCCAAATCTGCATCTTGCAAACGGGCAAAGGCTGTCAGCATTTTGCGGGCGGTGTTGCCATTGCCCTGAATGTTGTCGCAGGAGAGGACGGTGAAAGGCGGCAGGCCCTTCTCTCGCCTTTGCTTCAAGGCAGCGGTGAGGAAGCCATAGACGCCCGCCGGCTGATCGGGATGCTGCAAGTCGTGCTGAATGGTCGGATCTTTCGCATCGAATTCGCCCGTGCCTTCGATCACGTAGTAGCCGCCTTCTGTGATCGTGAGCGTGACGATTCGGCAGCGATCGCCCGCCAGCTTATCAATCACAGCCTGCGGATCATCTGGTGCGAACAAATACTCAGTAATCGCGCCAACGATGCGGGCAGTGTCTTGCTCCGAATCGCGTTCTACCAGCGTGTACAGACAATCCTGTGCCTGCAAAGCCGCCTGCATCTTTTGATCGTATTTCAACAGACCCACCCCGCAAATTCCCCACTGGAGACCGGCCTTTCTGTCGGCCTGCTGTGCCAGGTAGCTATCGATATAAAGCGCCTGGTGGGAGCGATGGAAACCGCCGACGCCGATGTGGACAATGCCAGTGCTAACTGCCTTGCGGTCATATTGCGGAACGCGAACCTGCTGGGAAGAGAGTTGCGCAAGCGAGGCTTCATTCAGCGGGATGGCTTTTTTTGACTGTTGGCTGGCGCTCTGATGCTGGGATGGGTTGGATAGGGCGGGGCTGATGCTCATGAGATTGTTGGGATTGGGGTTGTCGGGTGAGGGGGTGTTTTTGCGCTTTGGGAATCGCCAGATCATCGGTATCGAAGAGATGACACAGATTGCCGTCGATGTGTAGGGGGATGCGATCGCGAATGGAGACCTTTCTACTGCCGCTGGTTTGCACAATCAGCGTGTCGCCCCCGGCTACTTTGACATACAGATAGGTAGTATCGCCCAGCTGCTCAACCACCAGGACTTCTCCCATTAAAGTTGGATTGTCGGCATCAATTCGGATATCTTCAGGGCGAATGCCGAGGGTAGCGCGATCGCCCACCATCAAGGTCTTTGGCTGTACGGGCACCGTCACCGTCGCATCTCCGGGCAAGCGTAGCGTGGTGCCAGAGTCTTGCACGCTGGTGGTCATCACCGGTAAGAAGTTCATCTTGGGTGAGCCGATGAACCCGGCGACAAACCGATTGCAGGGATGGTGATAGAGCTCCATCGGATCGCCAATTTGTTCGACGACGCCATTTTGTAAGACGACAATTTTGCTGGCCAGCGTCATGGCTTCTGTTTGGTCATGGGTGACGTAAATCATCGTGGCCTGCAAGCTGTCGTGCAGGCTCGCCAGCTCCAGCCGCATCTGGCCGCGCAGGGCTGCATCCAGGTTGGATAAGGGCTCGTCGAACAAAAATACTTTGGGACTGCGCACCAGGGCTCGCCCGATCGCGACTCGCTGCCGCTGACCGCCGGAGAGGGCGCCCGGTTTGCGGTTGAGGAGTGGCTCTAGCTGCAACACCCGGCCGACTTCTTTGGCCTTTTCATACCGTTGAGCCTTGGGAACCCCGGCGAGCCGAAGGCTGAAAGCCATATTTTCGGCGACGGTCATGTGGGGGTAGAGGGCGTAAGTTTGAAAGACCATGGCGAGCCCGCGCTGATCGGGCGGGACATCGTTCATCCGCTGGCCGTCGATCAGCAACTCGCCAGAGGTGATATCTTCTAGTCCGGCAATCATGCGCAGGAGGGTGGATTTTCCGCAGCCGGAGGGGCCGACGAAGACGACAAACTCGCGGTCTTCAATGTCGAGATCGATGCCTTTGATGACTTCGGTGTCGGTGTAGGTTTTGCGGATGTTTCTGAGGGTGACTGTGGACATAGCGGGTTCTTCTTAGGTGAATGTTATGCGTGTTGAAAGGGGCGGCAGCCGCAGGCAGCGAGCCTACTTGACTGCGCCAAAGGTGAGACCTCGGACGAGCTGCTTTTGACTGATCCAGCCGAAAATAAGAATGGGCGCGATCGCCATCGTCGAAGCAGCTGACAGCTTGGCCCAAAACAATCCTTGCGGGCTGGAGAACGAGGCAATAAACGCGGTCAGAGGCGCGGCATCGAAGGTGGTGAGGTTCAGACTCCAAAAGGCTTCATTCCACGACAGAATAATCGACAGCAGCGCGGTGGAAGCAATCCCCGGCAGCGCCAGCGGCAGCAGGACATAGGCCACTTCCTGATAGGTCGTCGCCCCGTCCATCCGATCTGCTTCCAGAATCTCTTTGGGCACTTCTTTGAAGAAGCTATAGATCATCCAGACGACAATCGGTAGATTGATCAGGGTGTAAATGATGATCAGGCCGATGCGAGTATCTAACAGGCCCGATTCGCGGCCCAGAATGTAAATCGGCACCAACACACCCACGGGGGGCAGCATTTTAGTGGAGAGCATCCACAGCAGCGTGCCTTTCGTCCGCTTGGTCGGGAAAAAGGACATGGCGTAAGCGGCAGGGACGGCCAGCAACAGCGCCAGAACGGTCGCACCTACCGAGATCAAGACGCTGTTCCAGGCGTAGTTGAAGTAAGCGGCTCTTTCTTGAACAGCCTGATAGTTTTCAATCGTAGGCGTAAAGAAAAGCTGAGGCGGGGTTGCCACTGCGGCGACTTCTGTCTTAAAGCTGGTGATAAACATCCAGAAAATTGGAAAGAACAGAATGCAGGCGACTAGCCAGGCCAGCAGGCCGATCAGCCATTGGTTGGATTTGTGAGTGTTTGCCATATCAGGTATTTAGCCGAGATATTTAGAGTTAGGTGTCAAGATTGCGCGCAACGCTGCGAACTAAGAAAATGGCGACGATATTGGCCAGTACGACGGCAATCAGCCCGCCTGCCGAAGCGCCGCCAACATCGAACTCTAGCAGCGCTTTGAGATAGATGTAGTAGGCCAGATTGGTGGTTGCTATCCCAGGACCCCCGCCTGTAGTAACGAAGATCTCAGCAAAAATGGTGAGAAAGAAGATAGTTTCGATCATGGCGACCACGGCGATCGCCCGACTCAAATGCGGCAGCACCACAAACCGAAACAGCGCAAACGGCTTGGCCCCGTCCATCCGGGCTGCTTCGAGCTGGTCGGTATCGAGCGACTGAATCGCCGTCAGCAAGATCAGCAGGGCAAACGGCAGCCATTCCCACGACACAATAATAATGATCGCCAGCAGCGGAAAGTCGGCAAACCAGTCAATCGCCCCCAGCCCTAGGCCGCGTGTGATTTGGGCAAACAGCCCATTGACCGGGTGCATGAGCATATTCTTCCAGATCAGGGCGCTCACTGTCGGCATTACAAAGAAGGGTGAAATCGCCAGCACTCGGGCAATGCCCTGACCCGGAAACTCTTGATTGAACAACACCGCCAGCAGCGTGCCCAGGCCAATCGTAATCAGCAGCACAGAGGCAACTAAAATAAGCGTCGTGCCGATGGAGATCCACAGGGCGGGGTCAGTGAGAATAAAGGTGAAATTCTCTATGCCCACGAACGCGCGGTTTTCAGGCAGCAGCAAGTTGTATCGCTGGAAGGCAAACCAGATCGCCATTGCCAGCGGAACCACCATCCACAGAATTAAGACAACAACGGAGGGGGCAACTAGCGCCAGGGTCGGTAGCTTTCGCTGCGATTTTGCCTGCTGCGGGGCGACCGGTGGCCGGGGTACGGTGGGGATTGCGGAAGAAGTCATAATGGGTCTCTCTCGTCTGATTTATTCGATGTAGCCGGTATGGCGCATGAACCGTTCGGCGACGGTTTGCGATCGGGCGATCGCCTGATCAACCGAGACCTGATTGGTCAGTGCCGCCGTCATCCGTTGCCCAACCTGCGTGCCAATCGCCTGAAACTCAGGAATGTCCACGTACTGAATGCCCTTATAAGGCGTGGGCGAAGCCGCTGGCTGCTCGACATCGGCAGACTCAATGGCCGTCAGCACCGTCTGCGCAAAAGGAGCCACTGCTTGATAGTTCGGATTCTCGTAAGTAGAGCGGCGAGTGCCCGGCGGCACCGAAATCCAGCCCAGCTCATCGGCGACTAGCTGAATGTAGTCCTTAGACGTGGCCCAGGTGATGAACTGCTGGGCAGCTTCGGGCGATCGCGATGTCTCCGGAATAGCCAGTGCCCAGGACCACAGCCAGTTTGACCCATTCGGATAAGCGGCAATAGGCGCGCGGGCGAAGCCCATCTGATCGGCCACCTGCGACTGATCCGGATTAGACAACAGACCCGCTGCCACCGTAGCATCCACCCACATACCGCATTTACCGGTTGAAAACAGCGCTAGGTTCTCGTTGAAACCATTGGAACTGGCGCCAGGTGGCCCGTATTTGTCCATCAGGTTGACGTAGTAGCTGATAGCATTTTTCCACTCGGGCGTGTCGATCTGAGGCTGCCAGTCCATATCAAACCACTGCCCGCCAAAGGTGTTGACCAGCGTAGTGATAAACCCCATATTCTCTCCCCAGCCAGGCTTACCGCGTAAACAGATACCGTAGACATCGTTGGCGGGATCGTTCACCTGGCTCGCCCACGCCTCTACCTGCTCATAGGTAGGATTTTCGGGTACGGTGATACCGGCTTTCTCAAAGAGATCGCGGCGATAGTACAGCATCGAACTCTCTCCGTAAAAGGGCAGCGCATAGAGCGTGCCCTCGTGAGAAAGCCCGGCGCGAATCGGGTCGATCAAATCGTCCACGTCATACTCGGCAGGGAGCTGATCGAGCGGCTTTAGCCAGCCTCGCTTCGCCCAAATTGGCGTTTCATAAGCCCCAATCGTCAGCACGTCAAACTGCCCGCCCTGACTGGCCACATCGGTCGTCGTACGCTGACGCAAAATATTCTCTTCTAAGACCACCCATCGCAGTTCGATATCCGGATGATCCGCCTCAAACTGACGCGAGAGATCTTGCATGACCACCATGTCGCCATTGTTAACGGTGGCAATGGTCAACTGTGTTTTTTCGGCGGCTGTCGGCCCAACTCCGCAGGCGTGCAGCAGCTGTATCAGCATGACGCCCACTAGGAACGTTGCCAACACCTTGGCGAAGCGGAATGGACGCATCGCTCGGCTCCTTAATTGCGTATTTAATCGGTAGAGATGAACTATTCTTGAGCTTTTGCCCAAGCATTAAACATAAGCTCTATAGTGGAAATCATATCGAGGTTTCTCCGCCAGATGAGAAAAACGGTATTACTCGCAACATTTCTTTATTCGCAGGCAGCTATCGGCAGCCAGATTTTAAGTGCTGCGCTCGCCCTCCGTTTCTTAAGATTGCAAAGCAACAGTTCACATCACCCATTCACACGAGGAAAATAGCATGTCACTTTTAGGCGCGATCGAAGCAGGCGGCACCAAGTTTGTCTGCGCGGTTGGAACTGGCCCGGATGATCTGCGAGCAGTCACCCGCATCCCCACCACCACTCCCGAAGAAACCCTTCCGCAAGTGATTGATTTTTTCCGTCAGCAGACGAAGTTAGAGGGAACTTTGGCAGCGATTGGCATCGGCGCATTTGGCCCGGTCGATGTCCGCGCAGACTCTCCTAAGTTCGGCTGGTTTTTGAGCACGCCCAAGCCGGGGTGGCAGCAGATTGAGTTTGCGGGCGTCGTTGAGCGTGAGCTCACGGTTCCTATCGGCTTTGATACCGATGTGAATGTGGCGGCTTTGGGCGAGCATCAATGGGGCAGTGCGCAAGGGCTACAGACATTTATATATTTGACGGTCGGCACCGGGATTGGCGGCGGTGGCCTGGTGGGCGGTCAGCCGATTCATGGGCTGTTGCATCCTGAGATGGGCCACATCCTGATTCCGCACGATCTATCTGCCGATCCTTTTCCGGGGTCTTGCCCGTTTCATCAAGACTGCTTAGAAGGCTTAGCTTCTGGATTTGCGATGGAGAAAAGGTGGGGCCAAAAAGCGGCTTCTCTACCTGCCGACCACCCGGCTTGGGCCTTGGAAGCAAACTATTTGGCGACTGGTCTGGTCAACTACATTCTGACCCTGTCGCCTGAGCGGATTATCCTGGGCGGCGGCGTGATGGAGCAAAAGCAGCTTTTCCCGCTGATTCGCGCGCAGGTGCGCAACAAGCTGAATGCTTATCTGGATGTGCCCGGTATTACAACTGACATCGAAGCCTATATCGTGCCGCCAAAGCTAGGCAGTAAGGCAGGTATCATGGGCGCTTTTGCACTGGCGCAGCAGGCCGCACAGCGATGACTAAAAGCCAGTTATGTTAGCCTGAAGGGACTGAGCGTAGACAGTTAGCAGCAGTAGACATGGGAGAGCCTGATTCTAAACCCAACTCCAAAGCCAAATCTAAGGCACGGGAGTCGACTGGGCGGCAATCCTCCAGTGAAGGCGTTTCACGAACGCGCGATCGCAAACTCGACCTGGCCGCTCATGCCGCCTGGCTCTACTACATCGCCAACAACACCCAAGAAGAAATTGCGACAAAGCTGGATGTCTCCCGGCAAGCCGCTCAGCGATTAGTCGCTTTGGCCGTCAGCGAAAAGCTGATAAAGTTTCGGCTCGACCACCCACTCACTCACTGTATTGCCCTGGCCGAAGCCCTGCGCGACGAGTTCAATCTGTTGACCTGTGAGGTCATTCCCAGCAGTCCAAACAACTTGAGCACCGGCCTCGGCGTTTGCGCTGCGACGCTGCTAGAAACTTATCTCACCACAAAAGCGCCCACAGTTATGGCATTCTCTTCTGGCCACACGCTGCGAGCAATGGTGGAGGAAGTCTCCTCGATGAATCAGCCACAGCATAAGATTGTTTCGATCATTGGCAATATGTCTCACTATGGGCGGGCGGGTCGCCATGAAGTGGTCATGCACCTATGTGAGCGAACCGGTGCAGCGGCTTATCCGGTGCCGACGCCGGTGGTGGCAACCAGCGTCAAAGAGCGAAAACTGCTGCAAACTCAGGCGTCATTTCTCAAGGTTAGCGCTTTGGTTGCACAGGCCAAAGTTACCTTTGTGGGTATTGGCGATGTGGTTTGGAACGGCCCGCTGCACGAGAGCGGCTTTATCAATGACGAAGAAATTGCCGAACTGATCGACTTAGGCGCGGTCGGAGAAATTGCCGGATGGGCCTACGACCAGCGCGGTCATCTGCTGAAGAAAGGCACCAATACGCGAGTGGCCGGTGTGCCGCTTGAACAGCCTGTTCAGCGACTGACGATTGCGATCGCAGGCGGCTTGCCAAAAAAAACTGCGCTCCTCGCAGCGCTCAAAGGTAAGCTGATCAACGGCCTGATTACCGATGAATCAGCAGCGGCAGCAATTCTATCGCCATAGAGTTCTAAGCCCTACAATCTAAGAAATCTATGGGTCAAGTCAGAATTGCTATGTTCAGAAAGGGAAGCAGGCTACCCTCTGTATCGCTCCTGACAACTGTACGCCCACATCACCAGATAATAGAAGAGAGTTGTCTGTGGGGTATCTCAATTGGCGAACAAACATCACAGCGGAATAGGGATATCGTTTACGCTTGCCAACTTGCGGCAACAGTATGCCGGGGGGCATTGTTCTCCCAAAGATGCGATTGAAGCGATCATTAGTAGCCTGGAGGCTCGCGGGGACGATGGCATTTGGATATACACGCTGCCACCGGAAGACCTGCGATCGCGCGCCGCCGCCCTAGAAAGAACGGCCCGTCAAACCCCTGCCAAAGACTTGCCACTCTGGGGAATTCCCTTCAGCATTAAAGACTGCATTGATGTGGCTGGGCTTCCTACCTCAGCCGGTTGTCCCGGATTCGTATATACAGCAGAACGCACCAATCCCGCCGTACAAAACCTCATAGATGCCGGTGCCATGCTGATTGGCAAAACAAACTTAGACCAGTTCGCCACCGGGCTGGTCGGCATTCGTACCGGCTATACTGTCCCTCACAATGCATTCTCAAGAGACCATATTCCCGGCGGATCTAGCTCTGGGGCAGCCCTCTCGGTGGCCACCGGATTGGTCTCATTTGCGATTGGTACCGACACCGGCGGCTCAGGCCGAGTTCCGGCTGGATTCAACAACATCGTCGGACTAAAGCCGACTAAAGGACGACTCAGTACGGCTCATACCGTAGAAGCCTGTAAGACGCTGGACTGTCTGTCCATCTTTGCGCTGACAGCTGAAGATGCTCAGACTGTTTTTGAAATTGCCCAAAGCTTTGATCCCACCTATCCCTTCTCTTCCCCAGCCGGTAAGCCACCCCCGAAGCTCAATGCTTACCAGCCCCAGCAAGTCTTTCGCTTCGGGATCCCCCGCCCAGACCAGCGAGCGTTCTTTGGCAATACTGAGGTAGAAGCGCGATACGATGCGGCGATCGCCGATCTGATTGAGCTAGGCGGCACCTGTCTCGAAATCGACTACAGCCCTTTCTTGGAGGCGAATGACCTGTTGTTCAATGGCCCCTGGGTTGCTGAGCGCTACGCTTCGGTGGGTCACTTTGTGAAAGCTTCGCCGGATGCGGTGTTTCCGGTGACTCGGGAGATTCTTACCAAGGCTGAGAAGATAACCGCCGCAGAAGCCTTTGCAGGGCTTTATGCGATGGAAGCCTTGAAGCGAAAGAGTCAGCCGCTCTGGGAGGAGATAGACTGCCTGGTCGTGCCTACCGCTGGCACCCTCTATCGGATCGATGAGATTGAGGCGGATCCGCTCAGGCTAAATGCGACCCTGGGATACTATACGAACTTTGTGAACTTGCTGGACTTGTGTGCGATCGCCATTCCCAACGGCTTCCAATCCAACGGTCTCCCTTCAGGCATTACCTTGATCGCCCCGCCTCACAGCGAAAACTATCTAATCGCGCTCAGCTCCGCTTTCCACCGCCGTCACTTGCCTCAGCTAGGCGCGACCGCCTTTACGCTCAAAGCGGGATGATCGGTCGAGAAACCGCTGGCGATCGCCCAGAATGATTTCCCGCCTTTTCGTTGCCGGCAAGGCGAGCGAGCTGTTGTGTAAAGCCTACAGCAGGTATCGGCTATACAAGCGCCAATAGCGCCGTAATCGCTTTGAGTAAGCTACTTCCCTCCAAGACCAGCTTGGTTGATTCAGAAAGGCCAGAAACAGTTCCTCTCAAGATCTTCACTGCTGTTTTTGCAGCTTTGTGCAGACCCCTATCTTCTGACTGTTGCCCTGCTTCAGCCAGTGTTTTAACCTGTTCTAAAGCTTCAGCTTTATCGTCATCAGGCAACGCGTCCTCTGCTTCAATCAGGCTTTGCAATTGACTGAGAAGTTTTTTCAGATCGGCCTGCTCGGAACCTGGCCGATCTGAGAGTTGATTGATAGCGTTGCTCACACTGCCGCTAATCGTGCCGAGATTGACCACACCACTGACATCCCCAGCCGTTAACCCACTGACGTCCCCGATATTGCCGCCAGCCTGAACATTAATCGAGCTTTTATC
>JBARVU010000168.1:0-26013 GCA_049646425.1 Phormidesmis sp. | reverse complement strand
TTTTGGAGGGGCAGCGGCAGGTTGGCACAGTCGAGGACGAGCTGTTTGCGGATGGGCGTGATGCCGCTAGGGTCGCTGCCATTACTGCGGAGAGAGGCGATCGCGCTAATATCCGTCGCTCCTCCAGAGGCGAGCTGATAGAGCTTTAGGGCGAACCCTTGAAACCCGAAGGAGCGCTCTAATGCCAGAAAATGACCGCCCTGATCGAGTACCGCAAGCTCTGATAGGCCGTGAAGGATTGCGCCAGTAGGGGCTAAATCCATTTCGTACAAGTGCTCCGAGATCAGCGTAGTTTGGTAAGGGTCGATGGTGTAGTGCAGCAGACGGTTTTTGTAGGGAATCTCAGGGGCGAAATCGAGGTCTTGCAGCAGCGGGCCTTCGGTGGCGACAAACAGCCGGTAAGGTTCGTAAACACCGCCCGTGCCAGAAGAAACATTGATGGCCAGCGCTTCGAAGCTGAGGTTTTCTTGAATGCCTTGAGTTTGCTCTAGAATCTGATTTTTATCGGCTTCAGAACTGCTTTCGGCTGAGCTGAGCTGACTGTCGAACAGGTAGCGCTCCGGTATAGGAAGGTCCGTTTTGAGCTGTCCGGTGGCCAGATCGTATTCCCCAACGGCAGCGGCGACTTGCCTTTGGGGAGAGCCCTCACTGGAGATAAGTAGCGTATTGCTAGGGGTCAGGGCCATGCCTTCAGGGTCGAGCTGACCGGGGGCGTAGGGGTTGCCCTGGGCGTTTTTGAGATAAGTGACGGCTTCTACGCTCAGCGCCGGGTCAGTAAGGTTGGTGAGCTTGAAGGTGTAGAAGCGAGGGCGATCACGATTGTCAGACAGACCATAGAGCCGGTCTCGCTCCACGTCATAGGCGATCGCCGAAATGCCGCCGATGGGCTCACCGTCGAAGCTTTGCTTGGGCAAAACGGTACTGCCAACCAGCTCAGCTGACACATCGAGAAAGAGACGGTCTTCAGCGCTCACTCGGGGCAGTGCGCAGCCGCCGAGTAAAGGCAGTATCAGCAGGCCGCAGAGCAGCACCCGCAGCCATGGCCAAAATCTGGGAGAGGTGTCGAACGACATGGAGCAGTCACAAGAAGAAACACTGACATGATTCACGATAGATTATTTGCGAGCTGAAAGGGATACAGGGATGAATTTGTCTGAGATGAACTTGTCTGATAGGCGGCGATGAATCAAGGCTGGACGTATACCGACCGGGTGAAGCCGACAGCCACCGGACAGACGGTGCTGGACTATTACACGCAGCGCTACCGGCACTCTAGCCGGGCCCTGTGGCAAAGCCGGATTGAGCAGGGGCAAATTTTGCTCGATGGGCAGCGGGTAAGCGCGCAGACCGAGCTGAAAGGCGGGCAGGGCTTGAGCTACTACCGGCTGCCCTGGCAAGAACCCACGGCACCGCTGAATTTTGAAGTGCTGTACGAGGATGCGGAGCTATGGGCGATCACCAAGCCCAGTGGCCTGCCCGTGCTGCCAGGCGGCGGCTTTCTAGAGCATACGGTCTTGCATCAGATGCGATCACGCTATCCTACCGAAGATCCTGTGCCCGTACACCGGCTCGGGCGAGGCACGTCGGGCGTGATGCTGCTGGCAAAGTCCTATGCGGCCAGAGAGCATCTGTCGCGTCAGCTCAGAATCCGCTCCATGCGCAAAATTTACCGGGCGCTGATTGGCCCGACAGAGGCTGCTAGCTTACCCACGCGGTTCACCTGCAAGTATCCAATTGGGAAACTGCCCTACCCTCGGCTGGGATATTTATATGGTCATATCCCAACAGGAATGGCAGCTCACAGCGAATGCGCCGTTGTGGAGCGCGGTCTGCACGCCACGCTGCTAGAGGTCTCTATTTTGACCGGTCGGCCCCATCAAATTCGGATTCACCTGGCTGCGGCGGGCTATCCGCTGCTGGGCGATCCGCTGTATTCAGTGGGCGGGGTGCCTTTGGAGGGCGGCAGCGCGATTCCAGGAGATTGCGGCTATCATCTACACGCTCATCGGCTGCGGTTTATTCACCCGCGTAGTGGGAAACCTGTGTCTGTTGTAGCCGAACCACCGGCCATCTTACGATCCTCTGCCCTCCGGGCGCTGCCAGATGACTGGGAAGACCCAGTAGACGGCGGCTAAACCGGTCATCTACCCTTTGCAGCGGCTGCTTTTTTACGTAAGGTAGCAAGGGCTGCAATCACGACTGCTTTATTCGCAGTTCTTTTTATGACTCAACCTGACTACATTCTTTACGCGCAGCATGGTTGGGCTGATGTTGATCGCGCGATTGGCGCCCTGGCTCGTCGGATTGCCAGCCCTGAAGCGCGGGTAGTTGTGCCTAATTTGGGCTTTGTGAATACCTGGGTACGAATTGCGCCTCTGATAGATCGGGTTGAAGCGATCGCTCAGCAAACCCAGCGCGAGCACCCCAACACCCCCATTCGCATCATCGGTCACTCAATGGGTGGCCTAATCTGGCTGGAGGTGCTGGCCCGTCACCCAGAGTGGTGGCCGCTGGTAGAGTCTTTTGTGCTTGTCGCCTCACCGGTGGGAGGCGCAGACCTGAGCCGAATGATTGACCCCTTCGGGCTGGGCATTGGGATTGCTAGAGACCTGGGGCAGAATCGTCGGGCGATCGCCGAGCGCATTGCGGCTGAGGTGCCGACGCTGATTATTGCCGGTGACGATGACTGGGGCAGCGATGGCATCGTACCAGTAGAATGTGCCCGCTTTAACCGAGCCAGCTATGTCAAAGTTAGCCACGTCAACCACGCTCAGCTTAAACAACATCCGCAGGTTGCAGAAATTATCCAACAGTTTTGGCAAAGTGCGAACTGTTTGTGTGTGCCTAGCCCGGTAGAGAGTGAGTGCGATCGCCTTATTCGCCGACTCCAGGCGATTCCCGGCATGACCGATACCCACTACCGAGGCTTTGAAAACTCCGAACCGTGGGCGCTACTGCCGGGTGGGCTCTGGCTGCGTACCTGGTGTAACCGGTTGAACGTTCACCACGTGTTTTTATCCAATCTTGCCGGGGACTGCCTCTTTGCAGGATTTGTTGGCTGGCCTCATACGATAGCGCTATACCAGACACTGTGGCAGCTCCGCAAAGAGACTGCTGTCGCAGTGGGCGTCAGGGAGGCGGATTCGAAGTCCTGCTATGCCATCCGTCAAGAGTGCATCCCAGTTATGCAGACCATTGAAGCCCACTCTGCGAGAAGAGCAAAGCTCTACGGGAGAGGGATCTGGGGTGAGGGCGGCCACCACTTGCAAAAGCGAGATGCGCTCTCCGTCAATAATCAGATCGCAAATTTCAGGCAATCGCTTCGAAAAATTCAGATTAAAATCGAGCTAGACATCAGCAGATTTTAGGCAAAGCCATGACTGTCAGTAAGCCGTACATCGAGCAGAGAATTCCGCCGCTCTCTCCCAGAGAAACGCTGCCAACCATGTATGATCTGCCCAGCGACGATCCAGAGGAACCTGGTTTGCCTGACGAATTTCATGACTTACAGCCAGGGCTGCTCACTACGACACTGTCCCTTCCTGCCTATACCAATGACTTTTTCACCGGCACCAACATCAACCTCTATTACGATGTCAATCATCCCCTGTGGTACAAGCGCCCAGATTGGTTTTTGTCCGTGGGTGTACCCCGCTTGTACGAACAGCGCGATCTGCGGCTAAGCTATGTCGTTTGGCAAGAAGGTGTCAGCCCCTTTGTTGCCGTTGAACTCCTTTCTCCCGGCACCGAAAAAGAAGACTTTGGCGAAACTACGTCGCTACCTGGCAAACCCCCTACGAAATGGGACGTTTACGAGAAGGTTCTGCGAATTCCCTATTACATTATTTTTGACCGCTATACTGACCAGCTCAGAACATTCAAACTCAATGCAGGCCGTTATGAGCCCCTGTTTTTATCGGACAATCGGCTATGGATACCTGAGCTGAAGACTGGGCTAGGATTCTGGCAGGGTACTTATCGTGGCATTGAGCGGCAATGGCTGCGATGGTACGACGAGACTGGGCAATGGGTCAAAACGGATGAAGAGAGAGCAGAGGCTCAAATGCAGCGTGCAGAGGCTCAAATGCAGCGTGCAGAGGCTGCTGAAGCCGAACTCTCTGCCCTGAAAAGTCGTTTGAGAGCCCAGGGGATTGACTTGAACACCCTTTAGTTATGAGGCACTTAGATTTGTCCGACTTTGAGTACGGTGTCAGCGGTCAGATTCAAGTCGGTAGAGGTTGGGCTGTTGATAGTTTGGCGACCTTGGAAAACCCCAATCTCCTCATACGACCAAAACCCCTGAACCCGGCTGGCGAGAAAAATCTATGCTGACAGCCACCCTTTGGCTACTGCAAAGGAACAGGCGCACATGGTTTAAGATAAAAAATGGATTAGCGGCTAAATTCTATGAATTCTCAGGCTGGGCTTTCAGCGATCACCGCCGCCCCGAAATCAAAGCGCTACCAGGAGTACGTTGTCGGTGTGATGACGATGGACGTAGAGAGCAAAGACTCTGAGCGCTTTCTTGATTGCGTGACTAAAGCAGTGGGTACTTTTGAGCTTAAGCTCAAAGAGTCGCTCGGCGTTCGTGTGGTGACGCTTTCTTTTGAAGGGCCACATCTGACGCCGACTGCCGGGGCCTATGCTCCGCTTGATTTTTTGCACGTCGGCATGACTGAAAAAATAGAGCGGGGTGTACACTTTTTGCTGATTATTACCGAAGTTGACTTATCAACAACTTCGTTCGGCTCTACCCTGGCACTGCCTAGTCAGCTCACGAATGTTGGTATCGTCTCAACAAAACGCCTTAACCCTACCTTTTGGGGCAATCCGGAAGACAGACCACTGACTGTTCGCCGTTTGGAAACTTTGCTGCTCCAGACTTTTAGTTGTTTGCTGAATCTCTCTTATTCCAAGCATCCGCAAAACATTATGCACAACTTTGCAGATGTAGAAGATCTCGCTAGCATGGTTCACTTTACGGATCGCCAGCGCCAACAGATGCGCGACGCCCTGCCTCGGGAGGCCCATGAGCGAATGAGTCGGAGGAGCCGGTGGCGGTTTATTTTAGCAACTTTAGTCAGGGACTGGAAGAGCATTGCGATCGCCGTTATCCGGGCCAATCCATTTCGCCTGCTCGCTCGCCTACCGACGATGATTACAGCAGCGCTTTCTACCATTATCTTTCTATTTTTTACCCCTGATATGTGGGATGTTGCTAGCACTGTCGAACTCTATCAGCTTATTTTGTTCTCCGTCATCGCCGTCGCTGCCGCCACCGCTGCTCTGTACCGAACCTTTGCCTTTGGGGACGTTCTCAGTCGCCGCCGGATGCTAGCAGAATCGACTGTTGTCACGAGCGCGGCAACGATCCTCAGTCTGCTGCTGACAATGTCTCTACTTTTTGCCATTTTTATGGGCTTCCTTTACGTGGGCACGGTGACTATTTTCCCGCGTAAGCTCATGGAAACTTGGCCTACGGTAGATCCTGCGGTACGCACGATAGATCATATAAAGCTCAGCATATTTGTGGCGGCTTTAGGCGTACTGGCGGGTTCGCTTGGCGGGCGGGCGGATAGCAATGGGCTCATACGGGGGGTTCTTTTTGTCGATGAGGAAGCATAGCTATCGAAAAGGCTGCAGTCTTTGGGGAGCCCCGCTGCGCTCATTGAGAACATAGCGGAGTATGCGTTTGCCCTGGCTAGCTACTCTTTAGGGGGGCTCGCCGGTTACCGCAGATTCTAGATACTTGGTCGCTGGCGGTATATACTCACCGTCTATTTTGACGCGGAAGTCGTAGTGAGCGCCGGTGCCGAGACCACTGTTGCCCGAGTAGGCGATCGCCTCCCCCGCATTGGCCTTTCCCTCACGGCAGCCATTTTCCGACATGTGCAAAGACTGAAAGGTATAGCCAGGATAGGACTTAGCCGTTTGATCTACCACCCAGCCACCGCCGTCTACATCCCACCAGCACTCGACGGTGACGGTATCTCTGGCTTTGCCCACTGCGTAAATCGGGGTGCCGACAGGCATCGCCAAATCCACCCCGTTGTGCGGCACATTTGGTTCGCCCGTGACCGGATGAAAGGGGCGAATGCCATACTCGTCGCTGACTTCGTAGCCAGCGATAATATCGCCTGTGATCGGCGTAACAATGTCTTCTATCTCTTCACCGTTGGGGAGGACGCCGGTGGTGATGGTGATCAGGCGATCAGCTACATAGAGCAGTGAGCCGATCAGCAGGGCTGCGCAAAAACCAGTAATCACAAGCTTAGGTAGAGACGCTGGTGACCCGCCATTGCCCTCTGAAGCGTCATCGATGGCGGCGACTGCGGCGGCTGGGTGAATGTGAATGTGCTGAGGAACCGGTTGGGTGGCCTGCCTCAGGGGTAGCCCAGACGCTGCTGAGTTGACTGGATCGGCGGCGATCGCATCGCTGGCAATAATCGCTAGCTCACCGCAGCCAAGCTTTTCGAGCATGTCGGAAACACTGGTACAGCCAGCGGCGACCGCCGCCATTTGCGCCCCGTGCCATCCGGGCGCAGTGACCGTCACCCGGCAAGGACGCTTTTCCCCATTGGCGCCAGCGGTCGGCGTTCGCGAAGCAGCAGGAGACGATTGACCGTGAGACGCAGAAGAAGACACTTAAAGCGGCGTTACCAATAGCGATCAGCAGGGGATGTTCTGAGGCTTATCCGCGCTCAGTAAAGACCAATGTATGATAGCTCAAACCGTCTTTACTACACCGATATTTTGGGGACACTGTGAGGAAAGCTCTAATGACAGCTATCGCTTCCATCTAAACCTAAAGCTTGCGTACAGCAGTTCTGATAACGAGATACGATGAGTATTCAATCCCTCATACAGCAAGCGCTTGACCGGCTTGAGGCCGAAGAGACGGTCAAGATTATACTTGCGGTTGAGTCGGGGAGTCGCGCTTGGGGCTTTCCCTCCAAAGACAGCGACTATGATGTGAGATTTATCTATGCTAGGGAGCCCTGGTGGTATATCAGCGTTTATCGGGGGCGCGATGTGATTGAACGCCCGATTACAGACGAGCTAGATATCAGTGGCTGGGATTTGCAGAAGGCATTTGGGCTGCTGCGCAAGTCTAACCCAGCGCTGATGGAGTGGGTGCGATCACCTATCCTTTACCGCGAATCCCAGCCCGACGCAGATAACTTTCGACAGTTGGCCAAGCAAGCCTTTTTACCCCTATCCTCATGCCATCATTACCTTTCTATGGCCCAGAGCCATCAGCGGCGGAGCGCTCGTCACCAGCAGGTCCGCTTAAAACACTACCTCTACTCTATTCGGCCCTGTTTGGCAGCGCGTTGGGTGGTTGAGCAGGGCACTCAGCCGCCAATGCTTTTCTCTGAACTCGTCGAAGCCTTCTTACCGGAAGGCGAAGTTCGCCAGATTATCGACACCTTAATTGAAATGAAATCTGGTACATCAGAGATAGACACCGTTGAGCGAATCCCTGAATTAGAGCGGTTTGTCGAGGCAAATCTTCAGGTAGTAGAAGCGAACTTACCGGCGGCTTCTACTGCATTCGCCAGAGACAAGTGCAACACGCTGTTTAGATCGATGCTTAAATCCTGTTGGAAATATTAAATCCAAGGAAGGCTTTTTATCAGGTCGTTGATAGTTTTCTTAAAGTCTTTTCGCGCCAATTGAAGCGATCAGGAAAGGACGAAATCACTCACAGGCTAATGGCCTGCTGTAGTTGTGATCGCCAGCGTTCTGCCGCTGCTGAACTCAGCACTATCCGCTTGTAGTAACCTGCTGCAATGTCAAGGCACAGACAGTTTTGATCCCCCTGCGCGTACCAGAACTCTCGTCCTCGCTCAGTGTAGTAGGTGCCTGCTTTGATCAGTCCTGGCAGGTGAGTACCTGGCGCTCTCAATTCTTTCCAGGTCGTGGCTGGACGTTCTAATCGCACGCTTTGAATGCTATCGAGCGGAATCTCAATCTGATGGCTCAGGTGAAAGGCCCACAGACGCTCTGCGGACGTTAGCTGAATCTGGATCGCGCCGTCCTGTATGGTTAAATTCATGGCTTGTTACAACGGTTCTTGAGGCTAAACAGCAAGCTACGGGTCTATTTTAGGAGCAAATAATTCTTGCCCCAGCTGATAGAGGGTGAGACCTTCAACAGCCCCATTTCCAGCGAGCGCAAACGACACCGTAATATCAGCAACCTCTGCAAAAAAATCTGTTTCCGAACTGGGATACAGCACGAAAGTATCCTGCCCAGTCGCCTGAGCCGTTAGCGCACCGGCTTCGACTCGGATCGTCACCTGCATTTCAGGCAGGAGCTGGTAGGTGCCTACATACTGCTCGTAAATCGCTGGGTCAATCTCTATGACTGTTGGCTGCTGAGGAATTTCGTAGGGTTCTCCGAAGGCGATCGCTGCCAAATCTTGCACTATCTTTGTCGGCAGCCGCGATTCCAGGTTCGAGAGCACAGCGATCATCAAGGTTGCTTCAGGGTAATAGGCCAGAGAACTGGCAAACCCGCTAATACCCCCATCATGGCCGATGCGCTGTCGGCCCAAATGACCGTCTATCACTAGGCCGTAGCCATAAAAAGCGTCGGGATTCTCGTCAGGCTCCATTTGAACCGCCGGAGTCATCAACGCTGACCGGGCCACTTCGCTCAGCACTGTCCCCACTTCATCTCCGTGCAGCCACTGGTTCCAGATATTCAAATCTTGCACGGTTGAATACAGCCCGCCCGCACCTTGCGGAATGCTCATGTCGAAAGGGCTCGCTTGCAGGTAGGTGTCCTGGCCAATGAACGTATATCCCTGCGCCAGTCTGGGGATAACCGTTTGCGGAATCTCATAGCCAGTATTTTCCAGCCCCAAAGGATTGAAAATATTTGTCTGCAAATAGTCTGCATAGGGCTGCTGTGAGACCGTTTCGACGATTTGAGTAAGCAAGACATACCCCGAATTGCTGTACTTAAACTTTTCCCCTGGGCCAAATTCGAGCGGCAGGTCTTTGAAGCGGTCTACAAGCTGGTCGAGAGAGGACGGTAGCCGCATCCACTCCGCTAAATCTGGAAAAATTTCGGCATCGAGGTATTCAGGGATGCCGGCTGTATGGGTTAGCAAGTGATGGACGGTGATTTGCTCACCTTTGGGATAGTCGGGTAAATAGGTTGAAATAGGCGCTTGCAGATCTAACAGCCCTTGTTCTCGCAGTTGTAGAATGGCTACGGCTGTAAACTGCTTGGTAACTGACCCTATCCGAAACTTAGTCACTCGACTATTTAAGACCTCGTGTTCCCGATTGGCGAGACCGTAGCTTCGAGTCATCACGGTGGCTTTGCCCTGCGCGATGATCACATTTCCAGAAAATCTGCCTTGGGTATAGACGGCGTCTAGATAGGCGTCGATTTTGGCAATTGCCTCGGCCGTCAAAAGAGAATTCGTCGTTGAGTTAGCACTCAAAGTCGCAGCCATGTTCAGTTCCTGTTTGCTAAAGGGATGTAGACCCTGGTCGGCATAGAAAAGGTGAGCAGCAACAGTAGGAGGAATAACACGACTCGCCAACACAGTACCCGTCAGTACGCTCAAGAGAGAAAGCTTGCGTAGATAATCCATCTATCTCACCAGAAATGACTGTTTCTACACTTTAGCAACGCTGTAGACAGGTTTCCATAGCAGGAGGTTACCAAAATTCATGGCCTTTGTCGTAGGCAAAGCCCAATAGATCAACTATTCTCGAAAAGACATTCGATGGGCTTACTCTCGGCCGAACCGCCTAGTCCGGTTACTGATGACGCTGTTTTTTGGTGGGCCAGTGCTGGCAAAATGTTCACCTCGTCTGTGATTTTACAGCTGGTCTCAGAAGGTAAAATAGCGCTGAATCAAACAATTGATCCGTGGTTTCCGAACTATCCTCAAGCGCAGTTCATCACAGTTGAACATCTGCTGACCCATACGGGCGGTGTTTTTAGTTTTCAACAATATTTACTGGGTGGGGCACGGAGGGGGTAGCCCAGATGTAAAAGCGATTGTTGCTTACGATTTGGATAGCGGCGTTTTTGTCGCGATCGCTGCCAATGCCGCTATCCCTGTAGAAGCGCTGGCCAATCGACTGATTAAGGTTGTTCAGAATCATCCTGAAAGCCCTTGAACGCCAAAAGACAGAAGCAGTGGTTTTCTACAGGTACCAAAGGATGACGGCCAAAATACCACACAGACTAAACGCAGCTATGAGCAAGTGTTCGAGCTTGGCGTTGAAGATCCCAATGGCAAAGGTCAACGCCACCGCTAGCAGCGCCAGTCCTGCATAGATTGCAATGTCGCTGCCTCTATTGATGAGAGGATCAGAAGGGCTGCCAGGCATCTGCGCAATCTGAATCAGCCCGGACGTGGCTACAAAGGAACCGTATTGAGCAAACTGTATCATAGGGGCCTTCTCTTAACTGCCGACATTTACGGGTGACTCGATTTTTGCTTCGCTTCAATATAGCTTGTCTGCTGAGCTTAGCAGCCGACGCATTGAGAGCTGGCGAGGGTAGACAGGGTCCTTGCATACCGCTGTGATAACGCCGCTCAAACGCCGAAATATCGCTGCCGGAAATCGCCTTATTCCCTTAGGCTGTAGGCTGAGCCGTCCAGCTATGCGAGAGCGTAATGAAAAGAGTAAAACATGAGGATTGGAATCAGCCGTTGGTAGAGCCACTGCCGGAGAGGGCGGTGCCCTATCAGGAAGAGGAGGAGGAGCGGCGTCACTGGGACTATCACTACGATGAAATCGGGATGGCACCCGGTACGCTGGTAATCGATGAAGATGCTTCGCCAACTGAGCTGACGCTGATTGACTACAGCGAGACCTCGGCAATTCGGCGAAAATTGCGATCGCCCGAAGAAGCCACCCTGCACCTCGATACCCGTAGCATTTCCTGGATAGATTTGCAGGGCTTGGGCAATGAAGATATTCTCAACCGACTCGGCCAGGTTTTTCACCTGCATCCTCTAGTCCTAGAAGATGTGGTCAACGTGCCGCAGCGTCCCAAAATTGAGTACTACGACGACCAGGTACTGATCATCACCCGCATGGTGATGATGGCGGAAGAAAGCGATGACGACGATCCGCACTTCACCAGCGAGCAGCTCAGCTTTGTGCTGGGTCGTAACTACCTCCTGACCGTTCAGGAAGAGCTCAACCAGGACTGCCTCGACCCGGTACGCAACCGCATTCGCCAGAACGTCGGTCGAATTCGTAGCGAAGGCGCAGACTACCTAGCCTACGCCCTCTTAGACGCGGTGATCGATGCCTATTTTCCAGTGCTTGAAGAATACGGAGAATATATCGAGTCGTTAGAAGACGAGGTGATTTTTAACCCGACTCGGAATACGGTGCAAAAAATATATCGGGTGCGGCGCGAGTTAATGTCCTTGCGCCGCTCTATCTGGCCGCAGCGCAATTCCCTCAACCAGCTCATTCGCGATGGCAGCAGCGACCTGATCAGCTCAGAAGCCAGGGTGTATTTACAAGATTGCTATGACCATGTTGTACAGGTACTCGACATTGTTGAAACCTACCGAGAGCTGACGGCCAACCTGATGGATGTGTATCTTTCCTCCGTCAGCAACCGGATGAATGAAGTCATGAAAACGCTGACGGTGATTTCGTCTATTTTCATTCCGCTGACCTTTATCGTTGGCGTCTATGGGATGAACTTTGACCCGAGTGTCTCGCCGTGGAATATGCCGGAGCTGAAAGCTTACTGGGGCTATCCGATTTGCTGGGCGGTGATGATTGCGATCGCCCTGGCCCTGTCCTATTATTTTTGGCGTAAAGGTTGGTTTGATGACACGGCGACCAAAGTATCCAGGCTATAGTGCTCCTAACTCCCCGTCGGACGACAGCAATCATCGGGTACTAAGCCCTGATAAGATACCTCAGACAAAGCGCTAAGGCGCTTTTGATATTATCCTGTGAAAATCTTGACTAGCCGTAACCCGTAAGGTGTGCCCTGCAATGGACCTCAAAGCCTTCATCAAAGATATTCCCGACTTCCCACAGGAAGGCATTATCTTTCGAGACGTGACCACCTTGCTACAAGACCCCAATGGTCTACAGCATACGGTCACTCAGCTCAGCCAGCACAGTGCCGGACTCAATCCGGACTGCATAGCCGGAATCGAGTCGAGGGGATTTATCTTCGGGATGCCGGTTTCCCATCAGCTCAATATGGGATTTGTGCCTATCCGCAAGGCCGGGAAGCTGCCTAGAGCTGTCTATGGAATCGATTACGATTTGGAATATGGTCAAGATCGCCTGGAAGTTCACCAGGATGCGTTTACTGCCGGGAGCCGGGTGGTGATTATTGACGATTTGCTCGCGACCGGAGGGACTGCCGCCGCCGCTGCCCGCTTGGTCGAAAAGGCCGGTGGCACCGTTGCTGGTTTCGTCTTTGTAATTGAGCTCGAAGACTTGGCGGGTCGCGATAAATTCCCTACCGATGCGCCCGTTGTCAGTCTGGTTCAGTACTAGCCTTTTGGGCTTTTGATTCTCGTTTTTTCTTTCAATTAGCGCTATGTCGTCACCCGCTCGCCAACCTTCTTTGCTTAGTAGAACCGGTCTGTTTGTCCGAGACCTGGTGGCTGGCGAAACGACGCTTTATATTGTCAAACGGCTAATACAGGCGGTAATTACACTATTGCTGGCGAGTGCCTTTAGCTTTCTGGTAGTGCAGCTAGCGCCAGGAGACTTTCTGACGCCGTTTCGGCAAAACCCTGAGATATCGCCTGAAACGCTGGCTTCGCTGGAGCAGCAGTTTGGGCTTGATCGGCCGGTCTGGTTTCAGTATTGGAGCTGGCTCAAGCAGGTGGTGACTCAGTTTAACTTTGGCCTTAGCTTTGCCTATCAGCGGCCTGCTTTGGAAATTTTGTGGGAGCGGGTGCCCAATACGCTGCTGATATCGTTCGCTTCGATTTTGGTGACCTGGGCGATCGCCATCCCGCTCGGCATTATCAGCGCGGTCAATCAAAACCGCTGGCCGGATCGCTTTCTGCGCGTGCTCAGCTACATTGGTCAGGGCTTCCCGACCCTGATTACCGGCCTGCTGCTACTGTTTTTTGCTCAGCTCACGACGCCGCTGTTTCCGGTGGGCGGACGCACCAGTCTGTACCACGAAGACCTCAACTGGATTGGCCAAATTCTCGATGTCGGCTGGCACCTGATTTTACCGACGCTGGCCTTGAGCATTACCAGCTTTGCGGGCTTGCAGCGCCTGATGCGCGGTCAACTGCTAGACGTGCTGCGACAGGACTATATTCAAACGGCACGGGCCAAAGGGCTACCCGAGAATAAGGTGATCTATGTCCATGCGCTGCGCAATGCGATCAATCCGCTGATTACGATCTTGGGGTTTGAATTTTCGTCTCTGCTGAGCGGGTCGTTTATTGTGGAGAACTACTTTAGCTGGCCGGGGCTGGGCACGCTGACTCTGGAGGCAGTGCAGAAGCAAGATCTCTATTTGATTATGGCGAGCCTGGTACTGGGAGCAGTGATGCTGATCATCGGCAACCTGCTGGCAGACTTGGCCCTGTCGTTTGTCGATCCCAGGATCAAGATTTCTAGATTGAACTAGAGGGGCACGGGGGATCTCTGATGAATCAAGCGCGCTCTTTTGCCAGCCTGCTGATTGGCTTTGTTGTTTTCGGGGTAGTGCTGTGGATTGCTCGCACCGTCCATCAGGAGCTGGAGGATGCGGGCTTTGCCCAGACAGTGCTGATTGGCATTGGCGGCTGGGCCTTGGGCTGGCTGGTGGGCTTTTTGGTGTCGCCTAGCACCAGTCAGGAAATCAAGAAATTCAGTCAGGCCGCTTCGACGATTGGCGCTTTTATCACCGGGTTTGCGCTGGCTAAGCTAGAGCCTTCATTAACGCCTTTGTTTGAAAATGGGCGGCTAATCAATGAGCCTATCTATGGTGTTCGGCTGCTGATTTTTATGATTTGCTTTGCGATCGCCGCTATCAACATGTACGTATACCGCGAGGGCCGACGCTATTAAAATTGTGAGCTACGCTGAAGAAGTCCTTTCAGACCTCAATTTTGTACCTGCGATGCAGTCTATTCAAGCAGAAGATTATCCCTACGTAGAGGAGCTATTAACTGATAATACGGGTCAAGTTCTCAAAGTCGTTTTGCAACTAAAAGACTATCACCGCTTAATCGAGGCTCTCGAAGATGAGGGGTTATATCGAGCTATGCAAGCGGTTCAAGGCGAAACACCCATAGGTTTAGAGGCTGCGCTGGAAGTACTAGACGCTGATGAAAGTTGAGTACCTTCCCAGCTTCTTGAAAGATCTGAAGACGCTCAAGAGCACTTCTCGCTATTCTACGATTCGAAAGCTAGTATTTGAAGAAGTCCCACGCTGCTCTAGTTTGCAAGAAATGCGTAACCTAAAGAAGCTTAGAGATTCTGATAATGCGTATCGCTTCCGCGTTGGGGATTATCGTATTGGTTTTTTCTTTGAAAATGAACGGGTGATATTTGCTCGCGTATTGCACCGGAACGAAATATACCGTTCTTTTCCTTAGGTTTATTTCAGTCTGCGCGGGTGTATCTATCTGGTGTTCAGCTGTCAGTATTTCGTACAGTTCTTGCGATCGCCGCTATCAACATGTACGTATACCGTGAAGGCCGACGCTATTAGAGAACCAATCTTTCAGCGCCAAGCTTGCCAATCCACCCCTTTAAATCCAGTTTTTCAAGTTATGAACATTGACTTGCGCGCGCTAGAAAGCTCAGATGAGCGCTTGCTGTGGAAAATGCTTATGCAGGCAGCGCATGAGTCTTCTTTGGCATCGGTAAAGGCCAATCCGGATCTAGTTCAGTATGTGCAGCAATGGGGGCGATACGGAGACTTAGGAGCCGTGGCTGAGCGACATCATGTGCCGATAGGCGCTGCCTGGGTGCGACTGTGGTCTGCGGAGGGGAAGGGATATGGCTATCTAGCAGATGATATTCCTGAGCTGGCGATCGCCGTAATGCCAGAAGTTCAGGGGCAAGGGGTTGGCACAGCTCTCCTCAAGTACACGTTGGCGCTAGCCCAAGCCCGCTACCCAGCCGTGTCTCTCAGCATTCGGATGAGCAATCCGGCTTTGCGACTTTATCAGCGGCTGGGATTTGTAGCGGTAGCTGACTCTGAGGTGAAAAATCGGGCGGGCAGTACTTCCATGACCATGATTCACAAATTTGCTGAAAGGTCGCCTGTCCACAACTTTGCACCCAAAGTCCCTAGCTATTAGAAATCACCTGCTTAAGTGCTGCCAAGAACGTATCGACGTTCTTCTTCTCCGCGTTGTAGCCCATGAGCCCGACTCGCCAAACCTTGCCAGCAAGGTCTCCCAAGCCACCCCCTAGCTCCAGGTTGTGTTCGTCAATGAGCCTGCTCGTGACGGCTTTGGCATCGACGCCATCGGGAACGCGAACGGTGGTGAGCGTAGGCAGGCGGTATTCGGTCGGTACGTGGCAGGTGAGGCCCATCTCTTCTAAGCCCTCCCAAAGGTATTCAGCCGTCTGACGGTGGCGATTCCAACGAGCTTCCAGCCCTTCTTCCGCCAGCAGTCGCAAGGCTTCACGAATGGCATAGGTCATGTTCACCGGGGCGGTGTGGTGATAGGTGCGGCCATTGCCCCAATAGTTGCTCAGCAAAGACATATCGAGATACCAGTTGGCAACTTTGCTCTGGCGCTGGCTGAGCTTGGTGAGGGCGCGATCGCCCATCGTAAACGGCGAACTTCCGGGCGGGCAGCTCAGCCCCTTTTGGCTACAGCTATAGGCCAGGTCTACCTTCCACTTATCTAAGAACAGCGGCACCCCGCCTAAGCTAGTGACCGTATCGAGAATTAGCAGGCAATCGTACTCACGGCACAAGTCGCCTATCCCTGCCATCGGCTGGCATACGCCTGTAGAGGTTTCTGCATGAACCATCGCCAACATCTGAGGACAGTGAGTTTCCAGCGCTGTACGCAGCTCCTCTAAGCTAAACACTTCTCCCCAGGGACGGTTAATCGTGCTGACCTCAGCGCCATAGCGACCCGCCATATCCACCAGGCGATGGCCAAAATAGCCATTGACCCCCACCAGCACCTTGTCGCCCGGCTCTACCATATTGGCCAAAGTCGCTTCCATCGCTGCAGAGCCGGTGCCGCTGACTGGCAACGTCATCCGGTTGTCGGTTTGCCAGGCGTAGCGCAGCAATGTTTGGACTTCATCCATCAGCTCAAGATACGCTTTGTCAAGATGGCCAATCGGCTGGCGATCCATTGCGGCTAGGACGGTTGGGTCGGCATTGGAGGGGCCAGGGCCAAGGAGGAGTCGCGCTGGAATATCTAGCGGGCGGAGCGACTTCAGGTGGCTATTGTCGATGGCAGACGTGTCAATAGAGAGGGTAGTCGTCATAGAAGATCGGTCTTTTGATGCAAGACGGGCAAGGGGAGTCAACAAAAAATATAGCCTTTGTATAACAGCCTACCGTTTCTGAGGCGCTGTTCATAGTGCTGAGATTTCTTACAGGCTTTAGCACAGGGCATTCTTAGGGTAAGGTTACTTATCGTTTGATAAGACAAAGGCTCGGCAATAGGCATATGGTCACGTTGGAGACATTACAAGATCAGATCTATCGCGGGTTGAAGCAGACGTATCAGTGCGATCGCCCCATCAACCTCTACACGTCTTCCAACTGCCATGGGATCGTCACCCAAGCCGATATTGGCCATCATCTCCATGCGCTCGAAATTTCTAAAAACCAAAGCGCCATCCGTGTCTATATTTGCGAAGACGACTATCCAGGCTGGATAGCGGCGGCTCATGCCGACGATCTAATCCCTGTTGCAAAGCCCTATCGGGCGCCAGTGCTGACGCATCAAGACATTCAGTCGCGGCTGCCGCAGGTGATTGACTTCGCCTTGGCGGCCATGGCAGTCCCTAACAAATATCTATGGGGCGGGACGACCGCGCCTAACTATGACTGTTCGGGTCTGGTACAGTCAGCCTTTGCTTCAGCAGGCATTCAGCTACCCCGGGACTCCTATCAGCAGGAGGACTTTACCCAGCACATTGCTCTAGCGGAACTACGGCCAGGAGATCTCGTCTTTTTCGGCACGCCTGTGCGAACGACTCACGTAGCGCTGTACATAGGCGAAGGGCGCTACATTCACAGCTCGGGTAAAGACAATGGTCGCAACGGTATTGGCATCGATTCGCTCACCGACTTAAGCGATCCGGTGAGCGCGAGTTACTATTCGCTGCTGCGATGTTTTGGCCGGGTGACCCATAGCTACCAGCCAAGGGGACTGCGCTAGCACCTAATAAGTTAGCCTATCAGCAGCTTCAGCAAACTCAGGTTCAGATGGTACAGCAAGAAAAGCTCTCTAGCTTGGGCCAGCTCGTCGCGGGCGTGGCTCATGAGATTAACAACCCCGTCAGCTTTATCCACGGCAACCTCACCCATGCGCAGACCTATCACGACCAAACTCGTCGGTAAAGGCACTGGCCTGGGCATGTCAATCAGCTATCAGATTATCACTCAGCGCCACCAGGGTAAGCTTGAGTGCAGTTCAGCGGCAGGCAAAGGCACTGAGTTCACAGTCCAAATCCCGCTGCGGCAGTAACCCAAGGGTCAGGTCAATGCAGATCTTTTCACTGCGCTCTCTTTTCGGGTTTAGCCTCCAGGATAAGGCTTGTTGATATTGGTAAAAGCTCTCGGTTAGAGAAGATTATCCTTTAAGGCTATGAGTGATCAACTTCAAGCTCGGTCGCTCACTTATAGCTCGAAAGACCTAGGCAATATAATGGAACTTCTATCTAGCGGCGGCATAAGCAGAAACGGAAGCAAGGAAAGTATCGGTTCTTTTCTCTGCTATTTCGCAACAACTCTAATAGCTTTAAGGCCCACTTGTTACACCGAGTCCATTTGAACCCAGTCGAATTAGGGATGATCTGGATGGCTGCAATTACATCATCGCCATAGAAAGTCTGGGCATAGAGTCTCTTCATCCAACGCCTCAAGACTTTATAGGATTCGTCAACTTTGGCGATCATCTCATCAGGAGTCCAAGTGTTCCCTAAAACACTGATGACTGAAACTTAGTCAAATTGGAAGCTCGGTTGATTCTCTACTTCTTCTCACTTCCCTAGCACTATGAAGTCACGAGCTCATAGGCACCGGTCTGCGTCAACAACAGACTAAATGCACATAGCTCAGTGGGTTTGGAAATCGCATAAAAATCGCACCATGAATCGCATTTTCACACTCAATCACACAGGTACCTACTCACGTAAAAAGGAATTTTGGCTATGGCTCTGATTATCGGGAGCAATGACAGTGACGCTGGGAAGTCCGGACGGGGCAATCTGCTCGGGACAGATAAATCAGATATTGTATTTGGGCTAGAGGGCGACGATGTCATCGCGAGTGGAGACGGAAAAGATCTGATCATCGGCGGCGGTGGTAACGATGCTGTTTTTGGCGGTGCTGGCGATGATGTCGGTATCCTGGGCAAAGGCGATGACCTGTTTGGTTGGAACCCTGGTGATGGCAATGACCGCATCGAAGGGGGTGAAGGCTACGACACGATGCTCTTTAATGGCGCGAATGTAGCTGAGCAGATCGATATGTCGGCAGTGGGAAAGCGATTTCGCTTTTTCCGAAATGTTGCCAACGTGGTAATGGATACAGACGAGCTAGAGCAGGTTGACTTCAACGCTTTTGGTGGGGAAGACATCATCACGGTTAACGATTTGACCGGGACTGATATCAAACAGATCAATATCGATCTGTCTGCTTTTGGTTCTGCTGATGGCGACGGTGCTGCCGATACTGTCATTCTCAATGGCTCTGACCAAGCCGATATCATCACCGTCAGCGGTACCCCTGGCGACGTCACCGTATTGGGTTTGGGCGCAGAGATCAAGATCATAGGTGCCGAGCTAGACCGCGATCTGTTAGTCATCAATGGTCTAGCGGGTGACGATATAATTGACGCTAGCAACCTTGCAGCAGGCGCGATGCAACTGCTTATAGATGGCGGCGAGGGCAACGATATCCTGATTGGCGGCGGTGAAGATGACACGATCATCGGCGGTGAAGGCAACGACTTTGTCGATGGTAAGGGCGGAGACGACAGAGCTTTCTTAGGCGCGGGTGAAGATGTGTTTCTCTGGAATCCTGGCGAGGGCAGCGACACCATTGACGGTGGCGCTGGCTATGACACGATGGTCTTCAATGGTTCTGGCGGTGATGAAACCATTGATATGCTAGCCAACGGAGAGAGATTTACCTTTCTTCGAAATATTGGCAGCGTCGTGATGGATACTCATAGCCTAGAACAGGTTGACTTTCAGGCACTAGGCGGTACTGATACGATCAATATCAATGATCTCACGGGCACCGATATTAAAAAGATCGGTCTGGATCTGGGCGGCTTCGATGCCGATGGCGGCGATGGAGAGAGCGATACCGTCAATGTGATGGGTTCAGCTAACAACGATGTGGTTCAAATTAGAGGGTCAGCGAATGACGTTGTGGTTGCTGGACTCGCTGCAACGGTGACGATCACTGATGCCGATGCAGATTTAGATAGTCTGGTGGTATCAGGCGGCAACGGCAATGATCGAATTATCGCTGCGGGACTGAGACCCGGCGCCATTCAGCTCACAATTAAGGGTGGTGCGGGAAACGACAGACTGATCGGCAGCACCAGCGCTGACATTCTCATGGGTGGCGATGGCGATGATACGCTGCTAGGCCGGAAAGGAGCCGACCGCTTGACGGGTGGTGAGGGGCAAGACGACTTCCGCTATAACAGCCTGAACCATGGTGGCGACACAATCACCGACTTCGTAGCTGCAGAGGATCGCATCTTGATCCGAGCAACGGGCTTCGGCGGTGGAGTGGTCGCTGGCTCGGAAATCTCTTCTGACCAATTCGTCCTGGGTACAGCTGCCACTAGCGCCACCAATCGATTTATCTATAACAGCTCATCCGGAGAACTGTTCTTCGACCGAGATGGTAGCGGTGATGCAGCTCAGACGCTGATAGCAACGCTAACAGGTGCACCAGCCCTTAGCAACGCTGATCTGGTTCTCATTTGAGGGCAAGGGTGGCATACAGATTGAAGATCCTCTATGTCACCCTTTCAAGAATAGAACAATAGCTCACTCCAAGAATCCTCTCAGGGATATTCAAAAATGTTTTACACAGCCAGGCTTATCGCCCTTTGGGTTGCTGCTAACTTTCTCGGCGGGTTTCTCGTAGGCTTTCTCGAAAACAATGGACTGCAGTTCGCAGCTACTATCTTTCTCACAGGAGCTATTGTCGGCTCGCTGCAGTGGGTCGTGCTCCGGCAGGTAAACAGCCGGATGCGATGGTGGCCTGTAGCCACTGCCATCGGCTGGATTATGGGCGTTGTGCTGTTTGCCTCAGCTCCAGGGCAAAGTCTGTCTAGCCCGGTAATTGCAGTCCTTTCAGCCTTCGGTCTGTGGGACTGGTTTTGGAATAGCTTAGTGACCACAATGGTTTGGATTGTGGGAATGGCGATCGCCCAAGCGCTGCTTCTCAGTCGCCGGAGACATTTCAGCGGTGTTTGGCTACTGGCGAGCCTGCTCGGAGGCGCGATCCAGGGCGTCGTGAGTACCGGCCTGTGTGCCGCCTTTTGCCGGGATCTGTCCCCTACTTTTGCGGGGGCAATCGTCACGGGTTTTGGCTGGGCTGCTTACGGGATCGTAACGGGTGCAGCTTTGTGGTCGCTTCCGCAGCTATCGATTTCAAAGCACAGTAGGCGACATGGCTAGCTGTCATAGACAAGACTCCGTTTTGAGCGCTGATTGGGGAATCTCCTTCTCAAGATAGAGCGCAAAATTTGAAAAAAGGCCGATCATTCCTGGAAATGTGCGCCTTTTTTTGAGAAGGAAGCGTTCAAAGACAGCTCCAAAGACGATGTTGGCCAGGGCTACGTGTCCCTGGCCATTTCTGTGGTCATTTTGCTTATAGGTAGCCGCTATATGTTTTTGTTTTTGGTAGAGCCTGCTTCTGAAACGTTACGTGCGCCTGTGACCACTTTTGTATTATTACTAGCGATTGTGCTAGTAATACCGCCTATTTTTGAACGATTTAAGCTACCGGGTCTGGTCGGTTTGATTGCAGCTGGCGTCGTTTTTGGCGGTAGCGGGCTAGGTTGGCTGGACGCTGACGCTGACACAATGAAGCTGCTATCGGAAATCGGCAAAATCTATCTGATGTTTGTTGCCGGGCTCGAAATTGATCTTATTCTGTTCCAGAAGACGCGCGATCGCTCTATGGCTTTCGGGTTTATGACGTTCGCTATACCGCTGCTGGGGGGCATTGCCGTCGGTTTATTCTTCGGCTTTGGCTGGCTAGCGGCTGTTTTGATCGGCTCGCTGCTAGCGTCGCACACCCTACTGGCCTACCCGATCATACAGCGACTGGGCGTAGTCGACGATGAGGCTGTCACGGTGACCATTGGAGCCACTATCTTTACAGATATTGGCTCGCTACTAGTACTAGCGATTTGCTTGGGTATCAACCAGGGCGACTTCTCTGTGCTCAAGCTGCTGACGCTTTTGGGTTCTTTGGGGCTATATGCACTCGCTGTCCTGATCGGACTCAAGCAGCTCGGTCGGCTTTTCTTTCGCAAAATGGGTAGAGATGAGGGCAACCGGGTGCTGTTTGTCCTGTTGGCTGTTTTTCTCTCAGCAGTCGTTGCACAGCTCATCGGCGTCGAAAACATTATTGGCGCGTTTCTAGCTGGGCTTGCTATCAATAGCATTGTTGGCGATGGCCCCGTCAAAGAGAAGACAGAATTTATGGGCAGCGTTCTGTTTATTCCTATGTTCTTCGTCAATATGGGACTGCTGCTTGATCTCAATGCCTTTGGCGATATTCTTGCTTCAATTAGCCTACCACTGTTGATTGTAGGTGTGCTGTTGGTGACAAAGCTGCTAGCAGTGCTGGCAGCGCAGAGACTGTATCGCTATAGCTGGTCACAAGCCTGGACAATGTGGTCGCTCTCTATTCCGCAGGTGGCAGCGACGCTGGCGGCGGCACTGGTAGGCTATGAGGCGGAGATCATCAGTACAGAAGTCTTTAATAGCGTGATCTTGCTGATGCTGGTGACCTCGATTTTAGGCCCGCTGGTAACCACTCGCGCCGCCAATCAGCTATCGCTCCAGAAGACGTTTGATGAGACCGATGAGCTGGACTGGCTGCCGCCGCCTAGTGAAGTGCCAGAGGCTTTTTCGGTGGTCGTACCGGTCTACAATCCTGAAAATGAGCGATCGCTGATCGAACTTGCTTCTGCCGTTGCTCAGTACGCGAATGGACGGGTGATCCCGCTGGCGATCGCCTTGGCCCAACCACAAATGGATTCGCCTCAGCTCACCAAAGCCCTGACCCGCAGTCGCCAGCTTTTAGAAGATGCTCAAGCTATCAGTGAAGAATTTGAGGCGAACACTGAGCCCGAGCTGAGAATCGACTACAACGTCGCTCAAACGATTGCTCACGTAGGCCGAGAGAAAAATGCCAACTTGATCGTGCTGGGGATGAGCAAACAATCTCAGTTCAGCAGGCGCTTATTCAACAACATTCAGGACGATGTGATGCGCATTGCCCACTGTCCGGTCTTAGTTGCCCGGCTGCTCGAATCGCCCGCCAGCATGAAGACTATCTTGATCCCAATTGAAACGCCGTCAGTGACGACGCTGCGAGTGCTGCGATTTGCCCAAGTGTTGGCCGCTGCCAATCAGGCCAGCATTACCTTGCTGCATGTGTACAGTCCGCGCACATCGACCCTGCGCCAAACGCGAATCAAAAAGCAGCTGGAAGTTCTGCTGGGCCAGCTACCGCCTGCCAATTGCTCGATTGAAATTGAGCTGTTGGCCAGAGAAAACGTGGTTTCTGCCATTGCCAAGGCCGCTCGCACCTACGATCTGGTGATTTTGCGATCGCAGCGCCGCCGCCACGGTAATGGCCTCACAATTGGAGAAAATACGACGCCGCTAGTAAAGCAGCTCCCAGGCTCCTTCATTTTAGTCGGCGAGCCTCATCTACAGCCCGTCCGCTTGCCTGTGCGTCGCCCAGAGGCATCGCCGAAACTGTCACCCGCTCACTAGGTCAAAGAAACTGGCTTAGCGAGTAGCGGGTGCACGTAATGAACATTGCTGAGGTGCTCGTTCTGATTGAACTGAGCGCCTCGGCTTATAATATTCAGTAGAGCTAGTCAATAGCTAGGTTGTCGTTAGCCCTTCCTGACTAAACTGATGACTTACCCTCTGCAAGAACGATATATCAACTTGTTGACCGACTTTGGTTTCAAGCGCGTCTTCGGCTCGGAGCCAAACAAGCAGTTGCTGATCGATTTCCTCAACACGCTTTTGCCCGAACGCCACAGAATTAAGACGCTGTCATACAAGGGTTCTGAAAGTCTGGGCAATACGCAAATTGACCGCAAAGCTATCTTCGATATCTATTGCCAGGGAGAAAACGGCGATCGCTTCATTGTTGAAATTCAAAAAGCGAAGCAGAATTTCTTTAAGGATAGAAGTGTTTTCTACGCCAGTTTTCCAATTCAGGAGCAATCGCTGCGAGGAGAATGGAATTTTCAGCTCGCGCCTGTCTATTCAATTGGCATTCTCGACTTTGTTTTTGACGATCATAAGGCCGAAGACACCCTTATCCATACCGTCGAATTGAAAGACCAACACTGTAGCGTTTTCTACGACAAGCTGAAGTTTATTTACGTTGAGCTGCCTAAGTTTACGAAGTCGCTCGACCAGCTAGAGACGCATCAGGACAAGTGGCTGTATCTTCTCAGGCACCTGCCAGAACTAGAGGAGCAGCCCCGCCCTTTTCAAGATTCCGTTTTTCTACAGCTTTTTGAAATTGCTGAGATTTCTAACTTCTCGCCTGACGAGCAGGATGTTTATCAGAACAGCTTGAAGTACTATCGCGACCTTAACAATGTCATCGATACCTCACGGCAAGAAGGCATTGAGCAAGGCCGGAAAGAAGGCATTGAGCAAGGTCGAAAGGAAGAAAAGAGAGCGATCGCCCGCGCGCTCTTGAGCAAGCTGCCCAACGAGACTATCAGTCAAACCACAGGTCTCACCATCGCTGAAGTAGAGGAACTGCGATAAGCCTCAAAATTGAGCCCTAACGGAGTCCTCCCGAGCTACTCAACCAGAAAATCAATGAACGCGCTCACGCACAGAACCGTGAGCGCTGTGGACGTGTACATCAATACGTATAGCCCGAGGGACATCACGGGATTGGGGTGCAGCCTCGCTTTGGAGATATGCACCCGCACGTCGCTATGTTTTCTTAGGAAGAAATTTTCTCAATGAGCGGTCACTGAGGCTTAGGCTCGTAAAAGACAGTTTCGATAGGCTGGGAGTATGCAGATGGCTTGGTTACCGAATTTTCAGATGACTCGTACAGACGCTCTAAATAGCTTTGGCCATATCCAAACAAGGTATCAAACTTAGATTTGTCTTGCTTAGAAGACTGGTAAAACGTGTCTTTCTGAGGCTGGTAAGTCGTCTGGTAAAGCGTTTTTTCAACACCGTTAATAGTAGACAGATCAGATCGAGAAATTCCTTGAACAGGCTGATAAAGATAGTCCTCATCGTCCTTTTCTGTTCTGAGGTAGGGCTGAGCCTCAGCCTCTGGCATTCTGTATCCTAGAGTCGCAGCGGATCTGGGCTGCAACTGTTCTGAATACTGATAAGCTAGCTTAGGATTGCCGCTGGCGGTAATCTGATTCTGCTGCCAGTTTTTTAGCATGCTGCTGATGTCGAGACCCAGCGCCCGCTGAAAGTGCCATAAGCCTCCCTGCAAGAAGAAAAAGGCCAGATAAAAATGAGCATTTGCCAGCCAGACACGGCTGGTATATCCATCGGCCAAGGTTGGTTGGATCTCAAAATAGCGCGGCAACAGTGACGACTTTAGTTCTAAGGTAGGGCCGTAAAACTTTTCAGGATAGGCCAGCGAATCAAAGCCACAGTAATAGGAGGCCGCAAAGCCTGCAATGGCAATGCCAAACAGCGAGTAAGACAAAATACCATCCCCTGAAAAGAGAAAGAATCGCTTAACCCACGGAAAGGGCGGTACCAAAATGTGCCAAACTCCACCGGCAAACAACAGACCAGCGACATAGATATGTCCACCCACAAGATCCTCCAGACTGCGGACATCAAACAGATGCGTTCTGTAGTCCCAAAGAGTAGACGGATTCAGGGTCGGCGATGTGACCAGTCGCACCGAGTCTGAGTAGGCGTCATAAAGCCCCCCAAAAAACTGCGCTTTGGCAACGAGCAGTAGAGCGCCTAAGCCCAAAATGATCAGATGGTGCCCCAAAATAAAACCGAGCTTTTTAGCATCTTGCCACTCAAAATGAAACTTTTGAGCTTTTTTCGAGGCAGTCGCCAAATCAGCAGGAAGCCGGGTATAGTGAAAATAGGCTCCACCTGCCAGTACGGCAGCCGCCACAATATGAATGGCACCAATCGAAAACCAGATACCGGTATTTACAATGGCTCCACCTGAGCCGATACCCCAGCCCTCAGTGGCCAGGTGGGGCAACAAGATCAGCCCCTGGGTGTAAAGCGGAGCATCAGGGGAGTAAACAGCTAACTCAAATAGGGTAAATGCTCCAGCCCACAGCATGATCAGAGCAGCTTGAGCCACGTGAGCAACAATAAACGTATTAGAGAGATCGATAAATCGGGCATTTCCTGCCCACCAGGGATATTCCTGGGCTTTGTTGGAAGCATACATGGCAATAGGTTGACAGCGATAGGGATGTTCAGCAGGGCCTACCCTTGCGGATAAACCCATCGATTAAAGGGCCATAGAGTAGGGGCTATGGAGGCGATCGCCTAGCTCAAACCAGCAATGATGTGATCGAGATAAACATCCATTTCTTGCCCTGCTTCAGCACCTACCCGTTGGGTGACGACTTCC